>NZ_SZXM01000092.1:0-27934 GCF_005281355.1 Citrobacter sp. wls615 | reverse complement strand
TGGCGGCGTAAACGCCTTATCCGGCCTACCGGAACTGATGTCAGGCGGTAATCTTGATGGCCTGAATTGCCCGAGCGATATCCGGTGAATTGTTTAACGCGCGAATCTCCTGAAACAGTGCCGTTGCCTCTGAATATTCTTTACGCAAATACCCTAACCACTGCTTAATACGCGCCACATGATACAACCCTGTGTCACCCTGCTTTTCGAGACGGGTATATTTTTGCAACAATCTCACCACTTCAGGCCACGGCATTCGCGGCTCGTTGTACTTCACCACGCGGCTCAGGTTCGGGATATTTAACGCGCCACGGCCGATCATCACCGCATCGCATCCGCTGATGGCCATACAATCCTGGGCGCTCTGCCAGTCCCAGATTTCGCCATTCGCGATAACCGGAATCGTAAGTCGCTGGCGAATTTCACCAATCGCCTGCCAGTTAATATGCTCGGCCTTATAGCCCTGCTCTTTGGTACGACCGTGCACCACCAGTTCGCTGGCGCCAGCCTGCTGGACGGCATCGGCAATTTCAAACTGCCGATCGCTGTTGTCCCAGCCCAGGCGCACTTTCACCGTCACCGGGAGATGGTCCGGGACCGCCTCGCGCATGGCTTTTGCGCCGCGGTAGATAAGCTCTGGATCTTTCAATAACGTCGCACCGCCGCCGCTGCCGTTGACCAGCTTCGACGGGCAACCGCAGTTCAGATCGATACCGTACGATCCCAGTTCTACCGCGCGGGCCGCGTTCTCCGCCAGCCACTGCGGGTACTGGCCCAACAGCTGTATGCGCACCTGCGTACCGGATGGCGTGCGGCTGTTGTTATGCAGTTCCGGGCAGAGCCGGTGAAATACTTTTGCCGGCAGGAGCTGATCCACCACGCGCACAAACTCGGTGATGCACAGATCGTAATCATTCACTTCGGTCAGCAGTTCGCGCACCAGGGAATCGAGCACGCCTTCCATCGGCGCCAGTAAAACACGCATATCGTCACCCGCAAAAAAAGAGGCGCTATGGTAGCGCCTCCGTTCGGGAGATTAAAGAGGCTCAGCGCGGCAACAGACAGTTATCTTCTTTCCAGCCGTACAGCCACTCCATACCGCGATAAAACTCTGCCTGTGATTTGCCTTGCCACAGCAGATTACGCACCTGGCGCTCGACGCCCGCAGCGTGATAAACGCGGCCCATTTCGCGCGTCGACCAGACAATCCGCGCCGTACGCGGAATGCGCACCGACTCATACAGGGCAAAGGCATCAGCCGCATCGCCGTCACACTGCTGTAACGCCTTACCGAGCGTGACGGCATCCTCCAACGCCATACACGCTCCCTGCGCCATATATTGCGCCACCGGATGCGCGGCATCACCCACCAGCGTAATGCGGTCAGTGCCCCATTTCTCCACCGGCTCGCGGTCAGCAGTGGCCCAGCGCCGCCATGACGTCGGTTTATCCAGCATCTGCCGTGGACGTGGATGAATACCGGCAAAATAGGAGAGCACCTCCTCTTTACTGCCATCCTTCACACCCCACTCTTCCTGCTGACGACTATGAAAGGTCACCACCAGATTGTATTGTTTGCCGCCGCGCAGCGGATAGTGCACCAGGTGACAGTGCGGTCCGGCCCACAACACCGGCGCGTTAATGCGCAAATCTTCCGGCATATCATCGCAATCAATCACCGCGCGATAGACCACGTGCCCGGTCACGCGTGGCGCATCGCCAATCAGAGACTGACGGACAACCGACTTCACACCGTCACAGCCGACCAAAATATCCGCCGTCCAGCTGTTGCCATGCTCGTCAAATACCGTCACGTCATTCTCGGTCTGGCGAATATCAACCACGTTAGTTGAAGTGCGATACTCAACGTTGGGATGAACCAGCGCCGCTTCCCACACAGAAGCATGAATATCCACCCGATGGATAACCGCATAAGGACCGCCAAAGTGATCGCGGAACGCCTGTCCGGTTTCAATACGCACGACTTCCTGCGCATTTACCGCATCCATCATGGTGATATGATCGGTAAAAACGGCGCGCTGGCGGGCAACCTCTCCCACACCAAGGCTGTCGAGCGCAGAGAACGCGTTTGGTCCGAGCTGAATGCCCGCGCCAATTTCACCAATCTCATGCGCTTTCTCCAACAACATCACTTTGATTCCCTGACGGGCCAGCGATAACGCGGTCGCCGCGCCGCCAATCCCACCACCCACGATAATTGCGCGTGTCACTTTAGCCATTGTCGTTCTCCTTATCAGGCTGGAATTTTGTCTTGTTGGTTCTCGGGCGCGGCGGCGATAAACGCCGGAAGCTGGGTACAGGCATCATAGACCGCCTTGCACCGTGGATATGCGCTCAAATCGCAGCCCATACGTAGCGCGTTCGCCCATTGCGGGATCAGGCAGCAATCCGCCAACGTCGGCGCATCACCCACGCAGAACGCCCCCGAATGACTCTGGCGCAGCATCTGTTCCACTGCGCTTAACCCTTGCTGGATCCAGTGCGCATACCAGCGTTTTTTATCCTCTTCACTGATCTTTAACTCGTCGCTCAGGTAGCGCAGCACCCGCATGTTATTCACTGGGTGGATATCACAGGCGATGGCATAGACAATTTCCAGCACCCGACTGCGCATCGGGAAGTCAGCAGGCAGCAGCGGCAACTGCGGAAAGTGGCCATCCAGCCAGTCGGTTATCGCCAGCGACTGTCCGAGCGATTCTCCGTCGTCGGTCACCAGCGTCGGCACCAGCCCCAGCGGATTCATCCGCCGATAGGCCAGTTCGTTCTGCTGACCGATGCGAATGTTGACGCCCACCGTCTGGAAATCGAGCCCCTTCAGCGCCAGCGCAATACGCACGCGATATGACGCGGAGCTATTAAAGAAACTGTACAGCTTCATCATCCACCTCAGACAATCTTCACGGCGATGGGGGTTAAACCGTCTACGTTGCCGGTGATCACATCGCCTTTCACTACCGCCCCCACGCCTTCTGGCGTACCAGTGAAGATCAGATCGCCCGGCTGCAGTTCGAAAAATCCGGACAGATAGCTAATGGTTTCATTCACAGACCAGATGAGGTGGCGAATATCGCTCCGCTGATGATCGTCGCCGTTAACCTGCAGCCAGATAGGCGCATTGTTCACATCTACGCTTTCACTGGCTTTATGCAGCGGCGCGATGGGCGCAGAGAGATCAAACGCTTTGCCGATTTCCCACGGACGCCCCATCTGGCGCATCTCCATCTGCCTGTCGCGACGGGTCATATCCAGACCGGTGGCATAGCCCCAGATATATTCGTGCGCTTTTTCCAGCGGTATATCGCTGCCCTTTTTCCCAATCGCCACCACCAGCTCTATCTCATAGTGATAGTTATCGGTCTGCGACGGGTACGGCAGTTCAAGGGTTTGACCAGCCGCCACCGGAACCACCGCGTCGGCAGGTTTACAGAAGAAGAACGGCGGTTCGCGATCTGGGTCAAAGCCCATTTCACGCGCGTGTGCGGCATAGTTGCGCCCCACGCAGTAAACGCGGCGCACGGGAAATTGTTCATCACTACCAACCACCGGAACGGTAACCGGCGCTTGTGGTTCGAATACGTATTGCGTCATTTTATCTCTCCCAAATTAATAGCGTGCTTCACGGAACAACCCCAGCGCTTCCTGAACCGGTCTGTCCGAAAAACTGAATAAGACGGCATCTTCGCTGGCCTGGAACGACACACCGTGCCAGGTCGGCACCACGAAGATATCTTTTGGCGAAAAATTGAAGGTTTCGTTGCCGATGGTGACCTGTCCGCTTCCTTCCACCACATGGTAGATAGTGCTGTCAGTGGTACGCGCCATCCGTGAAGAAAAGCCCTTCGGCAACAATTGCAGGAAGGTCCCCATTGACGGCATGGGATAACCGCCGGTTACCGGGTTCACGTAGCGCATCTTGTAACCATCCCACTCATCGGCCTCGCCCAGGCGGGTCAGGTCATGCAGTGCTTCACGGCTACGATCGTAGCGATAGTTGAAAATGGGCGATGAATTACCCTTTTGATGACGCAGCGGCAGCATATTGGCCGCATAGCGCGGTAAATAATCCCCTTCCTTGCGCGTGACCGGCTGCTGATCTTCCGGGTAGTCTTCCGCAAAGCCACAGCCCAACAGATTCACCAGCGGCAGATCCAGACCGTCCAGCCACACTACCGGTTCGCTGCCTGGGTTGCCGTGATCGTGCCAGCGCCACTGCGGCGTCAGAATAAAATCGCCTTCATGCATCTGGGTGCGCTCGCCATCCACGGCGGTAAATGCCCCTTTCCCTTCGACAATAAAGCGCAGCGCAGACTGATTATGACGGTGGCTCGGCGCAACCTCGCCCGGCATAATCAACTGTAATCCCGCGTACAGCGTCGGGGTGATTGAAGACTGTCCGCGCAGCATTGGGTTTTCCAGCACCAGCACGCGGCGAATCGCCTCTTTCGCGCCAATCAGATCGCCGCTTTCCAGCAGCAGCGGGCGGATCTCCTGATAGTTCCAGTACGCAGGCGCGCAATGCGCGTTCGGCGTTGACGGCACCAGACGATGCAGCGACTCCCACAGCGGGGTCAGATTCTGCCCGGAAATATGCTGGTAAAACTGCTGACGGCTGTGCTTAACATCCTGATTCAGTTCAGACATAGGGATTCTCCTTATTCATTCACGATGCCTGCGCGTGGCAAGGCGTCAGGGACAGAGGCCGACTGGCGAACAACAACCGTCAGCAGCGTAAGCATCACCGCGCTGATGGCCGCCGGAACGGCAATAATGAAAAACAGGTTATCGAACGAGAAATTCATCGCCATCATCACGCCGCCAGAAAGCGAACCGACAATCGCGCCGCAGCGGCCAATGGCATTAGACCAACTGACGCCCGTCGCACGGCTTTGCGTCGGATAAAGGGTGGCGGTTAACGCATTGAGACCCACCTGAGAACCGCTAATCCCGATGCCGGTGCCAAAAATCGCCAACGCCATCAGCCACAGACCGTTTTCGCTCAGGCCAATCATGACGATACACACCGCACCCAGCGCATAGCTCACTGCCAGCACACGAAAAGGATTGTATTTATCCATCAGTACGCCCAGCGCCAGCGCACCTAACGTACCGCCAATCTGGAAGGCCGCGGTCACCCAGGAAGCGTGTTGCAGGTCGATTCCGCGATGGTTAAGCAGCGTTGGCATCCAACTGGAGAGCAGATAAATAATCAGCAGGCTCATAAAGAACACCACCCATAACATCAGGGTAATGGGCAACTGTCGCCCGACGAACAGCTGGCGGATACTGCCTTTGGCAATCGCTGCGCCCTCGTTGAGATAAAAATGGGTATCGTCATAACGTTCGCGGGTAATCGCGCTGACAGTTCTGGCAATCACGTTTTGCGGTAGCTGGCGACGAACCTGCCAGCGCGGGGATTCCGGTAACGCAAACAGCAGGGCGACAAACAGCATCAGCGGCAAAACGCCCCCCAGCACCAGAATGCCATGCCAACCAATAACCGGTACCAGTTGAGCGCTGACGATGCCGCCCATAGCCGATCCGAGAGTAAAGCCGCAGAACATCATGGTGACCAAGGCGCCACGTCGACGGGCTGGCAGGTATTCCGACGTCATGGTGATGGTATTAGGCATTGCGCCGCCCAGACCTAACCCGGTAAGGAAACGCAAAATAACCAACGTTTGCAGATCGGGCGAAAAAGCCGAGATCAGACTCAGCGCGCCAAACAGCGCCACGCAAAGCTCAATCACCCGTTTACGGCCAAAGCGATCGGACAGCGGCCCGCAGAGCAACGCGCCTGCAGTTAGCCCCAACAGTCCTGCGCCAAAAAGCGGCGCCAGATCCCCGGCAGTCAATTGCCAGTGAGTGCGTATATCGGGTGCGATAAAACCAATCGCCGCGGTATCAAAACCGTCGAGCATGACGACCAGGAAACAGCAAATAATCACGCGCCACTGCGTCTTACCGACGGGGGCAGAATCGATCAGTGCTTGTAGATCACGTTGTTGAGTCATAGTGAATGCCTCAGTGCAGGTAGAGTAGATGTCTGTTTTGTTTTAGGTATGTTGCGACTTTGTATGTTTGGAGATGAAATGTACAATGGCTTTTCATGCAGAGGCATAACCTGGAGGTTATAGCAAATGGCTAACTGGGCACAGAAACTAAAGTTGCAACACCTGCAAACGCTGGTCGCGCTAGGGGAACAGGGAAATTTGACTCACGTCGCCCGGATGATGAATATCACCCAGCCTGCATTGTCCAAATGGTTATCACAGCTCGAAGATGAGATTGGCATCACGCTCTTTGAACGTCACAGCAAAGGCTTGCGTCCTTCCGAAGGCGGCAAGCTGTTACTGCAGCATGCTCAGCGCCTGATCAATGATATGGAGCGTTCGCAGTATGAAATTGCCCGTTTCAAGCAAGGCGGTCTGGTGGGAAGCCTGAAGATTGGCTGCTCGCCGGTGGCGACCGACTGCGTTTCACAAGCAATACTGGGTTTGCTTACGGAGCTACCCACTTTGCATCTCAATATTGAAGAGAAAGTGATGACCCCGTTACTGCACGATCTTCTGGCGGGTTCAGTGGATGTCGTCGTCGGTCGCGTTGGCGGCCGGGCGCTCCAGTTGCCGCTCAATTACCAGGTGCTGTATACCGAGCCGGTCTGTTTTGTCGCCCGCCCCGACCATCCGCTGGCAAAATATCCCCTGCTCACCTGGAACGATCTGGCTAACTGGCGCTGGATTGTCTGGCCGACAGGCACCCCCATTCGGATTAGCATTGACAACGCGCTGGTCGATAATGGCGTAATGCTGCCGGAAAACACCATTGAATCAGCGTCGATAAACGTCAGCACCAACCTGCTGCAAAGTAGCGACATGGTTTCTATTCTTTCTCTGCGTCTGGCACAGCGTTATGCCGCCCAGGGACAGTTGGCTATCCTGAATCTGCCGAAGATTGAACAAAAAGGCAGCGTAGGCGTATTCTGGCGCAACAATGAAACGCCCACCACCGCCCTGAATCGCTTTTTGTATTACCTGGCGCAGGTTTAGCGCAGTCATTTGCGCAATGTTCCAGATGTCTATTTCCTCTATGCTTAGAATTCATGATGTGATCGGTAGCACGTTTTGAAGTTTAATTGTATGATGAATAAGTCTCGTCAAGGGTTTCAATTATGAGCAAATCACTGAACATTATCTGGCAATATTTGCGCGCATTCGTCCTAATCTATGCCTGCCTCTATGCAGGTATTTTTATCGCTTCGCTGCTGCCGATCACGATTCCGGGCAGCATCATCGGCATGCTGATTCTGTTTGTCTTACTGGCATTGCAGGTATTACCGGCAAAATGGGTTAATCCCGGCTGTTATGTCCTGATTCGCTATATGGCCCTGTTATTTGTCCCGATTGGCGTGGGGATCATGCAGTACTTTGATTTGCTCCGCGCACAATTTGGCCCGGTGGTGGTGTCATGCACCATCAGTACGCTGGTTGTTTTCCTCGTGGTGAGCTGGAGCTCACACCTTGTACACGGTGAACGCAAAATTGTTGGCCAAAAAGGTTCGAAAGAATGATGACGTATATCTGGTGGTCGTTACCCCTTACTCTCGCAGTATTCTTTGGCGCACGTAAGCTGGCAGCACGCTTTAAAATGCCGCTGCTGAATCCGCTGCTGGTCGCGATGGTGGTGATTATTCCCATTCTGATGCTGACCGGAATTCCCTACGATCACTATTTCAAAGGCAGCGAGGTGCTGAACGATTTACTGCAACCTGCCGTGGTCGCACTGGCCTATCCGTTATACGAACAGCTGCACCAAATTCGCGCGCGCTGGAAATCGATAATCGCTATCTGCTTTGCCGGGAGCGTCGTGGCGATGGTTACCGGCACAACAATCGCCCTGTTGATGGGCGCATCACCGGAAATTGCTGCGTCAATCATGCCGAAATCGGTCACCACACCTATTGCTATGGCGGTGGGAGGCAGTATTGGTGGCATTCCGGCCATCAGCGCGGTGTGCGTCATTTTCGTCGGCATTCTCGGGGCGGTATTTGGTCATACTTTACTGAATGCGATGCGCATTCGCACGAAGGCCGCGCGAGGACTGGCAATGGGTACCGCTTCGCACGCCCTGGGAACCGCGCGTTGCGCAGAACTGGATTATCAGGAAGGGGCGTTTAGCTCTCTGGCGCTGGTCATTTGCGGCATTATCACCTCGTTGGTCGCCCCGTTCCTGTTCCCGGTTATTCTGGCAGTGGTCGGCTAACCTTCACTTTTTGGTTATTTATTTGCGATGCGTTGCACATTTTTCATTTAAGTTTCATAAGTTGCACGCACAATGAGATTTGGATCACATATAAAGCCGTAACAGGCCCGTAAACTACGATTCCATTACATTGTTATGAGGCATCGCCATGCATCCACGTTTTCAAACTGCTTTTGCCCAACTCGCGGATAACTTGCAATCAGCCCTGGCCCCTGTTCTGGCGGATACGCATTTCCCCGCCATGCTGACTGCTGAGCAGGTCTCTTTGCTGAAACGCGAATCGGGACTGGACGAAGACGCGCTGGCATTCGCTCTGCTGCCGCTGGCTGCGGCCTGCGCACGTACCCCGCTTTCCAACTTCAACGTGGGCGCGATCTCTCGCGGCATTAGCGGCACCTGGTACTTCGGTGGCAACATGGAGTTCCTGGGCGCAACAATGCAGCAAACCGTTCATGCCGAGCAAAGTGCCATCAGCCACGCCTGGCTGCGCGGTGAAAAAGGCCTCGCCGCCATCACCGTTAACTACACCCCTTGCGGCCACTGCCGCCAGTTTATGAATGAACTGAACAGCGGGTTGGATTTACGCATTCATCTGCCGGGGCGCGAACCACACGCACTGCGCGACTATCTCCCGGACGCGTTCGGGCCAAAAGATCTCGACATCAAAACGTTACTGATGGACGAACAGGATCACGGCTTTGCGCTGCAGGGCGACGCGCTGACCCAGGCGGCAATTACCGCCGCCAACAGATGCCATATGCCATACAGCAAATCGCCAAGCGGCGTGGCGCTCGAGTGTAAAGACGGGCGCATTTTTAGTGGTAGCTATGCTGAAAACGCCGCCTTTAACCCCACCCTCCCGCCGCTGCAAGGCGCGTTAAACCTGTTGAGTCTGAACGGTTACGACTATCCGGACATTCAGCGCGCGGTGCTGGCTGAAAAAGCCGATGCGCCGTTGATCCAGTGGGATGCGACCTCCGCCACCCTGAACGCGCTGGGCTGCAACAAGATTGAGCGCGTGCTGCTCAGTTAAATCATAAAGCCCGGTGGCGCTGCGCTAACCGGGTTACAGTGACTAAAATCCCCTCAATCAGACTGCTGTTTCTTGCGCTACGTCTTCCGGTACAGTAGCCTGATTGAAATTCCACCCAAATAACGAGTTTTCTGCATGTTAAAGCGCGTGTTTTACAGCCTGTTAGTCCTGTCAGGCCTGCTGCTGTTGACTGTGCTTGGACTCGACAGATGGATGAGCTGGAAGACTGCCCCCTATATCTACGACGAATTACAGGATTTACCCTACCGCCAGGTCGGTGTGGTCTTGGGTACGGCAAAATACTATCGAACCGGCGTTATCAACCAGTATTACCGCTACCGTATTCAGGGCGCATTGAACGCCTATAACAGCGGCAAGGTTAACTATCTGCTGCTGAGCGGCGACAACGCGCAGCAAAGCTATAACGAACCCATGACGATGCGTAAGGATCTGATTGCCGCAGGCGTCGATCCGGCTGACATTGTGCTTGATTACGCCGGGTTCCGTACACTCGACTCCATCGAGCGTACCCGTAAGGTATTCGATACCAACGATTTCATCATTATTACTCAGCGATTCCACTGTGAACGCGCCTTGTTTATTGCGCTACATATGGGCATTCAGGCCCAGTGCTATGCGGTACCTTCACCAAAAGATATGCTTACCGTGCGGGTACGCGAATTCGGCGCGCGTTTTGGCGCACTCGCCGATCTCTATATTTTTAAACGTGAACCCCGTTTTTTAGGCCCACTGGTGCCCATCCCTACCATGCATCAGGTACCCGACGATGCGCAGGGGTATCCAGCGGTTACGCCTGAACAATTACTCGAATTGCAAAAGAAACAAGGAAAATAAGCATGGATGTACAAACCCTCTTCGTCGTGTTGGCCTTTCTGCTCATTCCTGTGTTTTGTTTCCGTGAGGCCTGGAAAGGTTGGCGCACCGGGGCCGTAGATAAAATTAAGAAAAATGCACGCGAACCGGTATACGCTTATCGCAATCAAGAACCCCTGCAATTTTGGTCCTATGTGTTGGTTTATGCCGGATGCGGATGTTTATCCTTCGGTATGGTTATTTACTTAATTTTTTATCGATAAAGATATTATCTTTATATTAGTGTTTGAGAATAGCTAATATTATGATAACGGTTACCATTTCAAAGTAAGGGATTAATGCTGCCCGTCAGCATTTCCCGCCATCACTCTTCTATTTGTGAATCCTTTCACAGAATACTCTTCCTGCAGTGCTTAGCCTTAAGAATAGCCTTTCAATTTTTATATTTTGTTATTAACGGTTTGCCTTAATTTACTCACGCATTAAGGAAGAAAATATGCCACAACAAAATTATCTGGATGAGCTCACGCCTGCTTTTACTCCATTATTAGCCATAAAAGAGGCTTCCCGCTGTTTATTATGTCACGACGCCCCCTGTAGCCAGGATTGTCCGGCGCAAACTGACCCGGGAAAATTTATTCGCTCCATTTATTTTCGTAATTTTAAGGGTGCAGCCGAAACTATTCGTGAAAATAATGCACTTGGGGCAGTATGCGCCCGGGTATGCCCAACCGAAAAGTTGTGCCAACGCGGGTGTACACGCTCAGGCATTGATAAGCCGATTGATATTGCACGTCTGCAACGCTTTATTACCGACTTTGAGCAGCAGACCGCAATGAAAATTTATCAGCCCGCCACAAAAACACAGGGCAAGATCGCCATCATTGGCGCAGGCCCGGCCGGATTACAAGCCAGCGTAACGCTGAGCAATTTGGGCTATGACGTCACTATCTATGAAAAGCAGGCCCAACCTGGTGGCTGGTTGCGCTATGGCATTCCAGAGTTTCGTCTGCCACATGCTGTTTTAGATAACGAAATTGCTCGTATCGTTGAGATGGGCGTAACCATCAAATGCAATTGTGAAGTCGGCGATGCCCTTTCCGTTGAGCAACTCAAAACAGAATACCGCGCCGTACTGGTTACCGTAGGGATGTCTTACGGTTCAACGTTACCGCTGTTTGAGAAGGCCAATCACGTTGAAATTGCCGTCGATTTTCTGCAACGAGCCCGGCAAACCAGCGGCGATATTACCGTCGCGCAAAGCGCATTGATCATCGGCGGCGGCGATGTCGCGATGGATGTCGCCAGCACGTTGAAACTGCTGGGCTGTCCGTCAGTTACCTGTGTCGCCCGTGAAGAACTGGCCGATTTCCCAGCCAGCGATAAAGAGTTCAGCAGCACACAAGCGTTAGGGGTATCGATTATTGACGGTTTCACGCCTGTGGCGGTTAGCGGAAATCGGGTTACTTTTAAACACGTACGCTTGCCGGGAGAACTGACGCTTGAAGCCGAACATATTATTCTTGCCGTCGGCCAGCATGCTCAGCTTGAAAATTTCGCCGCGTTAAAACCACAGCGCAATCTTATCGACACGCATAATTATCAAACCGCCGATCCCGCTTTGTTTGCCGCGGGCGATATCGTAAAAGGCGATAAAACGGTGGTTTACGCCGTGAAAACCGGAAAAGAAGCCGCTCAGGCCATTCATCACTACTTAGAGGGAGCTTGCTCATGTTAACGAAAGATCTTTCTATTACTTTTTGCGGCGTCAAATTCCCCAACCCGTTCTGCCTCTCTTCTTCTCCGGTGGGCAACTGCTATGACATGTGCGCCAAAGCCTATGATACCGGCTGGGGCGGGATTGTTTTTAAAACCATCGGTTTCTTTATTGCGAATGAAGTCTCCCCACGTTTTGACCATCTGACCAAAGAAGATACCGGCTTTGTTGGCTTCAAAAATATGGAGCAAATTGCCGAGCATCCGCTGGAGGAGAATCTGGCCGCGATCCGCCGACTGAAGCAGGACTACCCTGACAAGGTCCTGATTGCATCGATCATGGGCGAAAATGAACAGCAGTGGCAGGAGCTGGCCCGGCTGGTCGAAGAGGCGGGTGCAGACATGATCGAATGCAACTTCTCTTGCCCGCAAATGACCTCACATGCCATGGGGAGCGATGTTGGGCAAAGCCCTGAGCTGGTCGAAAAATATTGTCGGGCAGTTAAACGCGGCTCTTCCCTGCCGATGCTGGCTAAAATGACACCGAATATCGGTGATATGTGTGAGGTCGCGCTGGCGGCAAAACGCGGTGGCGCCGACGGTATCGCGACCATCAATACGGTTAAATCCATCACCAATATCGATCTGAACCGGAAAATTGGGATGCCCGTCGTCAACGGTAAATCCAGTATTTCCGGCTACTCCGGCAAGGCCGTAAAACCTATCGCCCTGCGATTTATTCAGCAACTGCGCATGCACCCTGAACTGCGCGATTTCCCGATTAGCGGCATCGGGGGAATTGAAACCTGGGAAGATGCCGCCGAGTTTTTACTGTTAGGCGCGGCCACGCTGCAGGTGACCACCGGGATAATGCAGTATGGTTATCGGATTGTGGAGGACATGATCAGCGGGCTGTCGCATTACCTCGCCGATCAAGGGTTTGACTCACTGGAGGAGATGGTGGGCCTTGCCAATGCCAATATCATCCCCGCAGAAGATCTTGACCGTAGCTACATCGTCTACCCGAACATCCATCTCGATAAATGCGTTGGCTGTGGACGCTGCTACATTTCCTGTTATGACGGCGGGCATCAGGCGATGGAATGGAATGAGCAAACCCGCACCCCACACTGTGACACGGAAAAATGTGTGGGATGCTTGCTGTGCGGCCACGTTTGCCCGGTCGCCTGTATCGACCTGGGTGAAGTAAAATTTAAACCCGGAGAGCAAGAGCACGCGTTAACATTATAACGCTGACAAAAAAGCCGGTGCAGATTGCGCTGCACCGGCTTTTTGGCATTTTATCGTTACTTCTTACGCGCGTACTTCAGTGAGTCGAGCGCCACCGCGAAGATGATGATGCCGCCCTTAATAATGTACTGCCAGTATGGGTTAACGCCGATGTAAGTCAGACCGTAGTTGATGACGGTAAAGATAATCACACCGGTCACCACGCCGAAGACGGTCCCTACCCCACCGCTAAACGACACGCCGCCAACCACACACGCCGCAATCGCATCCAGCTCATACATAAAACCGAGGTTGTTGGTCGCCGAGCCGATACGTCCCGCTTCCAGCAAACCACCGAAGGCATAGAACACACCAGACAACGCATAGATAATCAGCAGGTTCAGCGCGACGTTCACGCCAGACACTTTCGCCGCCTCTGGGTTACCGCCGATAGCAAAAATGTTTTTACCGAAGCGGGTCTTGTTCCACAGCACCCACACAAAGGCCACGGCAATCAGCGCATAGAAAGTGATATAAGAGAGTCGGAAGCTGCCCAGCGCGATAAAGCCCTGCGCAAAGGTTGAGAATCCGCTGTCAAAGCCAGAAATTGGCGATGCGCCGACAAAATCGTAGTACAGGGAGTTGATCCCGTAGACGATGATCATCGTACCCAACGTGGTAATAAACGGCGTCACGTTCAGATACGCGATGATGATACCGTTCACCAGACCGATAATCGCACCGATGACGCAGACAATCAGCACCACCACGATGATCGGCATCGTCGCCATTTCCGGGAATACCTTGTTGGCGTTCTCCATCGACTGCAGTAAGGTTGCCGCCACCACTGCCGCCAGACCAACCTGACGCCCTGCCGACAGGTCTGTCCCTTGCGTAACAATCAGTCCCGCAACACCCAATGCGATAATAATACGCACCGAGGACTGAGTCAGAATATTACTCAGGTTGAGTAAACTTAAGAAAGTGGGATCCTGGAAAATAATAATTGCCAGCAAAACCAAAAGAACAACGTAAATTCCGCCTTCTTTCAGGTAAGTAAGAAAACTTTTCTTATTTAACGCACTCATGAGGAGCCCCTAATCTTAAAGGTGCAAAGACGCAAGACGGAGGATTTCGTTTTGCGTTGTCGTTTTAGTGTCAACAATTCCGGCAACGAGACCATTGCTCATTACCAGAATACGATCGGTAATACCCAGCAGCTCCGGCATTTCAGAGGAAATAATAATAATCCCCTTATCTTTTTTCGCGAGTTCGGCAATCAACTGATAAATTTCAAATTTTGCACCGACATCGATACCACGGGTAGGTTCATCCAGCATCAGGATTTCTGGCTGTGTTAATAGCCAGCGGCCAATAACCACCTTTTGCTGATTCCCCCCGGAAAGTGAACCGATTTGCGTACGATGGCCCGGCGTTTTCACCCTCATGGAGTCAATCACCCATTGGGTATCGCTCTTCATGCGGGAATTATCCAGCAGGCCGACTTTATTTTTATAGTTTTGGATATTGGAGATTAACGAGTTAAAACCAATGTCCAGATACGCATAAATACCGGTTGAGCGGCGCTCTTCCGTGACCAGTGCAAAGCCATGATTGATGGCTTCATTGGCGCTGTGGTTATTAATTTTTTTGCCGTGTAACGTAATCGTACCCGATGATTTCTCACGAATACCAAAAAGCGTTTCAACGATATCAGTACGTTTTGCGCCTACCAGACCGGCAATCCCGAGGATTTCCCCTTTGTGCAAATCAAACGAGACATCACGAATCGACGGCTGACGCAGCGAGGTCAGGTTACGCACTTGCAGAATCACTTCACCAGGTTTGTTTTCTTTATCAGGAAAACGTTGGTTCAGCGAACGTCCAACCATCATGGCGATGATCTTGTCCATATCCAGCCCTTCCAGCGGCTGGGTTGCGATCCACTGCCCGTCGCGCAGTACGGTAATTTCATCACACAGTTGGAAGATTTCTTCCATTTTGTGAGAAATATAAACGATACCGCATCCACGCTCTTTCAGCTTACGAATAATGGTGAACAGATGATTAACTTCTTTCTCGGTTAACGATGAAGTCGGCTCATCCATAATGACAATTTTGGCATCATAGGAGAAGGCTTTGGCAATTTCGATCATCTGCATTTGTGAAACGGATAATGTACCGACGCGCGCCCGCGGATCGATATCAATATCCAGCTCATCAAATATCGCTTTGGTATCACGGTACATTTTTTCCTGATCGACAAACATACCTTTAGTGGGATAGCGCCCCAGCCACATGTTGTCCATCACGGAACGTTGTAATACCAGGTTTAATTCCTGGTGCACCATCGAAATACCATTTTCAAGCGCCTCTTTCGCCGAATGAAAATCGATTTCTTTACCCTGAAATAAAATACTACCGGAATCTTTTTGATAGATACCGAAAAGACATTTCAATAATGTGGATTTCCCCGCGCCATTCTCGCCCATTAAGGCGTGAATCGAATGTGGGCGGACTTTTAAATTAACATTATCAAGAGCCTTAACGCCGGGAAAAGACTTGTTGATGCCGGTCATTTCCAACAAGTATTCGCCTGACGACTGAGTATGTGTGCTGACCATAAATATACCTTGTTGGCCTTGCAAAGCGCGTTATTAAGGGCGCAATGAAATTGCGCCCACAGACGGAGATTTATTTATTAGTGAACTCAGCCAGATTATCTTTATCGACACCGACGTACGGAACGCGAACAATTTTGTTGTCAATTTTCCAGTTAGTGCCGTCTGCTGCGCCTTTGCCATCAGCCAGGTTTTTCGCCAAATCGAAAGTCGCTTTCGCCTGGTTGTTGGCATCGTTCAGCACGGTACCGGCCATGGCGCCGGATTTCACCAGGGCCAGCGCTTCAGGCAGCGCATCCACGCCAAATACCGGTACGCTGGTTTTGTTGTGCGCTTTCAGTGCTTCAACTGCGCCCATCGCCATCGCATCGTTGTTGGCGATAACCACTTCAATTTTGTTAGCGTTCGGACCGGACATCCACGCATCCATCTTATCTTTCGCCTGAGCGGTATCCCACATCGCGGTATCCAACTGCAGTTGCTCAGTTTTAATGCCCTTGTCGTTCAGCTCTTTGATCACGTAAGTGGTACGTGCTTCAGCATCCGGGTGTCCCGGTTCGCCTTTCAGCAGAACAAACTGGATTTTACCGTCTTTATTCAGATCCCAGTTCGGGTTAGCAGCCCAGTGTTTTGCAATCAAATCACCCTGAATAATGCCAGACTCTTTAGAGTCAGTGCCGACGTAATACGCTTTGTCATAGCTGTCCAGCGCTTTACGAGAAGGTTCCTTGTTGAAGAACACGATCGGCACGTTCTGACCGCGTGCTTTTTCAATTACCGTGCCTGCAGCTGCCGGGTCAACCAGGTTAATCGCCAGTGCTTTAACGCCTTTTGCCAGCAATACGTCGATCTGGTCGTTTTGTTTGGACTGGTCGTTCTGCGAGTCATTCATCAGCAATTGTACGTCAGGCGCCGCTTTGGCATCTTTTTCAATAGCCTTACGTACCACAGACATAAAGTTATCGTCGTACTTATAAATCGTCACACCAATGCGGGTATCAGCAGCGTGCGCAGCCGCGCCGAATAACATGCTTGCCATTACAGCAGACAGGGTCAACACCTTCTTATTCATGGTATCTCCGGTTTTATTATGCAGGGTAGTACTTGAGATAAATGCTCGGCAGGCAGAACGTTACTGAAGTGTTACTGAACGCCGAAGCTCACTTTTAAAAATAATTCTTCCGTGCCTGGCAACGCTCCAAAAACTGGCTTTAATTTTTGTTTAAGGCACCAATACCTCGGTGAAAGTGATTATTCACCGTTACATAGTAGTTACAGCGCAACAAACAGTGTCATCATAGCCATCACATTGTTAATATACTGTGAATTTACTCACATATTGAAAGCGGTTACATAGCTCGACTTTATGAGTTAGTGATCGGTGCCGCATTCTGCCGCAATGCCACAGAATGACGACGCACCAGCGTCGGCATAAAGCAATGCGACGCCGCAGGATCTAGCGTGCCCGCCGCGCCTTGCAGCGCAAGCTCCGTCGCCATTTTTGCCATTGAGGCGATGGGATAGCGCACGGTTGTCAGTTGTGGATCGGTGTAACGCGCAATGGGAATATCATCGAAGCCAATGATAGAAAGATGTAATGGGATGGCGATTCCATTGTCTTTTAACGCAGTCAGTGCGCCAGCTGCCATGTTGTCGTTGTAGGCGAAGACCGCCGTCAGTTGCAAGTTGCGCCCCAGCAGCTCCACCATCGCAGACTCTCCGCCCTGCATATCTGGCGAACCGGTACCGATCCAGCTTTCCGCCGCATCAATCCCTTGCTCTTTCAGGGCCGATAACCACCCTTCTTTGCGCATCGCATCATCTTCAATACGATGGCTTGATGCCAGGTAACCAATTCGTTGATGACCATTATTCAGCAGCATGCGGGTCGCCATTTTGGCGCCGCTGATATTATCCAGGCAGACGCAGCGGTGGGCGTAACCCGGCACAAGGCGATTGATCAGCACCATGCCGGGGATCTGATCCATAAACTCTGCCAGCTCCCGATCGCTGAGCGCTTTAGAGTGAACGATCAGAGCGTTACAGCGTTGGCGAATCAAAACCTCAATAGCATGACGTTCTTTTTCAGCCTCATGATAGCTATTGCCAATCAGGACATATTTCTGATGCTGCTGGGCAACCATATCGACAGCTTTAACCAGCGCGCCAAAAAACGCATCTGACACATCCATCACCACCACACCAATGGTGTCACTTACCTGTGTCGCCAGCGCCTGCGCATTGGCGTTAGGTCGATAGCCTAACTGAGTGACTGCTTTCATCACCGCTTCACGCGTGTCGGGACTCACCAGCGCACTGTTGTTCAGTACGCGGGAAACGGTCGCTACAGATACGCCAGACTGTCGTGCCACATCACGGATGGTTACCATATTCACTGCCCTGTTTTAGATTGCGGTTAGCCACAGACACCCCAGGCTGGGTATTTTGTCAGCACAATGAAACGGACTGCGTGAGTGATGTCACAGGAATGAAAGCGCTTACATCCATTTTGTTAATGAATGTGATCCAGATCGTTATCTGGATGTACGTGGTAATGATGTCCCTGAAGCACGCAGGGTTAATTGACGCCATAGCCACTCTACCGGGCCCTGCCGGTAAAAACGCAGCCAAATGACGGAGAAAAGAAGATTAACGGCCCAGACAGGAATGACAAAACAGAGCAGCTCCAGCCGATCAAATTTCATAAACCAGCCGAATTGATAAAACAGCGTGGTGCAAATTAAGGTTTGCAACAGATAGTTGGTTAATGCCATACGTCCCACGCAGGCGATGGCAATCACCCACTTTTGCCGGCTCAGCTGCGGCCAGAAGCCAAACATCAGCGCGGCGTAGCCGATAGTCTGCAACGGCGCTCCCAGCTCGCGGGGGGCTTGTAACAGGAAAGCACACCAGCGGTAGGCCCAGTCCAGATGCCACTGAATGATAATAGCAGGCAGGTTAATCGCCATCCCAACAATGACCAACAGTACACCGGTACGTCGATAATGCTGTAAACTGTACTGCCCTTTCAGCCAGCCGCTGCGCATTAATGCTGCGCCAAGCAGCATCATCCCTGCCAGTTGCCAGCCGTACTGCGCGCCCAGTGCCAGCAAGCTATTGGACATCATATCCACGCGATTGCTGACCGCTTCCAGACCGCCATTCACTTTCCAGTATTTTTCATACAGCAAAGCTGAGGCATCCGGCGTCCAGGCTCGACTGGTTTCCCCCCCAGAGATAACGCCCAGCAGCAGCAGCACGCCAATCCCCACCAGATAAAGCAGGACGCCGGTGTTAAACAGGCTTTTTACCGAAGGGGCATCGCGAATCAACCGCCAGCAAATCAGACCAATTAAGCCATACGCCAACAGGATATCGCCGTCCCAGAAGAGTAACCCGTGAATAAACCCCAACAGCACCAGCAGCGTAAGCCGTGACTGGATCCAGCGTTTGCCGCGCGGGAGCAGCATATGCAGCCCTGCTCCAAACAGCAATGCAAACAGCGTGAGAAACTTGACCTGAGCGAAGAGATCAAGCACCGCCCAGCTCCAGGCGTCGGTTAAGGTGATATTGCCATACCAGGCGGGATTGAGGTATGCCGCCTTTGGCAGACCAAAGGCGTTAATATTGAGAAGCAGGATGCCAAGAATGGCGACGCCACGAATAAAATCCAGCGTGACATTACGCTCCATGGCCCCTGCCTTAATCAGTTGTGATGACGTACTGCGCGCAGGAATTCCTGACGCGTGTTCTGGCTGGACTTAAACAATCCGCCCAGAGATGTGGTGGTGGTCGCGCTGGTCGCATCGCGAATGCCGCGCGCTTTCACGCAGTAATGCACCGCATCAATCGACACCGCGACATTATTCGTCCCGAGCAGCGTTTGCAGCGCGGTGAGAATTTGCTGGGTCAGACGCTCCTGCACCTGCGGTCGCTGCGCAAAGAACTGCACAATGCGGTTGATCTTCGACAGGCCAATGACTGAATCTTTCGGGATATACGCCACCGTCGCTTTACCATCGATAGTGACAAAGTGGTGCTCGCAGGTGCTGGTCAGCGTGATATCGCGGACCGTAACCATCTCGTCCACCTTCATTTTGTTTTCAATGACGGTGATTTTCGGGAAGTTGGCGTAATCGAGACCGGAGAAAATCTCATCGACATACATTTTCGCAATGCGATGCGGAGTTTCCATCAAACTGTCATCGCTCAAATCGAGATTGAGCAATTGCATAATCTCGGTCATATGGCCTGAGATAAGACGTTTGCGCGTTTCGTTATCCATCTCCTGCACGGGCGGGCGTAGTGGTGTTTCGAGACCACGCGCGACCAGCGCTTCATGAACCAAAGCCGCTTCTTTACTGAGTGATGACATTTCTTTTTCTCCTGCAGGTGTGGCGCCTCTGCCCTGCATGGGGCAAAGTTTTTAGGCTGTGTCAGCCAGAACATTGTGCGTGAGGCGGCACACATAATCCAGTATTCACCGCGATAATTATTGAAATTGGCACAGCCTTTCAGCGTACCAAATTCACGTAGCGTTCAGCCCGACGATGTGGAGTGTTAATGTAAAGTTATATAGATGATGGAGTATGTTTGCCCAATGCGGAAGTGAAAGTTACTCACAGTACAATGAATAATCTGTATTATGGTGAATTCGCAAACATATTCAGGTTCAACACAACAAGGAGCCACGCATGGAAATGCTTGAAGAGCACCGCTGTTTTGAAGGCTGGCAGCAACGCTGGCGTCACAACTCCGCCACGTTAAATTGCGCTATGACCTTCAGCATCTTTCTTCCCCCACCTCGTGAGAATACCCCGCCTCCGGTGCTGTACTGGTTGTCGGGCCTGACCTGCAATGACGAAAACTTTACCACCAAAGCGGGCGCGCAACGTGTCGCGGCTGAGCTGGGTATTGTGCTGGTGATGCCAGATACCAGTCCGCGCGGCGATCACGTTGCCAACGATGATGGCTACGATTTAGGTCAGGGTGCTGGATTTTACCTCAATGCCACCCAGCAGCCGTGGGCAACTCATTTTCGCATGTATGACTATCTGCGTGATGAGCTTCCGGCCCTGATTCAGTCGCAGTTTAACGTCAGCGATCGTTGCGCCATCAGCGGACACTCCATGGGTGGCCACGGGGCGTTGATTATGGCGCTGAAAAATCCGGGGAAATACACCAGCATCTCCGCTTTTGCCCCCATCGTTAATCCTTGCCGCGTTCCGTGGGGCGAGAAGGCTTTTAGCGCTTATCTGGGTGAAGATAAATCGCAGTGGACCGAGTGGGATAGCTGCGCGTTAATGTTGGCCAGCAGGCCCGAAGATGCGATTCCGACGCTTATCGATCAAGGAGACAGCGATCAGTTTCTTGCCGATCAGCTACAGCCCGCGGTACTGGCAGAAACGGCACGTCAGACCGCATGGCCAATGACGTTACGTATCCAGCCGGGTTACGATCACAGCTATTACTTTATTGCGTCGTTTATTGAGGATCACCTGCGCTTCCATGCTCAGTATTTGCTGAAGTGATCACCAATACAGAGTGTTTTCTATTGCCGCGCTGTAGCTTATCTCTTCTGACTGCGGCGCGGACGCTTTGCGATTTAAATCGGCTGCCTGTTGGCGTACCTGTAATCGCGACGTACTCTCACTTCCCTCATGTCCTTCACTAAAATTCCGTACTTCAGACTCGAATAAGATTGCATCCAGATGATGCAGTTTATTCAGCGCCCGCAGCAGGGAGATAAGCGTATCGAGATTCAATCCCCCACCTTTCTCAATACGTTTAATGGTGGCAATCCCCACCTGAGCGCTGTCGGCAAACTGCTGCTGGGTCAGCGCCAGAGTAATCCGCGTTTCCCGGATACGCGCGCATAATGACAAGATGATTTCATCATTATTCATGGTGTGATATTTCATGCCACCCTCTCCGTTTTCTGGGCTGAATTTTTCCCAGACAGCCATGATACGTTTCACGGTATTTCGCGCTCATGTCTTTACCCGTTTCATACATGGCTGCAATCACCTCATCGAGCGAAACGCATGGCTCACTGATGCGGCTTATCGCCATCGTTGCGGCGTTAATCGCTTTTACTGACGAAATCGCGTTGCGTTCGACACAGGGAATTTGTACCTGCCCACCAACCGGATCGCAGGTAAGCCCTAAATGGTGTTCCATGGCGATTTCTGCAGCGCTCAGCACCTGACTGACTGAGGCCCCCATCAGTTCTGCTAAGCCGGCTGCCGCCATCGAACTTGCCACGCCGATCTCCCCCTGACACCCGACCTCAGAACCTAAAATAGATGCATTTTGTTTGAACAGTAACGCAATGGCGCCAGCGGTAAGAAAAAAGCGGGTAACCGACGCGTTATCCAGTTCACAGACAAACTTATCGTACCAACTAAGGACCGCCGGGATGATTCCGCTCGCGCCATTGGTCGGCGCGGTCACCACCCGCCCACCGGCGGCATTCTCCTCACTGACGGCAATCGCAAAGGCATTGACCCAGTTGAGGTTGGTGAGAAAGTCGTTAGCAGAGGGTCTCATTACCAGTGATTTATGCAGCGCGCAGGCTCTGCGCGGTACCTGATACGGCCCCGGCAACAGCCCCTCAGTATGCAGACCGCGATGGACGGCCTGCTGCATAATCACCCAAACGTGCGCAAAATAGTCATGCAACGCCACCTGGGAATGCACCTGTAACTCATTTTTCATCATTAATGCCGCAACGGATAAACCATTGCGCTGACACAGATCCTGCAGCTGCGCCGCATGCTGAAAAGCAAAAGGAGATACGTTTTCTTGCGCCGCTGTCTCGGGCGTCGACGCGCCGGGTTTACGAACCTGTCCGGCGCCGGTTGAAAACCATGTTTCTTCATACAACGTAAAATAATCATCCCGGGCGCGAAACGTCATCGCATAGGGATGACCGGCATGCGGTTGCTGATTAGCCAGAATCGTCACCGTCACGGCAACTGAAGGAGAGAGCAGCAAAATACCGTTTTGTTCAGCACGTTTAATGGCCTCCATTTGCTGACGTAAATCAACATCATCTGGCTGATGGCCCAACAAACCCAGGTAAATCGCGACATCAACGTTATGGCACTTGCGGCTTAACGAGAGCGCACCATATAGCTCAACCTCAATTTTTCGCGTCAGCGGCAAAATCTCCTGCTGCTTTAATTGAGAAATAAAGTTAAACGCAGCACGCATTGGCCCTACCGTTCTTGAACTCGAAGGCCCAATAGCGACTTTAAAAATATCAACACAACTTTCCATTTTAGCCTCATCCTGTTGGTCACAATAGAATATGCCGCCAGTAGAAACAGACCGTGAGTGATATATCAAAAACGATACTTTTCAGATTTTGTATATTTGCTGGTATAAAAAACAATACTATTTTATCTTTTTTTTAACATTCACATCTGTGATAAAGCTGGATTCACTCGTCGCGCTCATCTCTTACAATAACGTCAGCTTACAGGAGTGATTTTATGGCAATTATTTATTTTATTAGCGCAAAAGAACCTGAAAAACTTCAGGTATGGTTACATGAAACGTTTCTAAATTGCGATACAAAAGAAAATCAGTGCACACTGGAACAATCACATATAACGCACATCAATAAATCATATTTTAAATTATCAATACCAGATGAATCATTCACAAATGAAATATATAAAAAACTGCGGATCACGTCATTCGCTCAGCAGTTTGATTTTTTCATTAAACCGCAAATCATTCCAGCGAAAGGAATTATTGCATTCGACATGGACTCGACATTTATCGAAGAAGAAGGTGTCGATGAAATTGCGCGCGTGCTCGGCATCTCCGCACAGATAGCAGAGCTGACAAAGCAGGCGATGGAAGGAAAGCTGGACTTCAATAGCAGCTTTACCCGGCGCATCGGGATGTTAAAAGGAACCCATATCGATGTGATTAATGCCGTATGCGATCAAATGACCGCTTCTCCCGGCATTACCACTATTTTGCCAATTCTCAAACAGAAAGGATTTAAAACGGCGATTATTTCTGGTGGTTTAGACATTTTTACTCGCAGGTTACAGGAAAAATATCAACTGGATTATGTTTTTTCTAATACCGTTGAAATCAGGGACGGTAAACTGACAGATAATATCGCTGCGCCCATCATGAATGCAGATAATAAACAGAAAACATTGGAGCGACTCGCCGAAACGTTGCAGATACCGCAGCATAATATTATCGCCTGCGGTGATGGCGCTAACGATATTCCCATGCTGACATATGCAGGCACGGGTATTGCCTGGAAAGCTAAACCGGCGGTCAGAGAGTTAATAACAAATCAAATTAATTTTCACGGATTCGAGTCGCTTTTGTTCTTCATCGAAGATGGATTATAACCCACGAGCACTGCCTGAAGGGAAACTCATATGAGCTTGAAATCGTTTATATTCAGCCAGGCTGATAAGCCGGTTGTAAAAGAAAAACAAGAGATTGACCATACTTACAAAAAATTCAGGATAGAGATCATTACCTCGGTTTTTATCTCTTACGCTGTCTTTTATTTAACGCGTAAAAACTTCTCAGCGGCCATGCCGGCAATGTTGTCTGATACCGCTCTGACCGCAGAAGATTTTGCCATCATGTCTTCACTGTTTTACATCCTGTATGGGTCAATGAAGTTTGTTGGCGGCATGCTGGTTGATAAAATCAATCCGAAAGCCATGACCGGCCCGGTGCTCATTGGCGTTGGGATCGTCAATATTCTGTTTGGTTTTTCCGACAGCGTTGCCGCGTTTTATGTATTGTACAGCCTCAACGCCATTCTCCAGGGCACCAGTTTTCCGCCAATGGCAAAGATCATGGCATCCTGGTTTTCCAAAAATGAACGCGGGCGTTGGTGGGCGGTCGTCGAAGCTGCGCATAATATCGGCGGCAGTCTCGCCCCACTGTTGACCAGTTTTGCGATTGTCTGGAGCGGCAGTTGGAAAATGGGTTTTTATGTACCGGGCGCGATCTCCCTGCTGATGGGGATCATTGCGCTCTTTACGATTAAAGACCGTCCCGGGACCTTAGGTTTGCCTAACGTTGGCGAATGGCGCAAGGATCCGACAGAACTTGCCCAGGTTAAGGCCAGTCCGGTCAACCTCTCCTTTTGGCAGATTTTCGTTAAATATATCCTGATTAACCCGCTGGTGTGGATTATTATCATTGGCGATATGTCTGTTTATATTGCCCGCACCATTCTCAACGACTGGCCGCAAATTTACTATTCGCAGGTACATGGCTGGAGCCTGATTAAGGCCAACTCTATTATCTCGTGGTTTGAAGCCGGCGGACTTGCCGGAGGACTACTGGCGGGTTACTTATCGGACTTTATGTTTAAAAGTAATCGCTGGATGACAGGACTAATATTCGCCTTAATGCTGTGCGTGTGTATTATCTTAATCCCAGTGGTACAGGATACTTCATATACCATTACGGCCATACTTTTCACCATCATGGGGTTCGCCCTGTACGGCCCGCATATGCTTTTTGCCGTAGGTTGTCTGGATGTTACTCATAAAGACGCAGCGGGATCGATAACCGGCTTCCGGGGATTATTTAGCTATGTCGGCGCGGCATTAGCAGGCGTACCGGTGATATTAGTGAAGAACAGCTGGGAGTGGTCTGGTGTTTACCTGTATGCCGTGATCGCCATCCTGTTAACCACGCTGTCACTGGCCTTACTCGCCAAATTCCATCGGCTATAAGCCAGCCATAACAGGACAGCGGGGTTATAGCCGCTGTCCTTAAGTCAAAAACGTAAGCCATTCTTAAGCATCAAAAACATTTCCCCTCTTCATTATTCTCGCTTTCTTCACTTTTTCTCCATTTTTCTTTTTAACTTATCTTATTGATTTAAAAACAACTCCCATCCAACCAATATCAAACACAAATGATTTCTATTATCATTTGTGTTTACAAAAATTCTCACTTTTGTACAATCCCACCGCTTCTTTACTGAAAAGAGTCCTTAAAAGACAAATACATACAATTGTCATGGCCTTTCACATGACGCGCAGTTTGATTCATTTAAATGGAATGATACAAATGACTATACCTCACGTTAAGGCTGTAGCTGCCGCAGTATGCGTCGCCAGTCTCCCATCACTCGGCCATGCCGCTGAACAGGACACCGTCGTCGTCACCGCTACCGGCTTCGAGCAGAAAATTCAGGACGCCCCCGCGTCGATATCTGTTATTACCAAGCAGCAGATTGAAGACAAAGCCTATCGCGATGTCACCGATGCGCTAAAAGATGTCCCTGGCGTCGTCGTCACCGGTGGCGGTAGCAGCAGCGATATCAGTATTCGCGGTATGGCTTCGCAATACACGCTGTTCCTGGTCAATGGCAAACGCATCAGCACACGCGGCACGCGACCTAACAGCGATAACTCAGGTATTGAACAAGGCTGGTTGCCGCCGCTGGAATCCATTGAACGCATCGAAGTCATCCGTGGCCCAATGTCATCGCTTTACGGCTCCGATGCGATGGGTGGCGTTATCAACGTCATCACCAAAAAAGTGTCGAATACCAAAGCCTGGACCGGCTCCTTGCATGGCGATGCCACTTTCCAGGAAGACAGAGATTCCGGTGATATTTACCAGACCAATGCCTATGCGTCCGGGCCGCTGATTGACGGGTTTCTCGGTGCGAAGGTGACCGGATTATTCTCTCATCGTGCCGAAGATGAAATCCTCAATGGCTACAACGAACAGCGTATGCGTAACGGGGGTTTAACCCTGAACTTCACGCCGGATGATAAAAACGACATCGACTTCGATTACGCACGTGAACTGCAGGATCGTGACAGTACGCCGGGCAAATCCAAGGCTGAAGAAATCTGCCGCAATGGAAGCTGTAAGCCCAACAGTAAAAGCGAAAGCAAGTATGTGCACACCACATATTCACTCACCCATAGCGGCTATTACGACGACTTCAACTCCACCAGCTATGTCCAGCAGGAAGAGACCGACAACCCTGGTCGCCAGATGAAGTCCTACAACACCATCTTTAACAATCAGAACCAGATTTTCCTCGGGGCGCACACCCTGACAGTGGGTGGACAGTACCGTTATGAGAAACTGCGCGATAATGGCAACCAGTTGCAAGCTGCTGATGGACTGAACAAACTGACCCGCTGGAGCTGGGCGCTGTTTGCTGAAAACGAATGGGCTATTACAGATACCTTCGCGCTGACCGGCGGTCTGCGTATGGATAAAGATGAAAACTACGGTGACAACTGGACACCCCGCGGTTACGGTGTCTGGCATCTGAGCGATCAGTGGACGTTAAAAGGTGGCGTATCTGCGGGCTATCGCGCTCCGGATCTGCGTCAGTCTTCTGCCAGTTGGGGACAGGTCACCGGCGGCGGTCGTCTGAACGGGATCATTGTTGGCAACCCGGATCTGAAGCCCGAGAAAAGCCTGAGCGAAGAGATCGGTTTACTGTGGGATAACGGCAACGATCTCAACGCGGGCGTGACCCTGTTCAATACCGACTTCAAAAACAAAATTACCGAAGTACGCCGCTGTAACAGCAGTTCTGACCCGGCCTGCACCATCGGTGGCATCCATTATGATTTCGTCAGCGATCGCGTGAACGTCGATAAAGCCAATATGCGCGGCGTAGAATCCACCTTCGGCTGGAAAATCACCGCCGATGTCAACTGGACGGCGAATTACACCTACACGGAATCTGAACAGAAGAGCGGACAGTTCTCCGGCCAGCCATTAAACAAAATGCCAAAGCATATGTTTAACACCACCCTGGACTGGCAGGCCACGCAGGATCTTGGTTTCTGGAGCCGTCTGAATCTGCGCGGGAAAACGTCTGAGTACCTGAGCCGTACCTCTATGGCACAGGGAACGCCATCCTATACGCAGGTCGATGTCGGTTTACGTTACTATGCTACAAGGGATCTGTTGATGACCGCTGGCGTATACAACGTGCTGGATAAGCAAATCGATTATGATACCTACGACACCGTTCTCGATGGTCGTCGTTATACGGTTGGCATGACTTACAGCTTCTAAGTCTGGCGCAATAAAAAACCCCGGCAAGGTGAATGCCTAATGCCTGTTAGTTAAGCATGTATGGAGAACATTTTATTCCGCTACGGGGTTCCGTTCACCTCAGCGGTATCACTTCTCTGAATCACAGATACCCGTGAACGTGCAAGGGAGGCTCACC
>NZ_SZXM01000093.1:0-10185 GCF_005281355.1 Citrobacter sp. wls615 | reverse complement strand
CGTTCTACCGACTGAACTACAGAGGAATCATGTGAACGAGGCGCATATTAACGAGGGGGATGAGGGTTGTCAAAGGGGTAAATGCAATTGTGCGTTTGTTTGCTGACAAAATCAGCAAAGCGGCGAACTTTCCGCCTTTTGATACTTTTGCCCCATTCTGGTGCGTATCTACCTTTTCCAGGGCAGTCACAATCATCTGTATAGGTGTACAAAAAATATCGTTCTTCACTTTGCTCCTTACCTGGCGCGGCGTCAGGCGTAAGACTCCGCTTCAGGCGAAACTGGCAAGTATCTTGCAATCCTGAACCACATGACTGCCAGCACGGGTTCTGGTATTCCGACAGGAGGCAAAATGAACTTCAGACGACTGAAATATTTCGTAAAAATCGTCGATATTGGTAGCCTGACCCAGGCAGCGGAAGTGTTGCACATCGCGCAACCTGCGCTGAGCCAGCAGGTCGCCACGCTGGAAGGCGAACTGGATCAGCAATTGCTGATTCGTACCAAGCGCGGCGTCACGCCCACGGAAGCGGGGAAAGTGCTGTATACCCACGCCCGAACGATTTTACGTCAGTGTGAACAGGCGCAACTTGCGGTCAATAATGTTGGCCAGACTCTGAGTGGTCAGGTTTCTATTGGCCTGGCACCGGGGACGGCGGCATCATCCATCACTATGCCACTGTTACAAACAGTACGTGCCGAACTGCCTGATGTACTGGTCTATTTGCATGAAAACAGTGGGGCAGTGCTAAATGACAAGCTTCTCAGCGGACAATTAGACATGGCAGTGCTCTATGAGCGCTCGCCCGTGGCGGGCATAAGCTGTCAGCCGTTGCTGAAAGAAGATCTTTTCCTGGTGGGGACGCGTGATTGTCCAGGCCAAAGCGTCGATTTGGCCGCAGTGGCGCAGATGAATCTGTTTCTGCCGCGGGATTACAGTGCGGTGCGTTTGCGGGTGGATGAGGCTTTTTCGCTACGTCGCTTAACGGCCAAAGTCATTGGCGAAATCGAGTCTATCTCGACCTTAACGGCTGCCATTGCCAGCGGTATGGGCGTCACTGTGTTACCCGAATCGGCAGCCCGCGCACTGTGCAATGCAGCAAATGGCTGGATGGCGCGGATTACTGCCCCATCAATGAATCTGCCGCTCTCGTTGAATGTGTCGGCCATGGGGAGCTTGTCGCCACAAGCGCAGGCAGTCAAGGAGATCCTGTTGTCGCTGGTTAGCCGACCAATGCTGGAAAACCGTGAGTTGCAGCTGGTGAGCTAAACCTTATTCCCAAGAGGAATAAGATGCAGGTTTTTATTATTTGTTATGCCGGGCATCAGACTTTAACAATAGCGTAATGTCTGATGTGCCCGGAGTGAAAAGTGAATTTCCAGCAACTTAAAATAATCCGCGAGGCGGCCCGTCAGGATTACAACCTGACGGAAGTCGCGAATATATTGTATACCTCGCAGTCGGGCGTCAGCCGACATATTCGTGAACTTGAAGATGAACTTGGCATCGAAATATTTATTCGTCGCGGGAAACGCCTGCTGGGCATGACCGAACCGGGTAAAGCCTTACTGGGCATTGCCGAACGTATTCTGAATGAGGCCAGCAACGTCCGCCGTCTGGCGGATCTGTTTACCAATGACACCTCAGGTGTTCTGACGATAGCCACCACGCATACCCAGGCGCGCTATAGCCTGCCCGCAGTGATTAAAGCTTTTCGTGAGCTTTTCCCGGAAGTGCGTCTGGAACTGATTCAGGGCACGCCACAGGAGATCGAAGCGTTGTTGCAAAATGGCGGAGCAGATATTGGGATTGCCAGTGAACGTCTGAGTAGCGATCCACTGCTGGTGGCTTTTCCCTGGTTTCGTTGGCACCACAGTCTGCTCGTTCCGCACGACCATCCAATCGTCAAGACATCGCCTTTAACGCTGGAATCCATCGCCCATTGGCCGTTAATTACTTATCGCCAGGGAATTACGGGACGTTCGCGTATTGATGAAGCGTTTGCCCGAAAAGGGTTAGTGCCGGATATCATACTCAGCGCCCAGGATTCGGATGTGATTAAAACTTATGTGGCGTTGGGACTGGGTATTGGGCTGGTGGCAGAGCAATCCAGCGGTGAGCAGGAAGAGGGGAGCTTAACCCGTCTGGATACCCGACATTTATTTGATGCGAATACCGTCTGGTTGGGTCTGAAACGAGGACAACTGCAGCGCAACTACGTCTGGCGATTTATCGAACTCTGTAACGCTGGATTATCTGTGGATGAAATTAAGCGCCAGGCAATGGAGCCGGATGAAACGGTGATTGATTATCAGATATAAAGCGGGGTTTTCAATATCAATTACTTTGCCACTGGCGCTCTTTTGAATGCGCCAGTCTTCCACTGATTCTGCGGCCTGCATTGCACCGTTGTCTGTAGCGAAAAATTAAGCCCCGGTAATAAATGAGACAAAGCGATTAAGCACCCGGCTGACTTCTCGGTTTTTAAGCCATATCATCATAGTATTCACGTTACCTATCTGTGGCGTAATCGCATGGCTACGGATAGGGAAATTATGTTCATACTGTCTGACTACGCTCTCTGGCAACAGGGCAATCCCCATTCCGGCACTCACGCAGCCAAGGATCGCCTGAAAAGAGCCGAACTCCAGGGGATCGGCATAATCGACTCCCTGCAGCCGCAGCCATTGTCCCAGACGGGAGCGATAGTTACACCCCTTAACAAAGACCAGCGGTCTTGACACCTTGAGATCCGCGCCGGTAATGACATCCCGGTGTTCTGCCGCCGTCACCAGTACCAGCGTTTCCTGACATAAAATGTGCAATTGCAGAGGCGAATTTTCCGTGTGCAGTCCCTGATGATCGGCAACGAAAGCGATTTCCAGTTCATTGTTCAGGATGTGCTGCACCAGTACCTCCGTGGGGGAGGTTTTCAGGTTTAGCTCAACGGAAGGCATTTCGCGGTGGAAATTCGCCAGTATCGAAGGCAGACGTACCGCTGCGGTCGTTTCCATTGCGCCGATGCGTAACGGCCCCGCCACTTTTGTTCCATGCATGGACAATTCCGCTTCGTGTAACAGGGCCAGAATTTTGTTGGCATAGCGAAGAAGAAGCTCGCCTTCAGGGGTGATGTAGAGACGATTTTTCTCACGGACAAACAGAGATACGTCAAGGCTGGCTTCCAGCTGTTTGAGACGGGTTGTGACATTCGATGAAACGCAGTGCAGACTACGTGCAGCAGCGGATATGGAACCCGTTTCCGCAACCGTTTTAAACAAATTAAGCGAGGTACTGTTCATAGAAGGCATTACCTAAAGTGAATGTTTTCGTCATTTTTATTAACTTTTTATTATCATTTCCCTGTGTAATATAACAATCAAACTTAATTCGTCTTTTGAGGCCAAAAAATGGATCTCGATCACAGTGCTGTTGGCCATCGTCAGTTGAGTACTGCTGTATTTGGTATGATCGTCTTGACCTTAGGAATGGGAATTGGGCGTTTTTTATATACCCCTATGCTTCCCGTTATGCTTCATGAAGGGCTTTTTACCTTTTCGCAATTATCCTTAATTGCCAGCGCAAACTATGCAGGTTACCTCGTCGGCAGTCTCCTTTTCTCCTTTGGTATTTTCAACGCAGTCAATAAGTTAAGAATGCTGTTACTGGCTTCAGCGTTACTCACAGCCCTGCTGATTTTTTTGATGGCACAAGTGACTCAGCCTGAAATTATTCTGTTAATCAGATTCCTTGCGGGTGTGGCAAGCGCGGGAATGATGATATTTGGTTCAATGCTGGTGCTCCAGCATACCCATAATCCTTTTGTTATCGCCTCACTGTTTTCAGGCGTAGGAATAGGCATTTTTATCGGTAATGAATATGTCATTGCTGGCGTGTCTTACGCGTTAGATTCACGCTTGTTGTGGATTGGCGCTTCCATACTTTCAGCGATATTTTTCGTCATCCTGCTGATTTTATTGCCGAAAGATAAGCATATGATCCCCCCGGTAAAAGCAGTCGTAAGTGCGGAACCTGAAATCCAGTGGTGGAATTTAGCCTTACTGTATGGTCTGGCCGGATTCGGCTATATCATTGTCGCTACATACTTACCGTTAATGGCCCGCGGGGTTGGCAACACCTTTTTAGCCGACCATATCTGGTCCATTGTCGGTCTTGCCGTTATTCCTGGATGCTATGGCTGGTTATGGGCTGCGCGAAAGTGGAATATATTATCCTGCCTAAGTGTTAACTTAATTGTTCAGGCGAGTTGCGTAGTCATGGCCATATTTATTAACTCACCACTGCTACTAACCATTAGCTGTATTGGTTTTGGCGGCACATTCATGGGGACCAGTTCTTTGGTCATGCCGCTGGCAAGAAAAATAAGGGCACCAAAAAAGATTAACCTTCTTGGCCTCGTTACGCTGACTTATGGGGTCGGGCAGATCGTCGGTCCATTAATTGTCAGTGCTTTCCAGAGCAATAAAAATGGAATGACCTATTCCATATTATTGGGTGCAGCCTCGTTATTCATTGCAGCAGGGATTAGCTATTTACAATACAGTAAAGTTAAATATTCAGACAGTTGGAGCAAAGAATGAAAAAATGACAGTGGCTATACTGGGTATGGGACCGCGTGGTTTAAGTATTCTGGAAAGGATTTGTGCCCTGCATACAGAGTCTGCGATTAATGAACATATGCAGATCATTATTATTGATAAAAATGCTATGGGTGTGGGAGCGCATAGTTTGTCTCAGCCCGATCATTTATTAGTTAATACTGTTGCCTGTCAAATAACATTGTTTGGCGATGCGACCTTAAAAAATGCCGGCCCTTTTCGCCCGGGCCCATGTTTTCATCAATGGGCTAACAATCAGGGTTATCGCAAAGTGGGTGATCGCTATATAAAAAGCGAAACAGGTTTAGCTATTGATGCAAATGATTACTTGCCTCGTCGCTTATTGGGGGAATATTTGAATTGGGCGTATGAGAGAATACTAAAAACGGCATTGCGCGTCCCTTTATGAACGATGGTTATCATCCAGGCGGGCTGGATATTGATATCAATCAGCATCCGATTAACTGCCTTGGGGAAACGCAAGAATCGATTTGGGTGTTAGGCAATCCAGCGGAAGGGGCTAATTTTTACACTTACGTATTGCCCCGACCCCTTGTCAATTCGAGGTTCCTGGTCGATGCCGGGCGCTGTGTAACCGATATGTATCAACAATTGCACCATCGCAATGTTCAGCATGAGGTTGTCATTAATGCAGACTGAGCAAATCCAGACGCACGGTAATCTCTGGCAAAATCTGCAATCCTCAATGATTGTGATCTCATTGGGTGTTTTCCTTGCATCCTGTGTGCTCGCCGGTAAATATCCCGTGATGTCTACTTTTGCACTCGTTGCGTCAATATTGTATATCCTGTCAACTTTTTCATTCTGGTGGAAAAAATCATCGGCAAGAAGTGGGATCCTCATTTTTCTCGCTTCGATGATTTTTCTACTGACAGCAAACAAGAGTGGGGAACTTAACCTCCTCGCTGTATTTGTACGATATTCAGACGTCATGCTCTTGCTGTTGGGGATTGCATTACTCCGGCAGGTGATGAACGCGATAAATTTTAACGCTGCGCTGGGGGCATATTTACTGCAGAAAAAACCGTCTCGAGTCACATTGTCCATTACGTTGCTGACCGCTTTTTTAACCTGGCCAATGAGCCTTGGGGCCATTCCGCTCCTGCTTGATAGCCTGAAAAAAGTGGTTCAACCGAAGTTTAACCTGGCGAAGATTGTCACTCGTACGGTATGTATCACGATGGTTTTAATGCCGACGACTATTGGTGCGGCGGCGGTATGGGCAGCTATGCCGGATATCCCTCATGTTCCGGCGATGCTGGTCGGCATTCCCCTGTTTTTATTCAGTATCCTGTTAAACCAGAAATCGCGTGTCCAACTGGTTGCCGAAGATAGTCATACGGTTTCTGACCGCGGCAATATGACCTCGATTCTTGCTTTTATCGGCTTGTTTTGGGGAAGCTTTATTCTATCGTTGAGCGTGCTGGGGTTGAATCCTTTGCAGAGCATCACTTTCACGGCGGTTGTTCTTTTTATCGTCAGCCATTTTGCGAATCGCAAAAAGCAGTGGGCACAACAACTGTCTGAATCTGCTCAAGGGATCTCCGGCGAAGTGGTATTACTCCTGGCATGTAGCCTATTGACATCGGTATGTATGATGTTGTTTGCAAACATCCCGCAAGGCATTACAGCGTTTGTTAGCGGTCTTACAACTTTTCAGTGCTATGCCATTATTTTATTTGTTCTGCCCTTGCCTGGTATCCTCGGTATTCATCCCCTAATTATATTTAGCGTGTCGTGGTCGATTTTTTCCGACTATCTTTCCGGCAGCGTGGTGGATTATCAGATTTGGATTTGCCTTTTTATTGCTACGCAACTGCTATCTCCGGTATCGATAAACGCAATTTTTGCTGCCAACAGCCTTAATGTTTCTCCCGGCAGAACCAGTTTCCAGATGCATTATGGTTATGTTCTGCTGTTTAACCTGTTTGCGCTTAGCTACCTCGGCGCATTATCCACAATCATTTAGTTTACAGGAGTTATTATGCCCTACGTAAATATTAAGATCACTAAAGAAGGTGTGACCGATAAACAAAAGAAGCAGCTGATGGAAGGTGCGACTCAGCTACTGGTGGATGTGCTTAATAAAAACCCTGCTACAACCATTGTGGTTATTGACGAAGTAGATACCGATAACTGGGGGATTGGCGGCGTACCGGTGACCGAGTTGCGTAAAAAAAGTTAGTAATAGTGAATGTGATGGCGGGGAACGTGCGTTCCTCGCCTGATATCCGCAGTCATCGTATTTTGCCCTGGATGCAGGTAATGATATTGGCCCTTGCCGGTGTCATAAATTGAGAAAAATAACCAACATACATTATTGTCTCTTTTCTGAGGATGTCATATATGCATGCTTATCATCATATACGTTTGGGTAATACCTCGATTAATGTTAAAAAAAGCTTTGATGAGTTGCTACCTGATCCCTGGCTTAAAGCTGAAGATGGAAAATTTCGTTTTCGAAGTTATCTTCAGGCAAAAGCAGGGTGTGAAAAATATTTTAGTTTGTGCGAGGCCGGAGTTTTCTTTCAGTCTGAAAAACTTAATACGTATTCAGGTGGTATCAGCAGAAAGTATCCAGAAATAAAACAAGATGTTGCCGAAGAAATTATGAATCTGGTATTTAGCAAATTACTGTCATTGCTACCGAAGGATAATTATAACGTTGGTATTCATCAAATAAGAATTACAACACATGATCGACAACCGGGCTATCCTGCTCCGGAAGGTATACATCAGGATGGCTTTAAGTTCATTGCCGTCTATTGCAGCGAAATGGAAAATATCGCCGGTGGCGATACTACGTTAATCCCTCATCACGACGGCGGAAATGACGCAACAACCTTCAAAATTCTGGCGGGGGAGGCGATCATTTTCAATGATGTTAATTATCTGCATTATACCGCACCTATCGTACCGCTGTTGCCCGGGAAAGGATTTCGGGATGTGTTTGTCATTACGTTTGATATCGAGAGCGAAAAATAATGAACATCTTACAGTGCCCACCCAAAATTCTTTTACAACACTCGCCAAACGCCTGGCATGAACGCCAGCAATCAACGCCGTTAGTGATAGCCACCTGCGCCAGTCAAAAAGCGGCGATTTTGCATCATATGGGGAATGATTTTACCTTTCTGTTTTATGAAAACTTTAACGATAATCCCCTGGTAGAACTGGATATTTATCATTATGCACGTTCGAACAACGCCAGCGGTATTTACTTCCTGGCTGAAATTGATGTGCTCAGAGCGGCAAGGATCAGCGATCGTTTAGGTTTAACGCAGAGGCGTGAGAATGCGGCGATCCTGTTTCGCGATAAGTTTCTGATGAAATCCCGTGTACAGCAATATCAGTTACCGATTCCAGCAATGGCTCGCGTGGGAAATGCGACGGCAATGGCCTCATTTATTGCGCAACAAGGATATCCCTGCGTGATAAAACCAAATGATGGACGTGGATCTCTGGGAGTGGTGGTTTTAAAAAATGAAGGTCAGTTATTTAAATATCTGGCGCAGATGAAATCCTCTGAATACCATAATCTGTTAATCGAGAAGTTTATCGAAGGTGAGGCTTATCAGATCAACGCGTTGTATCTGCACGGGAAACCCATATTTATTTCCGCCTCTCGGGCCACGGTATCTTGTCTTGATTTTCTATCAGGGCAAACCTTAGGGCTGGTCATGGAAGATGATAATTCACTACACCAGAAGTTGATTGACTATACAAAATACCTTGCGAAAGAAGTCTTCCCTATTGAGAAAAACACCTTACTTCATCTTGAGGTATTTGTGGATCAGGGCGGTAATATTATTTTCGGCGAGCTTGCCTGCCGGTTAGGCGGATGTTTCGTTAATGAAGAATTAGGTGCGGCGTTTGGCCTCGATCCGCGTATGACATGGCTCAAGGCCTGTCTGAACGAAACGTATCCGCGGGATTTAGCGCAAAGAATACCTGTTATCCGGGTTGGACAACTGAATGTACCGCCTTCTCAAGGAACCTTACAGGCTATTGCGGATAAATGTCCGTTACCTTTTGTGATCAATTATCGGGCTACAGGTGTTGTCGGACGTCATTACGATGTGATGAAACTGACGAATGGTGAGATTGTCAGTGCTATTGTTGAAGGTGAGTCCAGTCGCGAAATTGAGGAACATCTTGCGATGCTAACGCAATGGGTGATCGATAATACGCATTGGGTTAAAGATACGGTGCACTGAATATATTCATGACGGTGCCGGCGAAAACTATTGTTATCTGAACAACCGGCCAGGAGAGGTACTGGATGAGAGTATTGGCAGGTATTATCCTCTGTTTTCTCGTCGGGCAGGGATTCACTTTCTGTAACGTTCCACTGGGCATGATGTTTGGTGCCCTTTTTACCGTGCTTATGCTTAAACGTATTGGGTTCTCCGTATCCTCAATGCCGGGGAGTATCACGGTTATCCAGCTTTCTCTCGGAATCTCGATAGGGATTATGTTCAGAGATTTTTCATATGGCGAACATCGACAGATAAGCCTTTTGTTTGCTTTATTATTACTCTGCTTATCTTTACAATTTACCTTGAGTTACTTCTGGTGTGTGCGGCGGTTAGGCTGGAGTAAAGAAGAGGCGCTTTTAGGTGCGGTGCCAGGAGCGATGGCGGCGGTACTGGCGTTAGCCTCTCATATTAAGACGCCGCCACAAAAGATTGTGATCTCGCATTCTCTGCGTCTCATTACCCTGACGTTTCTGGCCGGGTATATCACCCGTGGGGCATCTGCAGATATTCTGGCAGCGACTCCAGCCGTTTTTTTCTCCGGGCACAATCTGCTCTGGCTTACCGGAATGGTATTAGCAGGATATATTGCGGGGAAGTTTCTGGAGCGCTTACATTTCCCGGCACCCTTTATGATAACCTCGCTGGTTTGCGCGGCGGCATTGCACCCTTTATCCTCACAACCGCTAATTTTCCCCGATCTCTTTAACCAGATTAGCATGGTGCTGATGGGGATCTTGCTGGGGCATCATTTTACGACTTATTCGATGGCTGAATTTAGTCGTCATCTTTGGTCTTCGGTACAGCTTGTTCTGATTGGACTGGGGGTGACGATAATCATGGCATTTATCTCGGCGCGCTTGCTGGATTATCCCTTCCCGGTGTTGATGCTCTCCTGGGTTCCCGGCAGCGTGGAGTCGATGTCATTTGCCGCGCTGGCGTTAAAAGCGGATGCGAGCTTTGTTATGGCGAATCATATTATTCGTATGCTTCTCATTCATACCGTTCCAGCATTGGTTTTCTTTCGCAAAAGACAGATGAAAGTGGATTAATGTCTTCCTTGAAGAGCAAGGCAATGTTGTGGCGTTGCGGTTATTATTGCGCTTATTCGCTGCGACCAGCCCAGAACTATAGATATGGCGGCCCGGAACGCATACCTGACGCCGTTGTCAATGAGGTGCTTGCCAGGCTGGATGCGATTCTGAGTTAACACCAGAGACGCAAAAAAGCAAAAAGCCCGCTTAGTTTCCTAAGCAGGCTTCTTAAATCTGGCTCCTCTGACTGGACTCGA
>NZ_SZXM01000094.1:0-7751 GCF_005281355.1 Citrobacter sp. wls615 | reverse complement strand
TGCTCCGCTTAAGTGAACAGTATTGCGCACGCGGCGGGCCTGAGGACAAAGGTAGATTATTCTGCCTGTAAACGCGACGGCGGCGCGGAGTGATAATGCGCGTCAGCCTCGGCAAAACGTTGCTGCATTGCGGTTGATGGCGCTTTACCCAACAGACTAAAGACGACAATACCGATGCTGCCGAAAATAAAGCCAGGGATGATTTCATACAGACCCAGCCAGGCAAACTGCTTCCAGACGATTACCGTCACCGCGCCGATGATCATCCCTGCCAGCGCGCCGTTGCGGGTCATGCGCGACCACATTACCGAGAACAGAACCACCTGACCAAACGCCGCGCCAAAGCCTGCCCAAGCGTAGCTAACCAGACCCAGCACACGGTTCTCCGGGTTGGCCGCCAGCGCGATGGACACCAGGGCCACAACCAGCACCATGATACGACCAATCCACACCAGCTCTTTCTGGCTGGCATTTTTACGCAGGAACGCTTTGTACAAATCTTCGGTGATTGCGCTGGAACACACCAGCAACTGGCAGCTCAGGGTCGACATCACCGCCGCGAGGATCGCAGACAGCAGAATACCGGCAATCCACGGGTTGAACAGGATTTGCGCCAGTTCAATAAACACACGCTCAGCGTTCTGATTAACGGCACCTGCCAGCGACGGGTTGTTATTAAAGTAAGCGATACCGAAGAAACCAACGGCAACTGCGCCGCCCAAACACAGGATCATCCAGGTCATGCTAATGCGACGTGCATGCACAATGCTATGGTGAGAATCTGCCGCCATAAAGCGCGCCAGAATATGCGGCTGGCCAAAGTAGCCCAGGCCCCAACCCATCAGAGAAATGATGGCAACAAAATTCAGCCCTTTGAACATGTCTACGTTCTCAATGCTCTTTTGTTTAATCACTTCCAGCGAATCATCGAATCCACCCACGCCGATAATGACCATGATCGGCGTCAGAATCAGAGCAAAGATCATCAGGCTGGCCTGAACGGTATCGGTCCAGCTTACCGCCAGGAAACCACCAATAAAGGTGTAAATGATCGTCGCGGCCGCTCCCGCCCACAGCGCTGTTTCATAGCTCATGCCAAAGGTGCTTTCAAACAGACGCGCCCCTGCCACAATTCCTGAAGCACAATAGATGGTGAAAAACAGCAAAATAACCAGCGCGGAGATAATCCGCAGAATGCGGCTTTTATCTTCAAAGCGACCGGTAAAGTAATCCGGTAACGTCAGGGCATTATTATTGTATTCGGTGTGTACGCGTAAACGTCCGGCCACCAGCTTCCAGTTGATCCATGCGCCCAAAATAAGGCCGATGGCGATCCAGCTTTCTGAAATCCCCGACAGGAAAATCGCGCCAGGCAGACCCATCAGCAACCAGCCACTCATATCGGATGCGCCAGCAGATAACGCGGTCACGAATGGACCCAGGCTGCGTCCACCCAGAATGTAATCGTCAAAGTTTTTGGTTGAACGCCATGCAATAAACCCTATCAATATCATGCCGAAAATATAGACACAGAATGTCACTAACATCGGTGTGCTAATAGCCATCAAAACTCTCCAAAATTATGTATCAGCAATGCCGTGGCTTGCCGTTTTATTACCCTGCCGGAACGTGGCAAAGATATCTATGTTTACCAGGCGACCGTATCCTGCCGGAAGCGATGGTCATTCACAATCGATTTAACACACCATTTACATCAAAATTGTTCCAGAGTAGATAGCATTTTTCTGTAGGTTGCACTCTCTCACATTTTTTTTGGTTGCACCTTTGAAAAGTGTTAACTACCGCAGAGAAAAAGATTCCATAATTTTTATTCTCCCTGTCACGAACCCCAACTTTATTAACATTTCATTCATTTTCAAGCTTGCAAACCACGTCACATTTAACACGGTTGCACAAAGTTGCAACATAGTGGATATTTCTCGGTAACTATCAGACCCGTATTTCAGTACAACAGGAGTAAACGGCATGGGAACCACCACGATGGGGGTTAAGCTGGATGACGCCACTCGCGAGCGTATTAAAACAGCCGCATCACGAATCGATCGCACACCGCATTGGCTGATCAAGCAAGCCATCTTTAATTATCTCGAAAGACTGGAAAATGACGATGCGCTTCCTGAACTGCCGGCCCTGCTGGCGGGCGCGGCGAATGAGGGTGAGGAGTCAACCACGCCGCAGAATGAAACGCATCAGCCTTTCCTGGAATTTGCCGAACAAATTCTGCCGCAGTCTGTTTCCCGTGCGGCAATCACCGCCGCGTACCGCCGCGCCGAAACCGACGCCGTGCCGATGCTGATGGAGCAGGCACGTCTGCCGCAACCCATCGCCGAGCAGGCGCATAAGCTGGCGTACGATCTGGCCGATAAACTGCGTAACCAGAAGACCGCCAGCGGTCGCGCCGGAATGGTACAAGGTTTATTGCAGGAGTTCTCCCTTTCTTCGCAGGAAGGCGTGGCGCTGATGTGTCTGGCGGAAGCCCTGCTGCGTATTCCCGATAAGGCAACCCGCGATGCGTTGATCCGCGACAAAATCAGCAACGGTAACTGGCAGTCGCACATTGGGCGTAGCCCGTCTCTGTTCGTTAACGCGGCGACCTGGGGACTGTTGTTTACCGGTCGTCTGGTTTCTACGCATAACGAAGCCAGCCTCTCCCGCTCGCTCAACCGTATTATCGGCAAGAGCGGCGAACCTTTAGTGCGTAAAGGCGTCGACATGGCGATGCGCTTGATGGGCGAACAGTTCGTCACCGGGGAAACCATCGCCGAAGCGCTGGCTAACGCACGTAAACTGGAAGAAAAAGGTTTCCGCTACTCCTACGACATGCTAGGCGAAGCGGCGCTAACCGCCGCCGATGCCCAGGCTTATCTGGTTTCTTACCAGCAGGCGATCCACGCCATTGGTAAAGCGTCTAACGGACGCGGCATTTATGAAGGGCCTGGCATTTCGATCAAGCTGTCGGCGCTGCACCCGCGCTATAGCCGCGCGCAATATGACCGCGTGATGGATGAACTCTATCCGCGCCTGAAATCGTTGACACTGCTGGCCCGTCAGTACGACATCGGTATTAATATCGACGCCGAAGAGGCTGACCGACTGGAGATCTCCCTCGATCTGTTGGAAAAACTGTGCTTCGAACCCGAACTGGCGGGCTGGAACGGTATCGGCTTTGTTATCCAGGCCTACCAGAAGCGCTGCCCATTTGTTATCGACTATCTGATCGATCTCGCCACCCGCAGTCGCCGCCGCCTGATGATCCGTCTGGTTAAGGGCGCATACTGGGATAGCGAAATCAAACGTGCGCAAATGGACGGTCTGGAAGGCTATCCGGTTTATACCCGTAAGGTGTATACCGACGTTTCCTATCTGGCCTGTGCGAAAAAACTGCTGGCCGTACCGAATCTGATCTACCCGCAGTTCGCCACCCATAACGCCCACACGCTGGCGGCGATTTATCAGTTAGCAGGGCAAAACTATTATCCTGGTCAGTATGAGTTCCAGTGCCTGCACGGCATGGGTGAACCCCTGTACGAGCAGGTTACAGGCAAAGTCGCGGATGGCAAACTGAACCGTCCATGCCGTATTTATGCGCCAGTAGGTACGCACGAAACCCTGCTGGCGTACCTGGTGCGTCGTCTGCTGGAAAACGGTGCCAACACCTCGTTCGTCAACCGCATTGCTGACAACACTTTGCCGCTGGACGAACTGGTTGCTGATCCGGTCGAAGCCGTGGAAAAACTGGCGCAACAGGAAGGCCAGACAGGTTTACCGCATCCGAAGATTCCCCTGCCGCGCGACCTGTACGGTAAAGGCCGGGAAAACTCAGGCGGACTGGATTTGGCTAACGAACATCGTCTGGCCTCGCTGTCCTCTGCCCTGCTCAATAGCGCGCTGCAAAAATGGCATGCCAAACCGATTCTCGAGCAGCCGGTTGCTGACGGTGAAATGACCCCGGTGGTTAACCCGGCCGAGCCAAAAGACATTGTCGGCTACGTGCGTGAAGCGACTCACAGCGAAGTGGAACAGGCATTACAAAACGCCGTCAATAATGCGCCAATCTGGTTTGCGACGCCGCCACAAGAGCGCGCCGCTATTTTGCATCGCGCCGCCGTTCTGATGGAAGGCCAGATGCAGCAATTGATTGGTATTCTGGTGCGCGAAGCGGGTAAAACTTTCAGCAACGCCATTGCAGAAGTGCGCGAAGCGGTAGACTTCTTGCACTACTATGCAGGCCAGGTGCGCGATGACTTCGATAATGAAACCCATCGTCCGTTAGGCCCGGTGGTTTGTATCAGCCCGTGGAACTTCCCGCTCGCCATTTTCAGCGGACAGATTGCCGCCGCGCTGGCCGCAGGCAACAGCGTACTGGCAAAACCAGCGGAACAAACCCCGCTGATTGCCGCCCAGGGTATCGCTATTTTACTCGAAGCGGGCGTACCGCCGGGCGTGGTACAACTGTTGCCAGGCCAGGGCGAAACCGTCGGGGCGCAGCTCACTTCCGATGAGCGCGTACGCGGCGTGATGTTTACCGGCTCGACGGAAGTCGCCACGCTGTTACAACGCAATATTGCGACCCGCCTTGATGCTCAGGGCCGTCCAATCCCACTTATCGCCGAAACCGGTGGCATGAATGCGATGATCGTCGACTCCTCAGCGCTGACGGAACAGGTTGTAGTGGACGTGCTGGCCTCTGCGTTTGACAGTGCGGGACAGCGCTGCTCCGCGCTGCGCGTGCTGTGTTTGCAGGACGATATTGCCGACCACACGCTGAAAATGCTGCGCGGGGCGATGGCGGAATGCCGCATGGGTAATCCGGGTCGCCTGACTACCGATATTGGGCCGGTTATCGATGAAGAAGCCAAAGCCAATATTGAGCGCCATATTCAGGCCATGCGCGCCAAAGGACGTCCGGTATTCCAGGCCGTGCGTGAGAACAGTGACGATGCGCGGGAATGGCAAACCGGTACCTTTATCGCTCCGACGCTTATTGAGCTGGAAAGCTTCGATGAATTACAAAAAGAGGTGTTTGGTCCGGTACTACACGTCGTGCGTTACCCCCGTAACAATCTGGGCAGCCTGATTGAACAAATTAATGCCTCCGGCTACGGCCTGACGCTTGGCGTCCACACCCGTATCGATGAAACCATCGCTCAGGTCACCGGTTCAGCACATGTGGGGAACCTGTACGTTAACCGTAATATGGTTGGTGCCGTCGTCGGGGTGCAACCATTCGGTGGCGAAGGCTTGTCAGGAACCGGACCAAAAGCAGGTGGACCGCTGTACCTGTACCGCCTGCTGGCTAACCGCCCGGAGAATGCGCTGGGCATTACGCTTGCCCGTCAGGATGCAGACTATCCTGTCGATGCGCAGCTCAAGGCGGCTCTCGTGCAACCGCTGGAAGCCCTCACCGAATGGGCCGCCGATCGTCCGTCGCTGCGTGCGATTTGCCAACAGTTTGGTGAACTGGCGCAGGCCGGAACGCAACGTTTGCTGCCAGGACCAACCGGAGAGCGCAATACCTGGACGCTGTTACCGCGCGAGCGCGTACTGTGTATCGCCGATGACGAGCAGGATGCGCTGGTACAGGTTGCCGCCGTGACTTCGGTGGGAAGCTTAATTCTGTGGCCGGATGATGCGTTCCATCGCGAACTGGCAAAACGTCTGCCAGTTGCAGTCTCTGGGCGGATTCAGTTTGCCAAAGCGGACAACATCACCACGCAGCCGTTCGATGCCGTTATTTTCCATGGCGATTCCGATCAGCTTCGCGCGCTGTGTGAAGCGGTGGCGGCCCGTGAAGGGGCGATTGTGTCGGTTCAGGGCTTTGCCCGCGGCGAAAGCAATATCCTGCTTGAGAGGCTGTATATTGAACGCTCCCTGAGCGTCAATACTGCCGCCGCCGGAGGCAACGCCAGCCTGATGACAATCGGCTAAGGTTGTGGTTAATTAAGGCTCCGGTAACGGGGCCTTTTTTATAAAGTCAGAGGGAAACATGAAACGAATTTTACTGACATGTGCAGCGCTGCTGCTGAGCGGCCAGGCACTGGCAGATGACTGCGCCAACGCGAATAATCAAGCTGAAATGAACACCTGTGCGGCAGAGCAGTTTAAAGCGGCAGACGCCAAACTTAATGAAACGTATCAGAATGCGCTGAAGCGCGCCGCCCCGACCCAGCGCGATTTACTGAAAAAAGCGCAAACTTCGTGGATAACCCTGCGCGATGCAGACTGTGCCTTAATCAGTTCCGGTACCGAAGGCGGAAGCGTCCAGGCGATGATTTCCAGCCAGTGTTTAACGGATAAGACCAACGAGCGCGAAGCGTTTCTCGCCTCGCTTTTACAGTGTGAAGAAGGCGATTTAAGCTGTCCGCTACCGCCAGCCAGCTAACGCACGCGGATCCCTTCGATAATCATCCGCTGTACGCTCTCAACGGTCTGGTTAAAAAAGGCTTCATCACGCAGCGTTGCGCCCGTTACCGCCTCTACCTGTGGGGCAAAGTCTGCATAATGTTGTGTTGAAGCCCAAATCATGAAAATCAGATGGTGCGGATCGACAGGAGCTAGTTTCCCACTGCTTACCCATCCGGCAATCAACGCCGATTTATCATCAATCAGCGTTTTAAGATCACCCGTTAATTCAGCCATCAACAATGGCGCGCCCGCCAGCATCTCCATGCAGAATAACCGGGAAGCCTGCGGGTAATCGCGCGACACTTCCAGCTTAAGGCGAATGTATTCTTTAATGGCCACCAGCGGCGCAAAGTCTTCGCGAAACGCCTTCAGCGGTGCCAGCCAGATATCAAGAATTTGCCGTAAAACGGCAATATAAAGCACCTCTTTTGACGGGTAATAATAGAGCAGATTAGTTTTTGACACCCCCGCCTGCTCTGCCACCTGTTCCAGACGCGTACCGTGGATCCCATATTGGGAGAAGATATTTAATGCCGCGGTTAAAATAGCCTGACGTTTAGCATTGACGGCCTGCGAGCGTTTACCGTTTTTTTTCTCTGCGCGTTGGACCATGCGCCCTCTCCTTCTTGTGAGGGCGTCAGCATACCAAATCACACGGTGAATGGTTAAATTAAAGCGATTCAGGAGGCGCCGTCTGCGGCTGCGATTTTTTCTTCTTGAACTTCAGTTCGCTGACCAGCACGCCAACAATAATGAATGCTGCGCCTAACAAAGCCAGTAGCGGTAGGCGTTCACCCGCCAGACGACCAAAGATCCCCGCCCACACCGGCTCTCCGGTATAGATGACCGTCGCCCGCGTCGGCGAAACGCTGCGCTGCGCCCAGTTCATGGTGACCTGAATAATCGCGCTAAAAATGCCTAATCCCAGCGCGACAACCAGCAATCCTGTCGACATCGGCGGTACAGACTCGCCTGCCGGGGCCATGGCAATAAACGCCACCACAGAAGCGGTTGCCAGTTGCACCACCGTCACCCGACGCACATCTACTTTTCCCGCCCACGCGCTAATCAGAATAATTTCTGCCGCAATTGCCACCGCGCCCGCAAGCGTGATCCACTCACCTTCACCCAGCGCCAGTAAATTCCCCCCCGGCCCGGCAAGAAAAATCAACCCGATAAAGGCCAGTACAATCCCGACACACGGCATTAAATCTGGCATACGCCCCAGACACAGCCATTGCAACAGCGGCACCAGCGGTACATACATCGCGGTAATAAACGCCGATTTACTGCTGGGAAAATAAATATCCTCCGGCATAGCCGGA
>NZ_SZXM01000095.1:0-2495 GCF_005281355.1 Citrobacter sp. wls615 | reverse complement strand
CTCATATCAGGAACTTGTTCGCACCTTCCTTAGTAGAGACAGCTGTCAGGTGTGCGACTAAAAAAAGTGGAGTTTCATCATGTTTAATGAAGTCCATAGTATTCATGGTCATACATTATTGTTGATCACTAAACCTTCGCTGCAGGCAACTGCGTTATTACAGCACTTAAAGCAATCACTGGCGCTAACCGGAAAATTGCATAATATTCAACGATCTCTGGATGATATTTCCTCCAGCTGCATTGTTTTAATGGATATGATGGAGGCAGATAAAAAACTGATCCATTACTGGCAAGATAATTTGAGCAGAAAAAACAACAATATAAAGACTTTATTGTTGAATACCCCAGATGATTATCCCTATCGGGATATTGAAAACTGGCCGCATATCAATGGTGTATTTTACGCAACCGAAGATGAACAACGTGTAGTCAGCGGCTTGCAAGGTGTGTTGCGCGGCGAATGCTACTTTTCGCAAAAGCTCGCCAGCTACCTGATCACACATTCCGGTAACTATCGTTACAACAGCACGGAGTCGGCATTACTGACTCACCGTGAAAAAGAGATCCTTAATAAATTACGTATCGGTGCCTCAAATATTGAAATCGCGCGCTCACTATTTATCAGTGAAAATACGGTGAAAACACATCTTTATAACCTTTTCAAAAAGATAGCTGTCAAAAATCGTACGCAGGCGGTTTCGTGGGCCAATGATAACCTCAGGCGATAAAGCCATGAAACGCTATTTGACCTGGATTGTGGCAGCAAATTTAGTCCTTGCTGCCGGGAATCTACACGCGGCTGTAGAAGTGGAGGTTCCCGGACTATTGACTGACCACACGGTCTCTTCCATTGGCCATGATTTTTATAGGGCCTTTAGTGACAAGTGGGAAAGCGAGTACACAGGAAACTTAACCATTAATGAAAGGCCCAGTGCACGTTGGGGAAGTTGGATTACTATAACGGTCAATCAGGACGTTATCTTCCAGACCTTTTTATTCCCGACGAAAAGAGACTTCGACAAAATAGTGGTCTTCGCATTGGCAGAAACTGAGGAAGCATTAAATCGCCGGCAAATAGATCAAACACTATTAAGCACAAGCGATTTAGCGCGTGATGAATTCTAAAACATGATTTTGTCCGGAGGCTTTCATGCGTGTCAAACATGCAGTGGTTTTGCTCATGCTAATTTCACCATTAAGTTGGGCCGGAAACATGACGTTCCAGTTCCGCAACCCAAACTTTGGTGGCAATCCAAACAACGGTTCTTTTTTATTAAATAGCGCCCAGGCGCAGAACTCGTATAAAGATCCGAGCGGTGATGATTTCGGGGTTGAAGTCCCATCAGCACTGGATAATTTTACTCAAGCTATTCAGTCGCAAATACTCGGTGGTTTACTCACTAATATCAATACCGGTAAACCGGGGAGGATGGTAACCAATGATTTTATCATTGATATCGCCAACCGGGATGGGCAACTGCAATTGAATGTCACGGACAGGAAAACAGGGAAAACGTCGACTATTGAAGTTTCGGGTTTGCAAAATCAATCAACCGATTTCTAAATTATAGCCACGAAAGGAAAAAATCATGCAGCGCTTACTTATCATGGTGGCAGTAATTTTACTCAGCGGATGCTTAACCGCCCCGCCTCAAGAGGCCGCTAAGCCGACGTTAATGCCCCGAGCCCAAAGCTATAAAGATTTGACGCATCTGCCTATGCCTACAGGTAAGATATTTGTGTCGGTATACAACATTCAGGATGAGACTGGCCAGTTTAAACCTTACCCGGCAAGTAACTTCTCTACCGCCGTTCCGCAAAGCGCCACGGCTATGCTCGTCACCGCATTGAAAGATTCTCGTTGGTTCGTCCCGCTGGAACGTCAGGGGTTACAGAACTTGCTTAACGAACGAAAAATCATTCGCGCGGCTCAGGAAAACGGTACAGTTGCCATTAATAACCGGATCCCACTCCAGTCCCTGACCGCTGCAAACGTCATGGTGGAAGGGTCAATTATCGGTTATGAAAGCAACGTTAAATCAGGGGGGGTCGGCGCGCGCTATTTCGGTATTGGCGCCGATACGCAATACCAGCTTGACCAGATAGCGGTAAACCTGCGCGTGGTTAACGTCAGCACCGGTGAGATCCTCTCATCGGTGAATACCAGCAAAACCATTCTGTCTTATGAAGTGCAGGCTGGGGTGTTCCGCTTCATTGACTACCAGCGTCTGTTGGAGGGTGAAATTGGTTATACCTCCAACGAACCGGTTATGCTTTGCCTGATGTCAGCAATTGAAACCGGCGTTATCTTCCTGATTAATGACGGGATAGATCGCGGATTGTGGGATTTGCAGGATAAGAAACAAGTTGATAATGACATCCTGGTTAAATACCGCCATATGTCGGTACCGCCAGAATCCTGATAGATCGTTACGGCATAAAAAGCGTGAGAGGATCCTCACGCTTTTTATTGTGCACAGAAAACCCCCAGCT
>NZ_SZXM01000096.1:0-2403 GCF_005281355.1 Citrobacter sp. wls615 | reverse complement strand
AGCTGGGGGTTTTCTGTGCACAAAAAAGGCATGTCAGATGACATGCCCTTGCAGAAAATATTGCGACAATCAGGTCACTGGCGCCGGGTTAAACACCGCCAGTTGGTTATGCAGTCCCCACTGATCCGAGAAGGTTTTCTTACGCCCGCTGGCGACGTCAAGAATAAACTCGAACAATTTCAGCCCCACGTCTTCAATGGTTTCTTCTCCGGTGGCGATGGTGCCTGCGTTGATGTCCATCAGGTCAAACCAACGATTGGCCAGCTCAGTCCGCGTCGCCATTTTTATCACCGGCACGGCCATCAGGCCGTACGGCGTACCGCGACCGGTGGTGAATACCTGCACGGTGATCCCGGAAGCAACCTGTTGCGTACCGCAGACAAAATCGCTGGCGGGGGTCGCGGCGTAAATCAGTCCTCGTTTGGTTGGGCGCTGGCCCGGCGACAATACTTCGACGATGGCGCTCTTGCCTGATTTGGCGATTGAGCCCAGCGCTTTTTCCACCACGTTTGCCAGACCGCCTTTCTTGTTGCCCGGTGAAGGGTTGGCGCTGCGGTCAGTCTTGCCCATATCCAGGTAGTTATCGTACCAGGCCATCTCTTCGAGCAGGCGCTTACCTACTTCTTCGTTAATCGCGCGCGGGGTCAGAAGGTGGATGGCATCGCGCACTTCGGTCACTTCCGAGAACATCACGGTCGCGCCGCAGCGTACTAACAGGTCGGAGGCATAACCCACCGCTGGGTTGGCCGTCACGCCGGAAAAGGCATCGCTACCGCCGCACTGCATTCCGACCACCAGTTCTGATGCCGGGCAGGTTTCACGTTGGCGTTGGTTGAGCTTTGCCAGATGGCGTTCTGCCACTTGCAAAATATCAGCAACCATCGATTGAAAGCCGACGTGCTTTTCATCCTGCAGACTGACGATGCTGGCGCTGTCGACCGGGATACTTTGGACATCATGAGTTCCTTCCAGCAGTCGCTCCGGTTGCAGTTTTTCGCAGCCGAGGCCAATAACCATCACTTCACCGCCAAAGTTGGGGTTCAGCGCAATATTATGGATGGTGCGAATCGGCACAATGGCGGCCGGAGCGTTAATCGCCACCCCGCAGCCGTACAGGTGATTAAGCCCCACCACGCCGTCAACGTTCGGGTATTTGGGGAGCAGATCGCGCTCAATGATTTTCACCACATAATCCACCACGCCCGCAACGCAGTGCACGCTGGTGGAGATGCCGAGCAGATTCTTGGTGCCAACGCTGCCGTCTGTATTGCGATAGCCTTCGAAGGTATAACCTTCAAGAGGCGGCAGTGGCTCTGGCACTTTGGTTGCCAGCGGCAGCGTCTCCAGCGGCGGGGCCTTGGGCAGCTCAACCATGGATTCATCAATCCAGCTACCGCGCGGGATATCGCGAACGGCATAGCCTATCACTTCGCCATAACGCACAATTTCGCCGTGAACAGGAATATCGCATAGCGCCACTTTATGACCCTGGGGAATATGTTCAATGAGTTCGAGTCCGTCTGGAAAACGCGTTCCGGCTTTCAGACCATTGTTATTGACAATAATCGCCACATTATCTGTTGCGTGAACTTTAATATAAAACGCCGTTGGCGATTGTTGTCTGATTTCGATGTCGGCCATTGTCCAGTATTCTCCAGCAAGGTGGTGATAATAGTGTGGATATTTATATTTTGAATCTAATTATCAGTAATAAATATTCGGTATCGTGAAATAAGAATGTCAGGAGTTTAAAATTAAGAATGTGATCATGATCACTTAAACTCAGCAGGACCGTACCACCAAGGGGACTAATCAGTAAATGTGTGCATTAGCGCCCATGGGTGTGTGCATATGCCCAAAATATTATTTTAATAAGGCGTGATTAGTGAGCTTCTGCACAATGATTAACGTTGCTCTGCTGATTATACTAAATCACGGTTTCATAACGTCTGATAAATTATTATGTGTTTTTATTATCGGTAATTTATCACCAGGGATAGCTAACAAATAATAATAAAAACATTTTTATGTGCCCGAGGTAAATAGAATGATTCTGGATGCAATTGTCGAGAAAAAGAAAGTTACACGTACCCGCTATTTAATATTACTGATAATTTTTATTGTTACTGCCGTTAACTATGCGGACCGTGCGACGCTGTCAATTGCCGGCACGGAAGTGGCGAAAGAGTTGCACCTCAGCGCCATCTCAATGGGTTATATTTTTTCCGCTTTCGGATGGGCTTATCTGTTGATGCAAATCCCCGGCGGCTGGCTGCTCGATAAGTTCGGCTCGAAGAAAGTCTATACCTGGAGCCTGTTCTTCTGGTCACTATTTACCTTCCTGCAGGGCTTTGTGGACATGTTCCCGCTGGCCTGGGCGGGTATTTCAATGTTCATCATGCG
>NZ_SZXM01000001.1:0-1784 GCF_005281355.1 Citrobacter sp. wls615 | reverse complement strand
ATTCACAATTGTTCTTACTGAGATAATAATTGCTCTATGGATTGAGGTGATGCTAATTATCAACGTGGCTAATATTAGAAAAATCCGTGTAATACTAATCATTGATTTCTATTTCCTGTCGCAAATGTAAATAATAAGTGTTTATAAGATAATTTTCTGGATGCTTAGAATCGCTATCACCATTATAATTATAACTGCACCCATTATCTCATTAAATGATAGTCACAAACTTACTCATTGCTTTCATTTTTTATTCGCGTATTTTTGTATTCATCATATATTATGATGGTATCATCATATACCGTTAGTCTTGCTGAGTAATCTTTGTTATTCTTGTATTTGTTTTTCATCGCGGATAGCTTGTGTTCAATATCTGAGCAATTTTCTTTAATAACACTTTCAACAATATTGTAAGTTGTTTCTTCTAAGCGTGGGTCAAAATTACTTATCCAACCCTCGCAAGCATCAGCACTTTCAAAAAAATCCTGAAGATCTTGTGGCATTTTTTCTATAATAACTTTATCCACCGCAAATAATAAACTGGCGTGTAAGGTAAATAATGTTATTAAAATAATTTTGAATAAATACTTGTTATTCATGGTGTCATCCTAGATGGTGTTTTTAATCCATTGTATTTGTGATAAATTCATACTGGTTTTACAATATAGTGACGAAATTGAGGAGCGATAGCCAGGAAGCGCTCCCTCACTTTGTGAGGCGTATTTACATTGTTTTTCACGATAAAGAATAAAGGAACGATGTAGTTCAGGGAATGTTATCCTTGCTATATGAATATAAGGTTCGTAATCAATAGAGCCATCTTCATTAAGCCCTCTCGCTCCTTCAGTATCATATTGTTTTAGTCTTTTTCTGCGCTGTCTTCCTCATGTTTTAACGCCAAAACGCTCTGCTGATATTTGTCCATAAGACACCAATAAACTCTATCTTGTTGTATTAACTGGTCGTATGAGCAATTAGATGTTTTTATATTGTGCGCGCTGGCAGTGTTACATATAAATAAAACATATAGAATATTTTTTAATTTCATTGATTAGCATCCTTAAAAGTTATTTTCCTCATTCATAATGATGATAATATATGTAAGTATTATAGCTTGTTGTAATCTCCTTTGTGAGCTGGTTTTTTAATCGAAAGTAATTATAATTAAACTCCAGTCTTTGTATTCAATGATGATTCTGTGCTGACTTGTTATAGTCATGTCGACAAATGTTTTCCGGCAACCTTATGCTCTATTTAACAATTTCACCTTCATAATCATGATAAAGAAAAATAGCATCATCTGTCATAGTCAGAATTAGTAAAGCCTCATGGTTATTAGTATACTTTATCTTCAGTCTACTGTTCCATGTGTCTAAGTTTGAACAGTATTTATGTATGTTTTTTACGGTATCATCCATAACTGGGTTTTTTGTTATTGAAAAAGATAGGTAAACAATACAATTATCGGTGTATAAACTTAGTTGACGAATTTCTTTTGGGATTTTAGAAGATAAATAATAATACTCGTCTGGGGTATATGTTTTTGAATATTCTGGCTCCTCGCGTGAATATGATGAGTTGCACTCAAAAAGTAAAAAGCATAACAGTAAACGGGTCATGATTATTTCATATCCTCTGTATAATTAGGAATATCAGCATGCATCAATTGTTCGGCTCTTTGTCTGTTTAGTTCAGCCATACAGGAATATATGCGAGTAAAACTCCCCACACCATTTCCCCATGATTCTGCAAACGAGCACTGAGCAAGACGATAACGAATAAAC
>NZ_SZXM01000091.1:0-1432 GCF_005281355.1 Citrobacter sp. wls615 | reverse complement strand
GCAATACTGTTCACTTAAGCGGAGCAGTACTGCGTTTTATCGGATAGTGGGTTTTTGATATCTTGACCGCCCTCGGCCTTGATGGTCGGGGGCGTTTTGTTATAAACACCGCTTCCAGATTTCCCCGCAGGTGCTCCAGCCGTTTCGGGATTGTCCCCGGCGATACCGTATTCCCCAGTACTATCATTTCCGTTGCGATAAACTGGAACGCGAACTTAAAGCTTATTTCTGACGGCGCCCTTTTGTGTTTCTCTGCTGCTTTTGTCGCTTCACGCCGTATCAGGTTATAGGCCAGCAACATACCCCAGACCTCCTGTTCCAGCAGTTCAACCTTACGGCTTCTCAGTACCAGGGCATTATTCAGCAGGCTGCTTTTCAGGTTTCTGAACCCGACTTCGATTTCCCATCGTGAGTGGTAAAGCTCCGCCACCTCTTTTGCTTTGTAGCGGTCTGCCGGGAGCGATGTCAGCACCGTTTTCTCCACACCGTTCACCTCATAAGTCACCGCCCGGGCATACCAGAACTCTGGCAGTGAAGGGTTCTTTTTCCGTGCCTGTTGCGACACTTTCAGTTTCAACAGCCTGTCACCTGCGCCATAGCTGGTTTCCGTTTCTGCAGCCATATCCTTGCGGGCGGGCAGCAGCCAGTGGCGGTTACTCCCCTGCCGATTCAGCGTCAGCAGCAGGTCTGCGCTGTAGAACAGCTTGTCAAACAACGTAATGGAGTTATCCGGCAGGGCGGCGAGCATTGAGTGGGCCAGCAGTGTTTCGCTGCGCCGGTAAGGCGCGGTCGCGGCATCCAGCAGCACATGACTGCCCAGGTTCATTAACGCCACCAGGCGCATAACCGGGTATGCACTCTGCCGCTCAGTGGAGGTGTTGGCAGAGCCATAATGTTCACGCAGCTCAGGTTCATCAGGTGTCCTGAACTGCGCGCCATCAATGGCAAAAAGCTGCAGTCCGTGCCAGTCATCCTTCAGGTAACGTTCCGTTCCCCATGTCTTTGCGGTCTGGCGGAAGAGCCATTCCACCGGAGCGGCCCCCACGCGCTGACGCGCCTGGGTGACCGCGCTGCGAGCCAGCAGGTTCATTCCCGCTTCGCCATCCGCGCTCAGGTTCAGACGACGAACCACATCGGTAATCGGTTCATTGCGGAAGAAGGCCATAGCCACCACCATCCAGATAACCATGTCGCCCGGTAAACGACGGCGGCGCACGGTCGCATGTGCGGAAAGCGTCAGGCAGTGCTGTATCCACTCAACGGGGAGATGCTCTGCAAAAAGCTGTGCAGAGGGCGGTGGCATAAGCGGATGGTCACTGAAATCGAGCAGGTCATTGAGAAGTGGCATAAGAAAACGGCTCCCTGTAGTGGAAGCCGTTATAGTGCCGCAGTTTAAGGATCGGTCAACCGATCCTTAACTGATCGGTATTGC
>NZ_SZXM01000025.1:0-60972 GCF_005281355.1 Citrobacter sp. wls615 | reverse complement strand
CGATCATTTTGCTTAACCGATCGGTGTTATGCACGAGGGGGCTTTATGTTTAACGCACCGATTCGTCGATAGAGTGATTATCTATAGCAAGCAAGTGTTTGATTACGTATCACGCAGGATAAAACGATGGATTGCAGGCACAAAAAAACCACCCGTAGGTGGTTTCACGACACTGCTTATTGCTTTGATTATTCTATTCTTTCCCATGGTACCCGGAGTGGGACTTGAACCCACACAGCGCGAACGCCGAGGGATTTTAAATCATGCGCTTTCTTTCTTAATCTCAGTGAGATAGCGCGTTTTTTCATAACATCTATTGTTAACACCATTTTTATCATTCAGTTACTTACAATAAGTGAATAGCTAATATTACGTATCCATTGACCATATCCCGATCTCGCTTACTGTATATACATCCAGCATAAAAGGATTGTTTTATGGTAACCGCAAAAGAGTCGAATGCAGGAGCAATGCCTGAGTTAACTGATTTTGCTATCAGTTACTGCGCGCTCACTGAACATGTTCTGTTACACGCCAAATTCACAGACACTATGGTTTCTGTCCCATCATGGCCGTCGGTGCAATTCCCTGATCAAACGATCTGCTTGTCCCGTAGGCAAGCTGAAAATCTCCTGCGTGAACTAAAGAAATCCGTCGATTACATAGATGCTGGCATTGATCATCCTTCCATTAAATTCATCGACTAAAAGGTGTGTCATGTTCGTTGAACTGGTTTATGACAAGCGTAATGTTGATGGGTTGGCGGGGGCCAGAGAGATCATCCTGGCAGAGTTGACGAAGCGAGTGCACCAGATTTTCCCTGATGCCGAAGTGAAGGTGAAGCCAGTGCAGGCGAACGCCTTGAATAGCGATGCCAGCAAAAGCGATCGGGAAAAGCTGAACCGCATGCTGGAGGATATGTTTGAAAAGGCCGATATGTGGCTGGTGAATGGAGAAGGTTTTCGCTGATGATTTCAGAGATGATCACTACGCCTATCAATGTGTGCTGGTGAGGCAACAACCCATGCAGGTGGGAAAATACCTGCACTAAAGCGCGGTTAATGGTAATATTTTTCATAACTATTATTTGATAGCAATGAAGAGGCTGACCTTGATACCAAAAAAGATTCACTATATTTGGGTAGGTAATAAACCTAAACCTCCATTTGTTTTAGAGTGTATTGCTACATGGAAAAAATTCCTCCCAGATTATGAAATTATAGAATGGAGCAATGAATGTCTGGACTCCATTAAAAGTACTTACGCGATTGAAGCGTATAAAAATGAAAAATGGGCTTTTGTGTCCGACTATATAAGGCTCCACGCCTTATACCATCACGGTGGTATCTATCTGGATACAGATGTCGAGGTAACAAAAGAATTTGATAACCTGCTATCACTCGATTTTTTTAGTTGCCATGAAGTGTTTAATGGCAAAACTCTCCCTATTACATCAGCGGTACTGGGTGCTTCTAAGGGAAATGGTATTATAAAAGATTTACTGGATACATATGAAAATAAAAAATTCATAATTAAAAACACTTTTGACCTAACACCAAACACACTGCTAATGACTGAGTTCCTTGTCAAAAAATTCAATATATCCCAACCATTTTTATCTGATAACACAATTCACCTAAGAGAAAAGGAAATAATTTTCCCATCAAATTATTTCTGCGAGAGGATTGATAATAAAACAAATTATTCCATACATCACTTCTCCGGCTCCTGGTTACTATCTCATAGCAGAAAAGATAAACTAAAAATTTTCAACAGGCTGATCGTTAGTCGATTAAAGAAAAAATCAGATAAAGGAGAATTCCCTATTCTATCTAATGAAAAACTAATTTTTTCAGTTAAACTAACGAATAAAATCTCATATTTACTCTTACTTAGAGCCCCATGATCGCTCTACTCGACCTGATGCTGTTTACAATTACAATGATTTTCCGGAGTCATTGAACGGGTTTACGATAAGCGAAATACCGGTGGGCTGGCGAGAGCCAGAGAATTTATTCTGGTTGGAATGACAAAGCGCGTACAATCCGCAGTTGCGTCGTCTGCAAGAGTGCAACTGCGGCAATTCACTATTCTTTGCCCTTTTTCTGTCCGCATCATCCGCCAAAAATAACCCTTATAACCCCAAAAGGTATTGACACCAGAACGTGCGAGGGTTACTATAACCCCATCAAAACAACACTAGAGAGCCGGAGGATGGATAGCAGGAATGCAATAGCAATGATAGAAGCCGATGGGTGGTATCTGGTGAGAGTAAGAGGCAGTCATCACCAGTTCAAACACCCAACGAAGAAAGGGCTGGTAACGGTGAACCATCCACAAAAGACATACCGCTACCAACACTGAAAAGCATCAAAAAACAGGCGGGGCTTTAAGCCCCACCTACTGGAGGTTTTAATGTTATATCCCATTGCTATTGATAAAGGCGATTCATCCTTCGGCGTTCGCGTACCGGATATTCCCGGCTGCTTTTCTGGTGGTGATAACTACCAGGACGCAATCGAGAGTGTACGTGAAGCAATCGACGCACATATAGAATTGCTGGTGGAGGATGGCGAAGTAGTACCTGAAGCTACCAGCATTGAGAACTGGCTGGACAATCCTGATTATGCAGATGTGGTATGGGCGCTGGTGGATGTGGATGTTACGCGATTGATGGGGAAAGCGGAAAAAATCAATGTTACTCTTCCCTCTTTGTTGATCCGCCGTATCGACCAGTTTGTCGCCGCACACCCTGAGTACGGTAGCCGTTCTGGATTCCTGTCCCGTGTAGCTGCTGATAAAGTGATAGGACGAGAAAAACGATAAACCTCGCAAGAGGCTTTGTTTACAAAAAGTTTCAGTAAAATAAGGACATATTCAATGAGTACCCCTTTCTTGTTGAGCGTCATAATTCCTTGCTACAACTGCCAAGATTATATTTATGAATGCTTGCAATCTGTATGCAGCCAGGTTGATGATAGTGTTGAAATCATTGTAATTAATGATGGTTCGACAGATAACTCGCTTAAAGAAATAGAATCTTTTATCAAAAAATCGACTCAGACTGTCAGAGTGATATCTCAAGAAAACCAGGGGATATCCATCGCAAGAAATAATGGAATAGAGGCATCATCTGGAAAATATATAGCACTATTGGATGGCGATGACCTTTGGGCGCCGTCCTTCTGGGAGAAAATCCGCCCAGTAATAGAGAATGACGGAACTGATCTAATCGAGTTTAATATAAAATTGATTTATGAATATGATAACGAAATGAAAGTCCCATTAATAACGTCATCCGATGGACACTTTAAAATAAACTCAATAAGTGATTTACGTGAAACTTTTCTAAGAAGTCAATGGTATGCCTGGGCCAGAGTTTACAAAAAGGATTTATTTAATAAATTTAAATTCCCTGCTGGAAGGCGTTACGAAGATGTTGCGCTTTTACCAAAAATATACCTTTCAGCAAAAGAAATCCATCGTATAACTGATGAACTGGTGCTCTATCGCATCAGACAGGGAAGCATAACCACCTCCACGGCAAGTATGGATGTAGATGACATAATATATGCTTTGGGTGTTTTCAAAGAATTAGCTAATGGTAAAACTAAAGATGAGATTGAAATCATATCGCCATCTGTATACATTACATACAATTTTGCAAGAAAAATCAGCAAAAGAATTCATGGCTATTGTTTTTTTAACAATACGCAAATTCATGATATAAAGAAAGCACTCAAGCCATATTTCAAAACACAAAAAATAAGCCGCCGCATTAGATTGTGCTTTATCCGTGAGTTTTGCCTTGCAAATAAATTTAGATACAAGCTAAGAGTGATTGCAGGCACAAAATAGTATAGAAGAAAGCTGCCAAACATAGGCAGCTTTCTTCCCATAGGCTGAGACATCCCCACGACAAAATTCAGTACGTAACCATATTTTCAGTTACACGGTTAATAGGTGTTAACCGTTGGCGGGAATGGCAACGTTAATTTCATTGCTGAACCCCTCTCGCTTCCAGCCATGACAAGGCGCGTTCTTTTGAATCACTATCACCGTTAATGAGTGACTTTATGATCGATATCGCGTCTGCCTCATCGTTTGCTGAAGTAACGGTAATCCCCCTGGATACTCCAGGCACAACTGAGATATATCCCTTCTTCGCTATGGCCTTCACATGCTCCGCTGCCGCATTCGGTGATCAGCAACCAATCAGCCCAGCCAGTTCACATATCGTTGGAGGGAATCCAAACCGGCGCTGATAGTTCACGATCGAACCAAGTACTTCACTTTGTCTCACGGTAAGTTTGTTCACTTCAGCGCTCCTTAATCCGCTTGTTCAGAATTAGCACCACTATCGTTCCATGAAGCACAAGATCTGATTATTTACCTAATAGCGCTTCATTCACTTGAAGAGGCAAAGAATGAACGAAGAATTACTTGATGAAGACATAAAAATAATCCGAAGACAAATAGATGAAGGGATGCCTTATGGGGAGGTAATTAACTTCATGGTCAATCAGTTTGGGTTAACTCACCGCAATGCACAGAATGTATACAAGCTTTTAGAGGGTGATAACTAAATGTTTAAAGTTAATTTGTTTTTGTGAGGAATTATTGTGGGAGGCTTATTAATGAAAATAGCGCTTACACATGGTTAGATTCACTTGTAAGGGCCGATAACAGAATGGTTATATGGTCTCTTTTTGACGGCTCAGGGATTATGGGGTTGCCGTGGGCTGAATATGGTCACACCGAGTACTGCTTTAATTCCTCATCGGGTAATCACGGCGAGTACGTGGGGCGCAAAGAGCATCCATTGGTACATCACATTGATGTGTGGATTGATTACCAATTTATCGACAGGGTGGAGCGTATGTATATTCCTGGCCCGGATATTATTTTTGCGTTCCCTGACTGTACAGAGCTTGCTGTGTCTGGCGCGAAGCATGAAGGGCATACCAGTTTAGTATCTGTGGAGAATGCGCAGATGATAGAGGCAATCGCTGATTTCTACGGGGCTAAATGGATGGTTGAAAACCCGGTGGGCAAAATGTCGGCCCATTGGCGCAAACCGGATTACTACTTCCACCCGTACCAGTATGGCGGGTACATGACAGGAGAAGAGGAAAGCCATCACCCGAAAATGCCAGCGCGCGACGGCTACACAAAGAAAACATGCATATGGGCTGGCAACGGCTTTGTGATGCCGGAACCGCTGCCTGTGGAGCACATTGGAAAATTTTGGGGTTGGACTTACTTGGGTGGCAAATCGGAGAGAACGAAACAACTCCGCTCACTCACGCCGCGTGGGTTCGCGCGAGCAGTATTTTTGGCAAATCGGGGAAGATTGATTAAATGACCAATAACCAATTGCGTTACGTGCAAATCCCAATGGGAGCGTATGAGGCCATGCTTGAGGCTATTCGGCGCAAGGAAACCGGGACAGCACAAGCGCCAGTAAATCGCTGCAAAGCTATAAGTTCGGAACCTTTATATCAATGGCGAAAGGTCGGTGAAAAAGGCTGGCTGGATTGTAAAAAAGAATGGTTCGATATGAGCAATAAAGAACAAGATAAGGAAACCAGGGTACTTTACCTAACCTCATCGAAAGTGCCGGTAAAGATTAACAACTAGGGAGGTGCATTTTCTCCCCTAAATTATTTCTGAATTTTTCCCCCTTTCCTCTCTTCGTCGTTTTAGAGGGTTTTAGAAAGTGAATTCAGCATTAACCCAGGCCACCAGCGGCGACAACACAATCATTTCAGATGAAGTGATCACAGAGTTAACCGGGTATACAATTCCTTCAAAGCAGTGTGACACATTGCGAGATGCGGGAATTTTCTTTATAACCCGGCGCGATGGTCGCCCACGGACAACGTGGGGGCATTTCAACAACCCACTGAAGCACCGCGCTCAAGCGCCAGTTGTAGAAGTCGCTGAGCCTAATTTTGGAGCACTTGATTAATGGCAGGTTCCCGCAAGAAAAAAGAAGACTCATGGATGCCACCCCGCGTATATCGGGGCCGTTCTGCATTTGAGTTTAAGCCTAAAGGTGGTGGTACGATCTGACTATGTGATTCATCCGCTACCCAGGCGCAGGTATGGACAGCCTATGAAGCGTTGCTCAATGACAGAAAAGACGACAATTCATTATCAGGGCTGGTAGAAGCATTTTTCCGTTCACCTGACTTCTCTGACCTTGCGGTTGATACGCGCAATGATTACCGAAAATACTCGGTCAAAGTTCTCTCTGTATTCGGCAAGATGTTGCCGGATGCTATAAAACCGGAGCACATCAGGAAATATCTGGATAAGCGCGGCCTACGCAGCAAGACCCAGGCTAACCGGGAGAAGGCTTTTTTATCCAGGGTGTACCGCTGGGACTTTGAGCGTGGGATGGTGAAAGGCAATCCGACCAAGGGTGTAAGGCAGTTCAAAGAAGTCGCTCGCGAACGGTACATAACTGATGAAGAATACGCGGCGCTTTACAGTGTTTCCCCTGTGATTGTGCAGGTTGCTATGGAATTAGCCTACCTGTGCTGTGCCAGGCAGAAAGACGTTCTGGAGATGAAGAAAAGCCAATTCGTCTCTGACGGCATAATGATTAAACAAAGCAAGACGCACGTCACTCAAATTAAAGGCTGGTCTTCCCGCCTGGATGACGCTATTCAGTTAGCAAAAACATTACCGCTAAATCCGGGGATGAGTTCAGTTTACGTCCTCCACCAGCAATCAGGCAGTGGTTATACAAGGGATGGCTTTAACAGTCGCTGGAGAAAAGCGAGAGAGTTAGCTATCGCCACCTTCCCCAACATCGACTTTAATTTTACTTTCCATGACCTGAAGGCAAAAGGCGTGTCTGACCTGGAAGGTAGCGTCTACGAAAAACAGGCCATCACCGGACACAAAAACGTTACGCAGACAGCCCGATATGATCGCAAAGTGAAGGTTGTTCCAGTGGCGGGCGCTCAAAAATAATACGGCGCATGTTCTGAAGGCATATTCTGAAGTGAAGCAAATGTTATAAAAAAACCGCCTGAAGGGGCGGTTTCACGACACTGCTTATCATTGATTTTATTGATTCTTTCCCATGGTACCCGGAGTGGGACTTGAACCCACACAGCGCGAACGCCGAGGGATTTTAAATCACGCGTGTTATCAAGCACTATCAACAAGTTACGCCGTTTTTTCGCCAATAACACATGACTTTAAGATCAACTTAATCAATAGCTTATAATCATCAAGAAGGTACAATGGTGAAACATTTTTTGCTCTCAACATCGTCCTAACGTGTCGGGTAAATGAGGTTAAAATCCTCGCACAATTTAAGCTATTCACATCACCGGGCAGTCATCAAACTCCGCGTTCCTGGCATCATTAATGATGTACGTGATCACCCCAAATATAGCGGGTGCAGAACTGTAACCGTCATCATCTGCTGGCAGCGCCTCCCTCCTCCCGTTCTCCAGATTAACCAGGTGGGGCTGAGGATGAGTCCGATATCGCTTGATCCTGAATTCCCCGTCTATAGCGCATATCATCAGCGAGCCATCACAGGGAGAAAGTGACGCATCAACAACAAGAAGCGCCCCCTGGATTATCCCTTCCCTGAAATGTGAGCGTGATGCACGCATGAAGTAAGTCGCTGCGGGCTGACTGATAAGCTGCTGATCAAGGGAAATCCTTGTTTCAACGTAATCTGCCGCAGGTGAAGGAAATCCCATGGCTATAGACCTCCGTTTGGATTGAACAGCTGAAAGGTACGGTTCTCGCCTTCCTGCGTTGATACATCGCGGAATGTTGTCACATACCACTCGATCCATTCATTGGCCTGCTTCATCGTCCAGTTCCAGTTAACCTTGCTCAGTTCCTGGACAAACCGTTGTGTGGTGACGGTCTTCCGGCCATTCGGCTCTTGCTGTATCGAAGCATACCAGGCCGTTTCAATATCGCTGCGTCGTGGCATTATTACGTCCTCTCTTGAATACCGGATAAAAACACAGTATAAATACTGTATATCCATCCAGTAAAGAGGCAATAAGCAATGTTCGTGGAACTCGTTTATGACAAAAGGAATTTTGATGGTCTGTCCGGTGCAAAAGACATCATTCTGGGCGAATTGACTAAGAGGGTTCACCGGATTTTCCCGTACCAGGCCGTTTCAATATCGCTGCGTCGTGGCATCATCACGCCCTCTCTTGAATACCGGATAAAAACACAGTATAAATACTGTATATCCATCCAGTAAAGAGGCAATAAGCAATGTTCGTGGAACTCGTTTATGACACAAGGAATTTTGATGGTCTGCCCGGTGCAAAAGATATCATTCTGGGCGAATTGACCAGGAGGGTTCACCGGACTTTCCCCGATGCTGATGTTCGGGTTAAACCGATGATGACACTGCCGGCAATCAATACAGACGCCAGCAAATATGAGAAGGAACAGATCAGCCGTACTGTTCAGGAAATGTTTGAAGAGGCTGATATGTGGCTGGTTTCAGATTAAACTCCCTGAGCCGTCATATTGCTTAAGTAGAATCCGCAGCAACTGGCAATCATTCATACTCGCACTATCGAACGTTTGCCAGTAAGTCGTTCTCATGGCTTGCATTTAGCAATAATCGTATTCACGCCAATTAAACAGCATAAATTCTAACAAACCGATGCAAATTCCACATTTTGTCTTACAAGCTTGTTAAGAAGGTGCAGTGGTTGGCTAACTGCCTTGATGAGAAAGTGACATAGAAAAGCAGCAAAAATCTCCGAAAATCGATACAAAGCTTTGTGTGTCAATGTCTTGTGCTGTATCTTTAAAATGTTATAAAATACATAATTACAGGAAGGAACCAAGATGCTAGTAATGACTGTTTTTGATTGTTATTGTAGTTTTAGATTCACATAATTTACATTATGAAATTTATTTATAGCATGAAAGTATACATCTATTCATATTTTTATATGTAACTTATAAACTTATTGGAATTTGTGAGATTGTTTGATGATAAATTCTATACAATATTTAAGGGGTATTGCTGCCCTAATGGTTGTCTTATTCCACTTGAGAAAGTTTCTCAATGGAGCATATGATATTAGTAATATAGGCAATATTCTATTCTCAAAAGGAAGCATTGGAGTTGATATTTTTTTCGTTATAAGTGGTTTCATAATATCATTATCAACACAAAAAAATAAATCTAACCATTCATTTATAACAAAAAGAATTTTCAGAATTTACCCTGTTTATTTTATCCTTTTAATATTGCTAGTATTTTTATTGCCAGGGATAAAGGCTGACGATTTTCACAAATCTTTATACTTCTCTCATCTTAATTATAATGATGCGGCACCAAAGTATGGATATTCTGTAATCTATGTTGCGTGGACTCTTACTTATGAAATAGTGTTTTATGGTATCTTTATGATATCCATGTGGATCTCATGGAAATATAGAACTTTAATTTGCTCTTTGTTATTAATTATTTTTATGATAGTTATTCAACTTTCATTCAATGGCAATGTAACCGTCAATGTTTCTGGAGGAGTAAATTATAGTGGTCCATACGCCCAAATAATATCAACTCTATCCTCGCCACTAATGATTGAGTTTGTAGTTGGCATGGCCATTTATGAATTGCATAGATACATTGTTGATAACAGAGTTAAATTACACAAAGCAATAAACCATAAAACAATATCGATTTCTATTTTCATTTGCTTGTGGTGTCTATATTTTGGTAATTTCAACGACCACGGAATTGATAATTTTGGGATCATTGCCTCCGCTATAGTCTTCCTTTGCCTTTCATACGAATGGGTAAAGCCAATTGGATATCAAAAAAACTTTCACTGGCTGGGCGATATATCATATTCACTCTACCTATTTCATGTAGTGGCTCTAATAATTCTATCTGATTACATTGGTGGGTCTTTTGCAAAAGAAAAAGGGTTGATAATGTTCTCGGTCGTTTTAATAGTAAGCTTAATCGGATCGCATATACTATATAAAATAATTGAAAAACCATTTATAAAAGCAGGAAACTATGCTTACACTAGGTTAGTAAAAAATTAATTGAAAGGCGGCTGTATGCCGCCTTAGCTTTAGAAAAACTCCTTGCATGTTGTATACATTCCATCATTAAGTGGGTGTCCACCTGATGAAAAAGCCGTACCGTAATACTGCTTATTGTAATTTGGCTGGAAAGAAACATAAGCACCAAGAGAGTTATCTTGGATATTAACCTGTGAAAATGAGCAATTAATTGTGGCGGTATCATCACTTCTAAACTGTTGAATAAATCCAGTCTGCCCAAGAGCAACATCACCGTCATCAGTTTTATTTACCAGCAATGGTAAGTGTATCCAGTCAAAGTTCCTACAACTGGTTGCCATGTGGGTATAAATGCGTTCACAAATAATAGGTGTTCCAGCATTCAATTTAAGGGAAAATCTGGTTGTATGAGTACCATCACCGAAGATAGTACTTGCAACATAACGATAAGATGATGACCCGATGGTTAGTACTGACGAGCTATGCAATACTGCACTATGTGTTAAGAGCAAAACTGGGGCCGATCCAGAATCTAGATTATATGAACTATTTTCTGTTCTTAATCTCTGTAAGAAATCACCATGCCCACCATGAAAAGTTCCGAAGAATTTCCCTGTTGACTTTTCTTTTGCTGCAAACTCAGTTGCACCGCTTCCACCAAAGTAATATGCGGGTCCGCTAGCAAAATCAGGTAACAATGTTGCCATTATATTATCATAATCAAGGACCACATCCCCACCTATGCTTAATATGTTCAATCCAACAACATAGCATGGAGCCGTGTGAGCATTAGCTATTTTCAGATACCATGTACCAGGCAACCCATCAACATCAACTTCCATAGGTAATGGTGATTGACCAGCAGGAGGGAGTTGTGTTGTCACAGTTTTTGTTTGTAACCAGTTTGTTCCATCACGGCTAATGCTAACATTTACTGTTGCTGACGAATTGTTTGAACCTGCAAGTCGTATTTTAGCTTTTTGTACAGAAAGCTGATATGTAATATCACTTCCATTTGGGACCTGATAAACCTGAGGGCTAAACAGGGTATAATCACCGGCAGCAGTATTTGCATTAATTGATGCCCCTGTTGCCGAAAACCCAAATAATGTTGCGATCTGTGAAGCATTAAAAGTTGATAAGATAACACCAGCTCCCTTTGCATAAGGAGCAAGCTTCGCAACAACAGCGTCTTTAATGTTATCTACGCTTCCAGGTCTAAATGGAGACTGCCCACCATAATTTCCTGCATCAGATGGGGAAACTTCATTTGTAACCCGGCTGGCGATGAATCCAGACTTGCCATTTGCTTTTTTGCTAATGACGTAAAAATCATCATCGGAGCTTATTTTAACAATAGCCTTCACTCCCATGCCTACTGTTGGCGTGGAGCATGGTATGATGTTTGTAACAAGATTCGATTCTATATCTTTGTCTTTTTCAGACAATGCCGTGAGTCTTTCTTCCACGGTTCCTGTTGGTGTGTTGACCAACTCACTACCGGTAGGTGTGGATAGATCGTGCCGTAAACTTGCATCGCCTACCCCCATCCATTTCCCGCTCCCTATTCCGCCGGTGCTATCAGGTGTAGAACCAGCGGGAACTACTTTGGGTTGCGACCAGTCTCCGTCCCAGCGATAGAATTCGCCATTGTTTTCCCACTGCAAAACAGTGTTAGGAGTGTCGAGGGTAGCGCCAATTTCAAAAGATTTCTTCGTGATGTAGCCATAATTCATCAATGCTTGCATGGTTTTCTTTTCGATACCATACCATGTCAGCCTTTCTTTCCCAAAACGATCAGCCCATGTTTCATTAACTTGCTCATTAGCAAGATGATCAAGATTTTGAGCATTATCGTATAAATCTTTTGCAGCAGCAGACCCCAGCGGATTGCCGGTGTTATAAGTCGTCATATTAGCCTCATAAACGAAAAACCCGCCGAGGTGGGTCCATGAGAAGTGGGTTTATTTAAGCAACATTGCCGGGATAGGTGGCGTTGTCGTACTGATAGAATGAGTCTCTATACTCTTTTGCAGTAACCTGACAGGCGCCATCAGATTGGGGTGCAATCTCTGATATTAATGCGCTGTATCCAACACGCGAAGATTCGCAAAAAATCAGGCGCGGAGGTTCGATGGATGGATCGTTTAGTATGATGCTATTGAAATCGTCCTGTTCAGGCAACGATGCTTCATAATCACTGACCTTAGTGACAGGCAACAACCCTGACGCGGAACCATCCTGATAACGTATTAATGCGCGTGGATTGTTAAATGTCCAGTCAAGTGACTCTGACACGGTTACAGTAGTTACACCGTTACTAGTGTTCATAGCCTCAATCAACGTGCTTATTGTTTTGCTACCTGGAATGTCATCAGTAAAGATAATCCTGTCACCAACGTTATAGCAGAGAGCATCCATTTCCGTTGTAGTCGTGTGAGTAAGACGTTGCTGCCGATACTTCATCAGTCTTCGCATACCAATCTGATAAGCTCGATCCTGATCAAGAACACCATCAAGCGTATAGTCCTCAATTTTTACCGGAGTTGGGTTATCTGATGTTCTGCACTGCACCGTCTCTTCAGCCCATGTAGTACCGTTGATATATGTAACATCAACACCATCATAGTCATCTGCTGACGGAGCAACGAAAGCTGTCTGCAGCTGATCAGTCATCTCCTGTGGGCTGATTATTCCCGTCCACGTTTTCACACCTTCCCTTGCTACAGATGCCAGACCATCGGTAAGTAGGAAGTAACTTTTTCCTGCATTTGTCACCTTCTGAAGCATTTCCAGCGCAGAAACAGAATCCGTGGTGGCAAAGTCAAAAAATTCGCTGCCAGGAGTCCAGTAAGTAGTTTCTAGTGAGTCAATAGCTTCACGGTCCATCGCCAGACCCAACTCATTACCTATATGATACAGAGCACCAGAAATGCTCCTTGATACACCTGAATCATAAACTCGCGTAGCAACGACGTTTACTCGACGATCTGACTGAGCAGCCAGTTTACCACCAGTTTCCACGGTCACCGCCATTGCGGTGACGCCAGAATACGATACCGGCCGAGACAATAAACGCCCACGCAATGACTGCCAGTACATGTTATCTCGGCTGTTATTCTGCCCCTGCTCGTTCGTGCGGCGAGCTCTTACTTCTACCAGCGCAGGCGCATCCAGCGCGATTCGTTCGGTGAATCCCAGTCCATTGATGTTCTGGAGATTGTACGATCCTGTTTTGCTTATCCAGCCAGCGCCTGAACCATATGGCCGATACTGAATCTCCCACTTCACCTCACGGTTTTGCTTGTTTCCTTTTTTGTTGTACCCACAGATACCGTTTGGGAAGAAGAAGTTTACTTCGAACATATCAGCAACTTCATTTTCGGGACATGCCAGAAAAGGCCCCATCCAATTATCGTTTTCATTTAAACCGTTGGCTTCAAAATCAAGAACTGTACGCGGTGAAAATCCAGGCCATGACGGATCAACGCTGCCGTCAATAACCCGCTCTAAAGTTACAGAGCTACCATCTATATCAAGAATCTTATATTCGCTTCCGGAATGCGAAACAGATAGCCTGACATAACCTTCAGGAATCCCGGTGAACGGAGTTCCAGTGGCGCTATCGTAAGCGAGGGTTATTGATGCGGTAATCACATCTTCGCCGACTGGCTCTGAATGAGGTATAAAGTCAGCAATGAATAGTTGGTAATCAATGCTGTTGTACCAGAGCGTTACAGCCATCCCAACATAAGGAGAAATTTCTTCAAGCGTGTCACTGGTAATTCTACTGTAAGCGCCATCATTAGTTACCACATAGGAATCAGGAACAATTAACTCAACAATAGCACCAACAGTCCATGTATCCGGAAGGTCATTTGTTGTCTCATCTCCATCATCAGTGCTCAGCCCATTAAATGTTATTGTTGGTCCGGAAACGGTTAGCGAATCAGCAACAACATCTTCCGTGTCCGGCGCAGTTTGCGCCATATCAAGACCTGAACCAGACGCAGTTCCCCCAACCTCTGTGGAATTGAACCAGTTTTCTGATCGTTGGTCTCCACTAACGTTTTGCCCTGGTTGATACACTGTGTATTTAAACCCATCGCCAAGAGAAGCAATTGGAGTTGACCCAACACGAATATCGCCATCCCCAAATGAAAAACGCCCTCTCCCCATAACAACGAACATTTCAACTGTCATTACAGTAGGATCATCAACTGAGAATCTCGTTACAGGCTGCACTGCGTAGTCAGGGTAAATACGGCTTCGACCGAATAACTCGCGTATCGGGTCACCTAATTTTGCGTTGTTCGCTTTAGCAGGATTTACATCAAGAGGGTTTCCCGTTCCTGATGAATAACCGCCAAGGTCACCAACACCAGGAGCAAAGAAAAGAGCATACGCGACAGATGCAACTGATACAGCAACAGCAATCCAGGCAAGAGCAACCGCGCCATAAGGTACAGGATAAATTCTGACATCACTATCTGATTTGATAGCAAATTCAAACCACGCCTGATGTGGAATATTTTTTCCATCAACATCAATTGTGATCGGTTGCTTCATATCAGGCTTATAGCTTTCTACTTTTTTAATCAGCCACTGGTGAATTGTGATGGCGCCGTGTTCATGCGTTTCAAGCGGTTCACCAGGCAAGCGAGAGGGATAAATTCTGATTGTCACTTCCAGAACTCCACTTTAACGAAGCGTCGTTTGAAACGCGAAACAGGAAGAAAGGTCACATTCATTCCCGGATTACATTCAGCTACGTGAAGTTGACCATTTATCTCAACTACGACACCAACGTGAGTGACGGTTGACCCGGAATAACATGCAGCGCCTGCCCCAACACAAGGCTCGCACTTCTCAAGTGATCGCATCAGTTTGACAGCCTCTCGGTCAAGGCCACATTCATCTTTAGTTACCCCTGAAAAATCTGGCCAGAGAGGTAATCCAAGGTCTTTACGTACCTCATTGACGATGCCAAAACAGTCAAGCTCAGGGTAAACGCGCCCCCCCTTCTGCCACACAACAGAAAGGTATTTGTCAGGATTGAACATAGTTTCTCCTTAACTCATGTAACGGAGGCCTGGGTAGTACGGAAGGGTGTAACGGTGACGTGGCCATGCAGTATCGAGTACGTTCATATAGCCAGCCGTTATTTGCGCCTGTGTCGACGTCCACGAACCACTTTTAATAGCCAGAGTATATGGAACTGAAGCTGGGGCGCTCAGGTCAGTAGAAACGTAGTTACGATAGGTTAAAGATGCCTCTGAGAGATTATCCAGCGCGTTACGAATCGCTGTTGAAGTAACTCCATCAATGTTATCGATAGCAAACTGCAAGTCCTGAGTTCCATCACTATTCCTGGCAGGAAGTGCAATATCAATCGCTGCTGCATTGAATGTCACAGCATCACCATTTTCTGTGGTTGCGGTAATATCATCGAAGCCCTTACATAAATAATAAACTTCACTACCGATGTTTATCTGGAGTGTTTCGATAATCACCTCTTCACCAGATGAGGCATAAAGACGATTCAGAATTGTCACGGTCTGGGCCACTCCCTGTTGAGCGCAATATCAATAATGCTGCTGTTGATAATGTAATCCGGGAAATCAGCCCAACCAGGTGCAAGAATTGGTCGTTCCCATAATTCAAGGGTGGCTGTATATCGCCAGTAATTACCACCCTCAATGGTCGGCCCTTCATAAATATCGACGAACCGGCAAACGTACATGTCGATAATGCCAAGAGGTGAGCGAAGAGGCATATTGAACCAGTCAGCCCCATCTTTGATGGTGTCTCTGAACCACGCCTCAAACAGTTGAGACTCTGGATCTGTAAACAACCATGCCACTGATGCCTGAGTTGGCGTTGAAGTGTACAGGCGGCGTTGCCTTGCCCTGCCAGATGTAAGTTCTGTTCTCAGCAATGGGCTAACAGGCTTTAACCCGAACCCTTCCTGTAACGGAATCGGCAGGTAATCATTCGGATAGTTAATGCTGGTTGTTTTAGCCATTAACCAGTTCTCCTGTTAGTGTTCCAGCGCATCATCGCTTTTGAAATTCTCCCCTTCCCGCTTGCGAGGTCACTGGCGGCCTGTTGATAACCAAGCTTTGCCCCTTCTGTAGTTGCTTGTTTCATCATGGCAATCTGAGTGTCGGAAGGGTCACCGTTCACATTCATGTTTATAACGGGTGAGAAACTAGCCCCCTGCGTGGACTGCTGATTCACCCTGTCGAGTGTTTCATCAAGCTTGGCAGAGGTCTGAGAAGTAACGACTCGCTCTCCTTTCTGAAGAAGCCAGGTCCCGGTTTCTGGAACGCTGTCGATACCATCGTGCGCCATACCTGCAAGGGCAGAAGTACCAACGGCTGCTACAAGCGGTGCAGTTACCGCCGCCGCTGTTGCCATTGCTGCAGGCGCAAGCGCTGGACCAACGATAGGGATTGCCGCTGTAGATGCATAAGCGGCGATCTGAGCCTGTAAAGATGAAGCCTGTGCGTTTGCCAGCATTGATGCCGCTGCACTTGCCTGAGTGGATTTACCTACCAGCAATTGCACAGCCTGATATACCAGCCACTGCGCCGCCATATCAGAAAGGGTTTTAATGATTGTTTCACCAAGGCCAGAGAAAATATTACTGAAGAAATCACCTAAATCCTCTGCCCCATGCACAAGATTATTCAGGTTGTCAGAGATGGATTCCGTTGCGCCATTAAGAATGGAGGTCATCGCATCGGCGGCGGTCTGGTAGTAATCAGCGGAGTTATCAGCGTAATCATTCAACGCATCCATAATCCCGCTTTGCCAGTCGCCCATCTGTGCGTCGGACTTTTTGTAATAGTCCTGCTGAATATCTAGACGCTCATCAAGTGCCTGCTGTAACGCTGACGTCTCCTGGTCATAAAGCGATTTACTGATATCGCCGCTTTGGTATTGCTTCTGAAGGTCTGCCTGTCTGTCGAGAAAACTACGCTGGATATCCAGCAACTCCTTCATGCGCTGGCGAGTCTTGTCGCCCATTCCTGCGCCAATAAAATCAGAATCATTTGCTGCCTGGTCATTCTGATTTTGCTTGCGCAAATTAGCGGTAAATTCGACAAGTTTCAGGTTTTCTTCGTTGGCTTTTTTCAGAGAGTTGAGACGGTCTATTTCCGTTGCAAGCTGTTCAAGGCGCTCTTTCTGTGCAGCATTAATCCCTGTTAATTTTCCTGAAGTGAAATCAAAACGCAGCTTCTCAAGCTCGGTGACCTGCTGATTCTTTTTGCCAGTTGTGTCTATTAACGCAATCTGGCGCTGATAGCTCATTTCCAGAGACTTAAACGCTGACTCCAGCTTCTTGGCCCCGGCGTCAGGCGATGCTTTACCGTTTGTTTCTCCTGAGCCTAAGGAATAGTTTTTACTGGATGAGGATGACCCACCTATGGTGGCCGGACTGAGAGGAAGATTATTACCGGCTTTCATAATGGAAAGTCGGCGTTCAAGCTGTGCTATTTCAGCTTTCTTCCCGTCAACGTCCATCCCAATTCTGTTAAAACTGGCAAGGAAACCCTGGTCTTCTACATCAGCTTTGAGGTTATTGAGTCGACGTTCTATATCAGTTACAGATGCATTGTCACCAACAGCCTTACCGCCTTTGTACAGGTCAATCAACTTACCTGCTTCAGCGCCAACTTTCACAAGCCAGGTAGCTAGGTCAACAACGCCGCCAACCAGGTCAGTTAGTCCCTGAATCACCAGAGGGTCTTTGAAAACATCGCCCATGTCAGTGATCGCATTCTGTAATCCTGACAGGTCAACATTTGCAAGACCGGTAGCAATCTCAATTTTTACGCCGTTAACCTGCGTCTCCATGTCTTCAAACAGGGAGTTTACTTTCACCAGTTTTTCGATGTCTGCATCATCAGGGGCAACACCAAACTGTTTTGCCGCGTCCATGTACTGGCGAAGCTTTTCACCACCCTGATCAAGTAAGGGCAGAAGCTTTGACAGGTCATTACCAAGGCTTTCGAGAATGGTTGTTTTCTCGGCGTTTGTTTTTATCTTGCCAAGAGCATCGCTGATAGCGAGAAGTTGTTTATCAGGTGACTCACCGGCTAATTTTTTTGCGGATAATCCCAGCGCATCAAGCGCACCGACAGCTTCACCAGATTTATTTAAGACCGCATCACCAATCTTATCGCCAATATCCTTAAAGATATCAGCCATCTGGTCACCAGATACGCCCGCTTTTTCGGCGGCATACTGCCAGGCCAGCAGAGACTGCGTAGACATATTGAGCGATTTCGCCCAACGGTCTGTTTCAGTGATCTGTTTGGAAGTGGTTTTCAGCAGGTTATAACCTGCAACGCCTACACCAATTGCTGCAGCGCTTGCAGCTGTCGCAAAAGCGGTGAACGCGGTGGCCGCAGCCTTGGCGTCAGATTGTACCTGTTTACGCCATTTTTGAGATGCTCGCTCAGACTGGCTAAGGCCAGAGACAAAACCACCAACCTTTGCCACCAGGTCGATAGTCAACGTGCCGAGGGATTTACCAGCCATGCTATGTCCACTCCTGCATAGCCTGTTCCAGTGAAATGGAAGGCTCGTTAATGTGTGGTGTGAAGTCTGTTACTTTGAAGGAGGGTGAATCTTTTCCACGGTTGACGTTTGCCAGCACAGAAGAAATAAGGCCAGCGGCCCACTCGGTACGCATCATTCCATTAAGGCTTCCGTACTTTTGACGGTAAAGAACCCAGTCGCGATACTCTGTAACGCTAACGCGTTCTTTTGCTTCAGCAATGGTGCGACCGCCGATCCCGTTGAGAACTAATTCACACCAGAATTCGTCGTCTGCGCTGAGTTCGCCTTTCCCAGGTCGTTTACCTGCTGAATAGCGACAAGCAGAGCAACGGTTAAAGCACCATCAAGCGCCCCACGGTCAGGATCTGCTTCACCAGTGATATCGGCAACAGTGAAAACTGGAGCGCCATTTTCATCACAGATGGATGCAGCGATACGCCCTGCAACACCATCAATTTTCCCCACCGCTGAAAGAACATTTGATACCGCGTCGTGATAACCCATTGGTCGGATATAAACGGTAGCTGTGATCTCTTTATCGCCCTGTTTCCAGGTGATTTCCTTCTCAACAGGACGACCAGTGAATGCCCCTGCCTGTTTTAACGAATCCAGATTCAGTTTCATTTCTTTCCTCTCAATTTGCGGGGTTTCCCCCGCTTATTAATGCCTGGTTATTAGCTCGTTGGCTGGGCCTTTGGAACCCAAACACCCTGCCCTGATCGCTGAATAGTTGCGGATGTTTGCACGACCGTATTCGCCTGGAAGTCGAACGGGAAATCTGAAACATAGCCCTGGAACACATACCAGGTACGTGTATCCGGCAGAGAAAGACCATCAACTGCATCTGGATCACCAGAAGTCGCTACCGTTGGTTCATCCGTTCCATCAGCCCAGCCAATAGCAAAGGTCAGGTTTGTCTGGTCACTGGATTCAGCCAGGTTGCTCAGCATTACATGGCTGTCGTTTGCCGGGTCTGCGTTAAGAGCTACAGTTGCCTGTCCTGGTGTTCGAAGTCCTTTCTTGTAATGGCGAGTACTGGTTTCACTCAGACAGGTATCTTCAATCTGGTCTGCCGGGCTACTACCTGGTGAGAACGAAGTAATACATTCAACTTCACTGACCACACCGTTATTCAGAACGTACATCTGAGTGCCTTGAGTCACTACTGACATAATTATCTCCGGGTATAAAAAAACCGGCTCAAGGCCGGTTGTGGAAGGTTTGTTATCGGTTGACTATCCAGTCAACGTCGAAAGAATATCGATACCTGAGCGTCTCAGGGTCTCGCGTCTGATTACCCCATCGAACAATGTTGGCTTTTACCTCTATCGCATTACGCATGGCTTTAGCGACAGCAATAGCCTCATCAGGAGTATCGGCATAGATATCAACCTGAAGCGAATACATGTCCGCATCTGGTCGTTGGTTGAGGAAATTTTCAGGAGAGCCGCTAATGTTCTGCCAGACGGCGTATGGATAAACAACGTCATCATCCTGAATGCCGAAAGGGTAAATTCTGACAGGGTTGCTTCCAAGCAGAGAAGTCACTGCCGGACTCGCCGCACAAACAGGAAAAATGGGAGCAATCATGCGGTCCCTCCTTTCTTCTGTGCTCGTTTGATAGCTCGGTCAATCCCCGCTTCGTAGTTAACAGAGAATGTGTTGAAAACCTCTATCAGCCTGGAATTTGCAGCAGCACGAACGAGCGGTTTTGCTGCCATCTTTTCAGTGCCAAACTCAAGAAGACGCCAGTGAGGAGTGGGTGCATCCTTCGCAGTGCTTGGATGCTTTTTTAATACGGCTCCCTGAAGAATGCCTATCCTGAAGGCAAGATCACCGGTTTGTTTAAACATACGACCATTCCAGCGCAGCGCGGCGTTATCAGCAATGCTACGTGCGGTGTGAGGATCGTCGAGTCGCTCTGCGTTTCTCTTTATCTGAGTTACGATAACGTTTCCAGCTTTCCTCAGTGCGGAGCGCCCTGTTTTGCGCTTAGTTTCCGAGGTAATGGCTTCTAACTTACCAAGCAGTGAATCTACACCTTCAAGCTTAAACTCAATGCTATCAGCCATCCTTTACCCCCTCTGAGCACGGAAGCGTGAGATATTCGAGTCCACTATCAGGGTCAGGAAGAATCCCCTCAATGCTGTAAATTTTTCCACGGAAAAGAATACGGTCTTTCTCCTGAATATCTTCCCGGTATCGGATAGTGATTCTTGCCGTTACTTTTACGTTTTCGGCTTGAGCTGCAATGAAGTCACGGACTGATGAAGAAACCACGCTGGCATAAACATCTGCCACGTTGTTCCAGGTATATTCCATTGCCCCTGTGGTTGGTGACTGGACAGATGTTCGTCGCTGAATAGTGATGCGGTGACGCAGTTTAGCAAACTCCACGATTACCTCGGCTTACCATCAAGATAGGTCTGCAGTGGCAGCTCATCATCAATTTCATCAACGAGCGTTTTTGCAATCAGAGATATCAGTGTTTCATCTGCCTGAGCCAGACGGTTTATCGCTTCTGCCTGTTTCAGTTGAGACGTTGCCAGCGCTTTCAGTGCCGCCGTTAGTTCGTTTACCTGCTGATCGTTCATAGGCAATCCTCGTCCACTTTTTAATCCACTCGCGCCGTCTGGCGCATCCTGCGCATGCCATACCAACCCCTTAAATAATTGTCGGCTTACGGAGGTCGTAAATCAGCATTGATACAGAAAAAGGAAGCTCTCCCTGTTTCAACTTTTCTTCTTCTTCACCGCCGCGGTTACGGTCCAGATAGCCAAGCAGAACCAACAGAGCAGTCTGAACGCGAGTAAGCGGCTCACCATCAATAAGATTTCCTGATTCATCCACGACAAGCGCGCGACTTCCCTGAATGTAGGAAAGTATTGCTGCGCTGCCGCCCTGAATTTTTAAGGTAAGGTCTGAATCTCCGTAATCGTCGTCAATACGGAGATGCAACTTAGCCTCTCCGAGCGTAACCAGTTCAATCATGGCTTATCCCTCAGATCTCGCCCTTTCTTAACAGCAAGTGTCCATCCTTTCGATCCTGTCTCACCAGGCTTGTCGCAAGTTTTCTCGTTGCAATGCCACATACAACCACCCCATGTGACCGTATCGCCAGGTTGATATTCGGTACCAGATTTGAATACATCGCGATAGATAGTTACCGGGATGTCAAAGGACTTAACTTCAACAGTACCGCTTGCTCTTTCGAGAGAAATTGAGAAGGTTCGCTGGTTATCTTGTTTGATATCAATGCCCGACACACCGTCAACAATACATTCCCAGCCCCGCATGCCGTGCGTCTTTTCGTGGGCGCGCCAAAGTCCGCCTTTGTGAGTCGCATAGGTACCGCGTGGATAGCTTTTTTTCTCATCGATGAATGGTTCAAGCTCTATTGCAAGAGCGTCACGACCATCGGAACCAGGTTTAGGAACAGGAATATTCGCGGCCACATCTTCAGCCAGTTTTTCAACATCTACCGGCTCTGGAAGAGATGCTGATACAACCTCTTCAACCAGGGAGCGAAGGTCTTCTACACTGACGCTTTTACCATCCTTAGGCTTAGGAAGTGATTCTAAAGCCTGCTTCACCGCACTTTCTGCCGCGTCGGCGATGCTCTGGCTTAAGTCGGGTAGTTCTGGTGCTTTCGGTAATTCAATGGCACTCACCGCTTCTGAAACCATTTTGGATACATCAGGAATTTCTACTGGCTGGAATTCAGGAATTGACAGACGAATCTCATCCATTTGCTTCTGTAGTCCAGCCTCAATTTCAACAAGCGCTTTTTTAAAGTCATCAGCCATTTTATTAATGGCTGAACCAAACTCTTCACCAAGCGCCTTTATCAGGGATAATTCACGTTCATTCATTTTGTTAATAATCCTCTGAGCATTGATTTCGCCGCGAAAAGTTCTGTCTCGGTTAATGCTTTGCCACTTTCGTCTTCCGGTGCTGTAGATGTCTGCGCCTGTGGCTGCCCTTTACCAAAAGGATCATCTGATGCATCACGTCTGGCCAGTGCCGGTAGGCTATAGTTCTGTTGTTGCAGGAAGAGCAAATCACCACCCTCAACCGGAGGAAGGTTTTCGCTTTTTCGCGCTTCGTTTGGTGTAAGAATAGTGTTTTTAACTCCATCACCCAGCGCTTTCATTCTGCGTTCGCTGTCCATGCGTAGAAGCGCACCAATATCAAGCTCTACTCGCTTTTTAGAATCCAGTTCGAAAGCTTCTTTCAGAAGCGACTCGATAGACTCAATCAGTACCTGCAGGCACTGTGAGTAATATTGTTGTTCAAGAGCTTCAACGTTATCAGAGCTTGGGATTTCGCCAACGCCAGCTTTATATGCCGGGACGTGAAAAGCAGAACAAACCATTTCTGCAGAGAGTTTCTGCTGTTCAACGGTCTGCGCATCGACTGCCGACATTGTTATCGCTTTGTATTCTGCACCACCAGACAACAGGCCAGTCTTTCCTGCATTTTCCCCTGTATAACCGGCATCCCAGGCTTCTTTTATTTCTTTGGCTTTTTCCGCATCAACTGATCCTGGAATAGTAATAACACCGCTTGGCTTACCTCCATTCTTAAAGAAGAAAGCAGAGCTTTCCTGAATGTGCTTACCCTGCATTGCCGCGAGCCCACAGGCATAGATGGGGGAAATACCAATCAGAGGGTGAAAGAGGCAGTTGAAGCGATCGTGAATGATTTCTCGCGCTGGTACGGTTACTTGTGTTGGCAACCCGCTAATCTGGTCAGGACTGATTTGGTAAAAAACAGAACCATCATCAGCTACCAGTGGCGTGACTTTATCAGGGTCAAGAATGCGAAGTTCTGTAATCTTTCCGGCACTGTTTTTAACCTTCATCACGTAGGTGTTACCGCGAGAAAGCTTTGAGTTCATCCACGTTTCAAAAAACTGAATTGTGTTCTGAAACTGGTTTGGCTTGCTGATTATTGTCTCGAAATTGGCATCTGAGATTTCTTTCCAGATACCGTTAGAATCTTTCGCCTGAACGGCTGGCGACATCTTTGAAATGTCACTGGCAATCAGGGTAATACAGGAAAACACCGCGTAGTAAGAAAGTACGGTTTCATTCCGGATTTCCATGTTTCTTTGCCATGCACCTGCAAAGGGTTCTCTGACAAATGAAAATATCGGAGTCCAGCCGCGAGATGATGGTTGCTGTAGTGCTTTCTCTTTCCGTCTAAAAGGATTCCACATCAGCCATTCTCCGCGTTTTCTTTTTTACTTTTACGCACCCCTGCTTTTTTGCCGGTTACGTATTCCGCCTTTTTCAGCAGAACCAGCACCTTTGCGCACTGGTCATTCACAATTTTCTCATCACCTGGCAATGAGTCATGTGTACGCTGAAGGTATCTGATTTTTGCCATCTGAAATGGCGGGGTTTCCCCCGCCCTCCTGTTTAGCTGGTCTGCCCGGAAGAGTAATTAACACCACTGATCACTGCTACAGCTGCAGTACGGCGACGTTTCCAGTTGATCCAGCGCTCTGCGCGGATGGCTACGCTATTTGTCTGCCACATGGACACCAATTCGACAGGCGTTGGCGTGACGCTATCACCAGTAGGCTCGGATTCCATTTCCAGTGATGCTTCAGTTGACATATCAACAGCAACACCGCCTTCATCAGCGAGATAGATATCTGGAGCGTTCATCAGGATCAGTTGATTTCCGACATACTGAGAAACGATGGCCGGTAGGCCTTCAAACGTGCCACCAAACATGGTCATGTCTGGATATTCTTTCTGCCCAAGGGCATTTTTACGCTTGGAGATGGCCAGCGCCGTTGAACTGGACATCAACCATACTGCGCCAGTAGGCTGAAGATTTGCATTGATAAACACTTCAAATGCCGCAGTGCTATCTGCATCAGGATCACCGGTGCTTGGGATGGTTGTCGCACCATTAGTGATAGATGCAGGGGAAATTCCTGAAACTTCTGCTTTCGTAGGATCTACAAAGTCAGTATCCAGGCGTGCAATAACGGATTCAGCAAGAGAGTTTCGAACCAGAACATCTGCTTTTGGATTAGAGAAGCGGATCAACTCTTCTGTAAGAACAGAAATGGCGGCAACTTTTGAGAAACCAAATGTGATGTTTGAGAAATCAAATTTTGTCAGTGGTTTGGCCTTACCCTGACCAACCCACTGCGCTGCACCGCCTGAAGTTTGTACGGGAATTCGAACGTTGAAAGGCACATCGCGCAGTGAAGGAATATTACCCACACCAAACTGGCCAATAATGGTTTGTGGACGCAAGAAATCGACGAAGTCATTCGCGAAATCTTGGTATTCAACTAATGAACCTGCCCACGCTGGGTCAGTGGTTGTCCCTGCATCTACAGCGGCCTTAAGAACGTGATGGAGTTTGGCATCTTCAGGATATTTGCTCTTCGCAATTGAAAGCGCTTCAGAGCGGACACCTTTAGCGGCTGCCAGAGCTTTGGTGAAGCGTGCCATCGCAATACCTTTTTCCAGTTTTGGAGGTACTCGAATGACTGCGGGTGCCTGATTTACAACTGTCACATCACCATTAGCTGTCTTGATAACCGGTTTTGCCGATGCAGCGATACTGGATTCCATATCGCGAAGACGACAAAGATGGTCATCAACTGCTTTAATTTCAGAAGATGTATTGTCGTACTTTTCCGTCTCTTCTGCGTCGAGAGTACGACCTTCATCAGCGGCTTTACTCATGATGTCATTCAGTGAAGCGGCCAGCGCTGCACGCTTGTTTTCAAAACTTTTGATCTGTTCAGCGATATTCATCGTTGGTTTTCCTTTTTGAGAAGTTTGTTTTTGTGCTGTAGCGCCAGCGGATTGATTTGCTTTAACCACGGGTTTCTCATTGCCAAGCGCGGCGAGTAACTGGCGGTCAAAAGATTTAACTGTCTGAATTGAACACTCAGAATTAGCGGGAATGGTTACGGCAGAGACTTCGAGTAATTCCCATTCGAGGAATTGAATGCCGCCAGAGTCGAGATAAGCGTATTTGATGGGCTTAAAACCAATCGACAGACCTTTTACGAGCCCTGACTTAATTGATGCCCACGCTTCTTCAAGTCTGGCAACCAGCTGCGATGGCATATCAGGTGTTGGCTTAACAAGTTGGGCTGTAATTTGCAGCCCCTCTTTCACCTTTTTCGCCGAGCAATTACCGATAGGCTGAGACCTGTCGTGCTGCCATAAAAAAGGGTTTTCACTGCCAAACTTCGCGCCGTCAGGCTCCATAATGTCGCCGTCACGGTCTGGTGATGGTGTGGAGGCAATGCCGGTGATAATCCGTTTATCCTCATCCACCGCTTTCACCGTCATGATGGTACATGCGCGGTCAAGCTTCATTTTCTGTCCTCCAGAAACGAAAAAACCCGCCGTAGCGGGTTATTAACTGACGTGTGTGTTATATGAAAAATACTTGGTAATCTTGTTTCTTCGCCTCTGGATTCAGTGCCATTAACGAGACGGCATTAAATAGCGCCATAAGGGGGTCAATCTTCCCTTTCCCGCTGGCCTGTTTGGTAATCAGGATGGCGTTACCCTTTGGTTCTACCCTTGCGTTACCAACGCACCAGGCCATCATCGGCTGTCCGCCGTGAATCAGTACGCCTTCAGCAAGTTTTCGCTCGGTAGTCATTATCGCGCCGCCAAGTCGCCAGCCCTGACTGATACCGACTACCAGTTCAGGAGGGATTCCTGCCTCAACCAGTGCATCCAGAATTTGTCCAACGCCTGCCGGGTCAATACCAATCTTATCCAGCAAATCAGCTTCATAAATTCTGCTGACGTACTCTGCAACTTGCTCTGTGTCCTGACCAACTCGCTTTACAATGGTGAAGTCTCCGGCCTTTTCAAAATCACGCAGTTTCGATATCTCGCTTTTACGGCGTTCAAGCATAATTTCGTGGGCCCAAGCATGGCTCCAGGATAGCCATTTTCGCGTGTCTTTATCTCTGCCGGTTATTGACAGTCCAAGTAGGTCATCAAGACCACCACCATCAATACCAACCGTGATGACCTCGCTGCGTTGTATAATATCTTCAAAACTTACCCTTTCTGCTTGTTGCTCCCAGAAATCAGCACCTGCCCATCGGTCAGCACGTAACGCCAAACCAATCTCTATGTTCGCGTGCTTTGCCATGAATCCACGAAATGCTTCTTGTCCTGCTTCTTTGGCTTTCCTAAACTCACGATTAAGAAACTGCTCATCGACCGAATACCCCAAGTTAGGGTTAACCATCGGCATATTTTCAAGAAGAAGGTGATCGCCGTTGGCAACCATTTCTGGCGGGTGTTCGAAAATAACGGGAAGAAAGTTTGGATCAATAATTTTCCCGTCTCTAACGTCGCGAGCGTACTGAAGTTTTTGTTTAAAAACACCGGCTGGAGGTTCGTTTGATTGCGTAGTGGTGTACATCACGAATCCTTCAGGACGAGATGCCAAACCACCTATCGCTTCACGAAGTAAATCCTCCGCATTTGCCTGCTTTCCGAATAGCCAAAGTTCATCAATCAGCGTTCCTACTGATTTAATCCCAGAAACAGTGTTTGCATCTGCTGCAACAACCTTCAGCGTGGTATCGCTCACCAGGTGAGTAATGGTCCTAATATGCGTTTGTACCTGGCAAAGATCATCAAGGTCATCATCACGCTTAACCATATCTCGCGCGGGGTTAAATGCGTTCGTTGCTACTTCTACAGTTGGGGCAATAATTGTGTAGCCGGCAGCTTGTCGCCAGTTGAGAAGCAGTGCCGTCATCATAATTCCGGCAGCAAGTGTAGATTTACTGTTTTTTTTCGGTATTAGTACGAAAACTTCCGTGATATGCCGCCTTCCTGTTTCGGCATCGTACGAACCGAAAAGCGCCGCAACCAGATCAAACACCCAATTGGCACACGACTCACCAAACGTTGGAGAGCCTGGCGCATCAACAATTTTCAGTTGCTTGAAAATATTAAGCGCTATCTCTGCCTGTTCAGGATAAATCGGTGGTGGAATTATCGAATCACCGCGCTTAAGTCGTTCACTCCAGTCAGGGCATGCTGTAGTCCATTCTGGCATTCATCACCCCCGGTTGTTTACTACAAGTTTCGGCGGTGCAGGAACGGCAAACTTATTGGCTGCATTTTTTGCGGCTGCGCCTTTCGCTTCCTTTTTCCCACCCTCACCTTTTTTCTGATGAATGTATGGAAGCATCGCCTTCGCTGCGTCTTTTCTGTCATCAAGTTCAAGAGTTGGGTCATTCATGACAGATTTCAGGAATTCAAGAGGATCTTCATATTTGTTCAGGGTCGGTACTGACTCTACCTCCATGGGTAGATCTTTTCCCACCGTTTCTGATGGAGGAATTGGCAGCCCAACAAATTTTGAAGGCTTATCACCTGCTCCATTTTTTTCAATGTAAGCGATGATATCCGGGTCTTTTGCCAGCCGTGAACCCTGAGACCTTGCGGTTTTCTCGGAGTAACCGGCCTTACGGGCTGCTTCAGCCTGGGATGAACCGGACATCCGCGCCTGTGCGAACTTGCGCTTCTGTCCTGTTAACACGTTAACACCCTCCAAAAGGGAATTTTTTCTACGCGTGAGAGGGGGCGCGGTGTCCAGCGCGATCGGCGTTGACACCCACTGATACCCCCCCGGTGTTTGGTCAGATAATTACGATGCCGTCTTGCGATTTATCTTTCGGCACAGAGTGCTTCAGAGCCTCACTGTCAGGATGGTTCATTGATGCTTCGCGCGATGACTTACCTGAGTGGCAATCAATGCACAGCGTCCAGAGGTTGCTCTCATCGTTGTCACCACCGAACTGTAGTGCTATGCGGTGATCAAGCTCGCTATCATGCAGGTCTACTACTTGATTACACATACAGCAGTGACCACCGTCGCGCACATAGATACGACGCTTAAGGCTTACCCTTGCGCTTCCACTCACTCGACGATTCTCACCATAGACAGGCTTTATTCTTCGGGTGTCGATAGCTTTCAGGCGCGGCCGTAGTGTCTTTAGCTTAGACATGTAACCTCCATGCTCTGCGGCGTTCTGTTCTTGGCTGATTGTCTCTGGCTGGTTCTACTGGCTGTCCATCAGCGTGGTCAACAAGTGAGTAGCATGGATAGACAACAGGGCCACCGTAAGCATCACCGACTGCATAGTCTGCTGCTTTATTGTGGTTCCATTTATCCAGCACTCTCTTGATATGTTGCTGAGGTACGCTGTAACAGACGCCATGAATAAGACGCGGCAATGTAATGAAGTCAGCTCTGGCCTTATCAGCTGCTATTAGCTTTGATGCTATCTCCAGTTGATACTGTGGTGGACGGCCAGTGCCTAGATAAAATGAACACAGTGCATCCGGATAACGTGCAAGCCATACAGCAATCTTTTCGCAGAAACCAGCAACTGGCATAGAATCATCTTCAAGCACTACCACACGGCATGATTGATTGGCTGCCCACTCCAGCGCGCGGCGATGATTCCAGTTAGCACCGTGATCATCAGTATCAATCATCAGGGTTGCACCAATAGATTCAGCCAAAATCAATGCCTGTTTACGGCGAACATGATGACCAATAACCACAAACATTACTTGTGGCGAAACCATGCGAACTCCTTACCGATACCATCAGTTTTAAAAATGGTATGAACCTTAGGGCCGGTAACGACTCTATTGCCAAATGACTTCGCAGCCATACCGAAAGCACCCATATCGACCAGCGCGGGGCGAGCTGTCTCCATCCTCCAGAAATGATGGCTTTCAATCAGGTAATACTGTCTGATGATCCTGTGAGCAAACTCCATTACATCGTCACGACTACCACCAAGTAGTCCAGCGTTGAGCAGCGGTTCATCAATGTGCTTCTCGATGAACTCGCTATATGCTTTGCCGTGGTGATTGGACTTCATCCATTCATCGGCATACGTCTTATGCTCTGAGCCCACGTAAATTTTACCCGGCTGCATTTCTGCCCATGGCTCTCTAAGCATTTCGACATCGGTACCATCAGTACACCAGATAAGGCGATACTCTGGATGAGCACGCAGATACTGATAAATATGCAGCCATCGTGCGAAATACGGACTCATTGACAAAGGTGACACTTTGAAAAGGTTCGCACCTTTCGGTGCTGTATCCAATTCGTCAGCCAGTACTACTGCATCAGCGCCACGAATAGACGTTGCCCATCCCTGAACCAACTCAGGAGACGCTTTCATCCTTACCTGACGTTGTGGATCATTCTGGCTGGTCAGCAATGCCGTAATCACCACGTTGCGCTGTTTCCTGAAAGGAACGTATGCGGTGTAACCGTTATCGCGTCTGTCGCTATAAATAACAGCATTAGCTTTTGCTAACGCTTCACGCTCAGGTCGGGGAATTGAACGCGCACCCTCTTCGTACTCATCCATCGAATGAATGAGCTTTTCAGAGCCCGCAACATCCGCAAACGCCCAGGTCGATAACCCTGCGTTGTGAATGCGAAGCGCCAGATCAGGATGCTCGTACATGCCACGCCCGTATACCGGATCGAAGCCGCCAACCTTATCAATGGCGCTGCGGTGGTAATAAAGCATAACGCCGCGCTGCCCGGTGTAAGCGATATGCTTATCATCCCGATATAGGACGGTCATATCGTTTATTTTTCGTGGGCCAGCCAGATCGAGAAATTGATAAGCCAGATGCGGCTCTGGAGATTCGATGTAAGGGAGATGCCAGTTATCAGCGATTGGCCATGCATCATCATCCCACAGAAAGAGATGATCACACCCGGCGTCCACCAGCGCGGTCAGGCTGGCGTTCTTCGAAGCGACAATACCGCATGATTGGTCATGTCGAACCAGATTCACGTTATCCGGTACAACAGCGGCAGGATTTGAACCATCGTCTATCACAACCACCAGCGCACCAGATGGAAGATGCTTCATGTGCTGCTCAATGGCACGCTTAAGCACTTCATGACGATTATGGGTTGTGATTGCTATCCCAATACGTACTTTGTTATCGCCTTCTGGTGTAAAACGCACCCCGTTTATTAATACTTCCATAAACCACCATCAGACAAATTATGCTTGGTAAGAAATCCTTTCACCGTTTCTCCCAACTCTTTTAACTGCTCAACGGTTAATGTCTTATCTGGATGGATTACAATCTGGAATTCGTTAGAAGCTCTTGGGTTGTCTAAATCAATTCGTGGTTGTTTTTCTGAATGTTCATTGCTGAGATTAAATGTCGCAATTACTTTCGGCATTTCATTTGGCGCAGTTTCTACCACCGTTGAAACCTGACCATCAATAAGCAAGCCACCTACGGCTATTCCATACCCGAAGAAACGATCACCGCGATACAATTTTGCAAGCTGATACTTCATGTGCGTTTCCTTTTAGACGTGAGCCTGTCGCACGGCAATGCCGCCCGATAGGTAAACGCAACCTAACGGCATCACCCAGGCTCACTACTGAAAGACTCTCTTTGATGTGCGCGTGCGAAGCGCAATAAAAAAGCCACCAGCAAATGCCAGTGGCTAGAGATACTCATTGCGAATAACCATCACAAAATTACTTAGCCCGTGAGGGTAGAAAATTTACTCGAGGCCAAATTTCTTCTTTAAATATGCCTTTGTTAACTCCAGCCCAACATCTTTGATTGTACTCAAGGGGGCATCGCTCATTGACTTTAACTTCTCAAAAACCGTAGGCTCATTTAATGCCTGGGCGAACTCTTGTCCCTGCGCAGATAGCCGCACTTCAGTACCCATATCTAGCATATAGCCACGATGGCGCATGTAGCCCAGTTTAGTTATATCATTCGTTATCAGATCTTTATTACTGATATAACCTTGCTCAATAAGAAGTAGATAATGAAACATACCTTCATTCGAGCAGATATCATACCCAGCTTCAGCTAAGTCTTTTGTAGATATAAAAGGGGTTTTCGCTTTCAAAAATACCTCAAGCATACCCTTCATGTATTCTAAATTTTTAACCACAAAAACCTCCTTATCATAATTGGAGGTCTAGAATACCGTTTACAAGTGCGTTGATAAATCATTATCGCAGACACTCAGTGAATGCCTGCTGTAATGCTACCTGTTAAGCCCACCAGCAGGTGAGCTTTGGAATGGCTTAACCCAGCTTGGCGCGCACCAGCGCATCTTTGGCTTCGAGAAGCTTACGGAGGCCAGCAGACTTTTCAGCGCCATCCGGCAGTGACTCATCCATCAGTGTCGCAAGATCGCCAATTGGCTTACTCACTTCCTGCAGGTGCACCGGGAGATGCTGATATGCGAAATACTTCATGATTGGAGATGACATTCTTTACCCTCAGTTAGTAAAAAGCCCCGCTATTGCGAGGCCGTAGTAATTTTATTTTGACAGTTGCGCTGAACAGACCGGTTATGCGTCAACACATCTTTCTTAGTCTGGCGATCCATTACCTCAATGTCGTGCTCGGTTATGTAGATGATATTCACCCAGTCACAGGCCGTGTCCGTTACTTCAGGTTTTGCGGGTAAATTTTTCGCGCAACTCACGGTCAACATCGTCATCAGGAAGATGATTAACAGTCTGCTGTACATCCCTGGCTCCTTTTGTTGTCTCCACCCGGCGTTCTGCAACGGCTTCAGTAGCTGCTGCGCGTTCTTCAGTGCGTTGCTGATCTACTTTGGCTTCCGCTTTATTGGTGCCTCGCAAATGACCAACACCAAAACCACCGGCAGCTGCAACCATAATTGCACCAATAACGCCGATAATAATTTCTACAATGCTCATGCGATTACCTTTGGTTCAAATGAGCGGACGTTGATAGGCTGACCGTATGGGAAAGACCAGTTAAGCCATGTGAAGGTTTTAAGTTCACACATCCCGTCGAACACCTCGCCAGGTTTAATATCGCTATAACTGCAAACGATATGTAATTCGTCACCCTTCTCCTGCAAAACAACCGTGTCCGTTTCCCAATGTGGAATGACAAGAACCAGCCACTTAATCATGAGAGCACCGATTTTGCTTTGGCGTAGCGTGCACGGCGGTCGTTAATGCCGTTCTGCCCACCATTGATGATCTGAGTGATGCGAACCAGATCGCCGGAGTAGCTCAGGCATCCGCTGGTGGCGTAGAACCATGCGGCTGATCGTGAAGCGTTGATATCCTTTTCCAGCAACTCAGGATTACTGACTAAATCCAGTTTTAATCCCGTTCCGCAGCGGCGGTAATTATCAAGACCGGTAATCTGAATCAGTCCACGGCCACGATATTTCCACCCATCACCTGATGCTTTGTTTCCGAGGCGATTGCTGTACACCAGATTTGCAATGGCTGGCTGATTGGCTACCTGCCCTTTTTCTTTGTCACGCCCAAGCATATATGCCTGATAGTTCGTAATGCGGCGTCCAAAGGTGGTCAGCAGAGCAGCAGGGGTGTAGTTGAAGCTCTCCACCAGCGCGGTAAATCCTGCTGATTCATGTCCTGCCTGAGCGATAAACATTGCCAGGTCTTCGGGCTTAACAATGCCGAACTCTTTCATCGCAGCATCAATATGCGGAAACCAGCGCGAAGCTAACCCAGCGCTTACACCAGCCGCCTGTTGAAATTGTGATTGGTTCATTAATGCCTCAGCGTATCAACGAGACGCGCCACGTTCCCACGAGCCCATAAGACGGCAGCGCAAATAAGAAGGTTTACGATGACCACCATCCAGTGTGACTCCTGGTAGAGGCCGAACAGGTAACGGAAAGGGACGCTGGCATAAACCAGCACAAAGAAGTAAGCCAGCAATGATATAGCGGGGCGATGCCTTGCCCCTTCACGCTGGTAGAACATCAGGACAAGGACGATGACCGCACAAATACCTGCATTCACCATCGCTGACGGATCACTTGTTACCATTGCTGGCCCCTCCTCCACGGAATCGCGAAAGAATACTGAACAGGCTTCCCAAATCCTGACTGTTGAAAAATGTGAGCACTTTGATTGTCATCGCCGCCACTACAACAGCACCAAGTGCGTCTAATGGCCTGTCACTATACCCGGTAGCTTGTGACAACTTTGAACCAACCAGGCCAGCAGCAAGAACGCCAACAATGAATGACGTCATGAAGTAAGCAATCAGTCGTACTCGTGTGATATTTGCCGCTGTCGCTACATAAAATACTGCACCAGCGAATGCGCCAAATACCACGCCATAATCAATACCGGTTGCAAGACCAAATACGCTGGCTCCCATCAGGCCACCAGCCGCGACCGTAGTGCCAGAAACAGGATCGGACATTAAGCCCCCTCTTATTGCTGTGAGTCCTCTCAAATTGAGGGGAAATAAAAAAGGCCACGCAATGCGCAGCCTTAAAATGGTCCTGCTTACTGGTACAGGGCGCTCAACCTTGGTTTGCGCAGAGTTTAATTGTGGTCCTGCCTATGTGAGCTTTAAGGTCGGCTGGAACATGTAGACTCCTTATCACTCCCCGCTCTTTGTCTTATTGGCGGCGGTCATCCATAAAAAAACCCCGCCGTAGCGAGGTTATTAAATTTTATTCCTAACCGTAGACATACAATGCCCATCGTTAGTGTCAAATTAACTCAAAAACGGCAACATTGCAAGTAAATTGACGCTAAATTACGCGATATCGCTCAAACTTTCGTTTCTGGTAACTTTTTTCAATTGTGTATTTGAATAGTTCTCTTCCTGGAAACAACGAGAAACGAGCATTTCATAGAATGGTTTCCAGCTATAGCGCCAAGTACGATCTGGAAGGCTTGGGAGTTCGGAAAAGATACCCCGGTAAGCAACGGAGGATTTTGGTCTGCTGTAACCGCGACCTTCACAGCGTTTGCATTCCTTATAAACCGGTACGCCCTGAAGATCTGTTGCTTTTCGGTCCAGCGTCTTTCCTGTCCCACCACACTGGCAGCGCTTGCTTAGCTTTCCGGTTCCGTGACATTTAGTGCAGAGTGATTGCTCAATATCCTTAACCTCACGCTTCTTTTCGAAATCAGATGGTGACTGCCCGAAGTCTTTGGCCCATTGCGGAAGCCTCATTGTGTAATGGCTTTTAGTTACCGTTACAACTTTTTCAATTAGCCCTTTGCCATTGCATTTAGGACAATCGAATACATCAGCAGCTGATGATGCATAGTCGTTATAGGCGAACTTAGCCAAGATGAGCATACATAGAGGGAATTTTTTACCAGCTAGGCGGCGAACTGCAAAAGGCGCGGATTCTTTGGCGTATTCAGCAAGCCAGTTTATTGATGCTTCTCTGTCCTGCTTACTTACCCCAGCCTTACCAAGATACATGGCAAGGCCAATTCCAGCGTCTGCCTGGGTCATGCCAAGAGCTGCCATAACATCAGTTACTGTTAGTTGTTCACTAGCGGTAGCGCGAACACTATCGGAAATATGCATTCCTTTTGGGGCAAAAAATTTAACAACATTATCGAGATCCATGAGCGTCTCCACTTACGCCAGTACGCCGATTGCCAGCGCACGATCTATAATCCGAAACACCAAGACCAGTTGGTCACCGTATTTCGCTTCAAATGCCACAGGATCAGCATGCAACTCGTCGTGATGCTCTCTGCACAGAGGAATCACAAACAGGTCGTGTGCCTTTGTACCCATTCCACCCTGCCCATGGCCAATCAGATGGTGGGGGTCGTCAGCTTGCTTGTTACAGCAGACGCACGGCTGGGCCTTAACCCATCTCGTGTATTTCTCATTTACCCAGCGACGACGCTTGGGTTTAAGCATGAAGGATTCCGGCGTTTCCGGGTCTACCTTCATCGCCACTAACTTTTTCGCTTTCTCCTGTACCAGTTGTTGAGCGGGTAATGTCGGAACAATATCGCTTTCACGTGTTACCGACTGGTTAATCTCTTCCTTCAGACGAAGGGCTTTATGGGCTACGGCTTCAGGTATCTCTTCAGCCAGGTCGTTCCTGACCATCCACCAGCAAAACTCCGGCAGCGTCAGAATGTGGTCCTCACTGAAACCTAATTGGCCGTTTACAACCTTCAGTAGCCAGGATACCAGGTTTTCACGGGCTATACCCGCCAGACCTTCAGTGAACTGATCACGAATTTTTAAGTCACAGCCCCAGCACGTGCGGATTGAGCCAGGCGCATGCCGGGTGATGGTGTAGTTGCGATCATGCCACTCACTGTGTGGGTACTGACATTCCAGTTTTCTTTCGAGCCAGGCATCCAGTGAATTCAGTCCACCAGCACGATGTATGACCTTCTGATTTTCGAAGACATCACGCATCAACGGATCGCTCTGAAGCTCCTGAGAAGTCTCCGGCAGCATGCCAGACGGTAACTCAGCCATTGACTCTGCCTGCGGCTCGATAAGAACACGCCCACGTATGAACAGATGCATCAGTTCACTGCCTGGGCGAAATATCACTACCCCGGTCATCGGTGCCACTTCAGGTGTCAGTAATGCCCTCACGCTACCTGCCCCTTAGCAACATGCTCTGCCCACAGACCACCAATCCAGCGAACACCCTTGGCGGTGAAGCGGGACTGATTGAACGCGTAATTTGTCTGGTTTGTCGTTCCTGTCTTCACCTCGAAGCGCCCTGCTTCGATATGCTTGCTCTTTGGCGTGAGAACACGGTTAAGCCGGTACATGATGCCGTTCTCAATCAGGAACATCGCAAACTCCGGCTCTTTAGCATTAAGCAGCTTGGCAACCTGTCGGAATGTCATTGACCCAGTAGCCGTAACATAACGATCAACGAACTCGGCCTTCGGTGCAGCTACTGCCAGTTCTTCACTCAGGCGCTGTTTCTGTTCTGCCAGATCAGCAGCAAGGCGCAGGGCCTCAGGAAGTGACCGGGGGACAACCATTCCACCGTTGCTCTCCAGCTCCTGCCAGCGGTCAACAAGTCGGGCGGTAAACTCCGGCGATAATTGAGCAACGATGACATAGCTGTCTCGTTTGTTCACTTCATAGTGATGGTAGGTCTGACCGTTCTGGGGATGGGTGTACTGCAATGCAGCATACCCTCCAATCACACCGGAATTCATAAGGCGCTCTATCGTTACGCAGACATTGCTATGCCGGGAATCAACCAGTTTCGCTATCTCACGGCTGGACATGGTGATCTGCTGTCCCGTTGTTGCGGCATGGTGGGTAGGACACGTTACGGTTATGCTCATCTGCTGCATGTTCTGTCTCCACTTTTGAAATGCGAAGCGGGCTGCACCCCACTACGCGTGTTTCTGTATTTTACTGCCTGATATATGCGCTTGCATTGTGAGCTGTATGTTTGATCAGTTATTTATAGTGATTAATATTGATCTCTACTCTTCCGGGCTTTGCTACCGGACCCCACTCGATAGCCATCCGTTTAACCTGACTATCGTCTTCCCAGACTCTGGCATTCGTCAGTGCGTCGAAAAGCGCTTTGTTGTAGTTGTCCAGATCCCGCCGTCTGTTATCTGGCGGGAAAAGAACTATGTTTACCTCAACGTTGACGTTAACTGGTTTCGGTATACCGCCGTACTGCTGCACAACAGAGGCATAAACGTTCTTCTTGAACTTCCTCCCCATCTCACTTATCAGATGCTTACCCTTTAGCGCTCCACGATCAGGGGACCGGTAATAGGTGTTAACTGTTGGCGGGAATGGCAACGTTAATTTCATTGCTGAACACCTCTCGCTTCCAGCCATGACAAGGCGGGTTCTCTTGAATCACTATCACCGTTAATGAGTGACTTGATGATCGATATCGCGTCTGCCTCATCGTTTGCTGAAATCACGGTAATCCCCCTGGAAACCCCTGGCGCTATAGGCTGAGACATCCCCACGACAAAATTCAGTACGTAACCATATTTTCAGTTACACGGTTAATAGGTGTTAACCGTTGGCGGGAATGGCAACGTTAATTTCATTGCTGAACACCTCTCGCTTCCAGCCATGACAAGGCGCGTTCTTTTGAATCACTATCACCGTTAATGAGTGACTTTATGATCGATATCGCGTCTGCCTCATCGTTTGCTGAAGTAACGGTAATCCCCCTGGATACTCCAGGCACAACTGAGATATATCCCTTCTTCGCTATGGCCTTCACATGATCAGCTGCCGCGTTTGGTGATGCAGTTCACATATCGTTGGAGGGAATCCAAACCGGCGCTGATAGTTCACGATCGAACCAAGTACTTCACTTTGTCTCACGGTAAGTTTGTTCACTTCAGCGCTCCTTAATCCGCTTGTTCAAAATCCCGACTTCGAGATACAAATGAGATGGCGTAAAGCCAAGCTGCTTAACCATCCCCATGGCACCGTTAAAAATCGGCCTGGCTATTTCGTCACAATTCATACCAGGGTTAGCCTTGCGTTTAGCGGTTATTTCCTCGTTGCATCTTCTGGCGATGTTACGAAGAGCGTTACGTGCTTCAACGTCCTGCATAAACCACCTCCAGCAACGGAGCAGGTTTAGCAACGTAACCAGGGAACATGATTACATCAGGGTTTTCTGCCTGATTTCCCCAGTGATGCCAGCCGGGAACAGCGCAGCGGCTGAACAACTCAATGCGTGACACATCGCCGTATAATTGCTCCAGACGGTAACGCGCTTCTGCAGGCTTCTGGCTGTGTTCGCCGAGTGGGCTGTAGATAACCTGTTTTATACTGGCGTTCTGACGCTCAAGACCTTTCCCTCTGGTGGCAATTAGCAGATCCTCGGTATTGGCACGGGTATGATTACCTCCATTCATTCGGGTCTGTGCGTTCAACAGGTCGAGGAAGTCGTAAAAGTCCTCTACTCCACCAGCCTGAAGCGCTTTGTTGATATGCTGTTCTGCCAGTGAGTTAAACTTCACCCAGGTGAATCCCTTCATGGTCCGAACCTTAAAACCCCATGCCTCAGCAAGTTCGATCGCTTCACGGGTATGTGTACCGGTGAACCACATGGCCAGAACGGAATCTTCCGCAGCCAGCTCCCAGACAGGCAGGCGTTTTATGTCGATGAGTTTCATCGTGCCGTAATGGTTTTCCGCTGCGCCATTGCTGATGGTGTTCCCGTATTCCCACGGTGGATCGGCGTAAATCAGTGAATAGTTCATTAACGGCCTCCCGAAAATCGACCAGCCAGATAGCATCCGTCTTCGGTAACAACTGCTGGTTTAGCCAGGCCAAGGCAGCGCTGACGTTCTGCCAGTATTGCCGCTCTCTCTGATTCAATGGCTGATGCGCTGAACGCCTCCATGTAAATCGTCGCGGCACGGTGAAAAAGACCTTTCGACTCCAGGCCTTTCGCCGTTTCCATCAGGGCGCTGACTTCAGGAGTTGGTTCAAACACCTCGAAGTGGCAATCTGCTGGCGGTTCCGCGTAGTAACGGAATTGACGGCCATCACGTTTACGTGTTGCCAGTTCTGAACCATAAAGTCGGCAAACAGTGAGTTGAAGTTGGTCCTGGCTGTATTGGGTCAGACCTTCGATGATGTCTCTGGTCGTGGAGCCGGGGTTCATGGCAATAAACATCTGTACCGTTTTCAGAATGCTCATCATTACCCCCTGAATCCTTCAGGAATGCGTGTATCGCACTCGTATTTGGATTTAAACATTGGGTCCTCTCGAACCTCATGTTTGCTGGCTGACGCTGATAACTTCAGAGACAACTCATCCCATTTTTCACGCAGCTTCGAAGGACTGAGAATATTTTTGCACCAGAAGGGATCACGATTTACACGACCGTACAGCTCGCAGATCTGGCGGTGATTGCGATTATCCTGAGTGCACATCAGACGAACCTCGTTAGCCCAGGAAACCCAATTAGGTTCTTTAGGGCGAACCAGTTCACCATCAGACTCAGCGGCTTGTTCGTACAGTCGGATAATCTTTCCCCAGATCCATTCCGCGCAGGTTAAATCTTCCTGAGTTCCCCATTGACGTTTTGCTGCACTGAAAACCACCGCTGTTGGATGACGAGACAGAAAATCATTTGGATTAACCAAAGCGTCCGGTTGCGAAGCTTCCGGACAAGAAGGGGTTTTATTCTCTGTAGTACTCTCTGTTGTATTCTCTGTAGGATCATCAGTGCATTTTGACCTGATGACATCGATTCGTTTTGACCTGATGGAGCGTGTCACTTTGACTTCTTCCATCGTGTCATTTTGACCTGATGGAACAGCGCATTTTGACCTCTTCGATTCGGTCACTTTGACTTCATCTAAAAGCTCGCTTTCATAGTTGATCGTGTAGAAGTTGGTCATGTCGCGTTGGGACTTGTTCAGTTGCTCAATTTTGAGCACACCGAGTGTCTTCAGGCGGGTGAAGGTACGCTTCAGGGTTGACTCAGACCAGAACGGGAACTGCTCCAGCCACTGTTCTGTCGTGTTGTAGATCCAGCGAACACCATCACTTTCCATGCCTGATTTGGTTTCTTGCAGCCAGTAATTAATCTGCTGCAAAGCAATCGCCTCATTCAGGCCAATGCTGTATGCAAGGTCAGGATTTATTACTATTGGCCGGGATGTCATTAACAGGCTCATTCTGATCCTCTATTTCCCTGAATTTACGCTGAAACTGTTCGAGAGGACTGAAGCACTCATGCTCGTATCCGTCGCGCAGGTATATAACCCGTTGAGTTTCTGGCTCCCACCGGATAACCCTGACTGGGACGCCGTAGCTGTCTTTGAACCGTCTGTTGAGTGCTCGCATTCGACCTTCTCCGCCTGGCCGTTGAAATCACCTACAACCCAATCAGCAAACTGGTAGCAGACAGGCTCAAAGTATCCGGATACCATTACCCCATACACGAACTGCGCCGGACCTTTTCCACCCGGCATAGGTCGAGCAATAAGTTGCGACCTGCGGTACTGTGTTGTTACACTGTTCATGCGTTAGTTTCTCCACTGAATACGACACGCCACGACGCCAGGAGCTGCACACTCGCTGGCGTCACTTCTTTTGACGGCGGCTGAATAAGGCCACAATCGCGCGGATTTCTTCTTCACGCGCTGCCAGATGACGGCGGTGATGATCCAGAATCTCTTCGGCTTCATGCTTTTCAATCACTCCATCCTCAAGCGCCTTCTGGATAATCTGATCCACTTGCCCTCTTGCAGCTGCTGTACGCATTGCACGGCTAAACAAGTCAACACGGTCAAGATCATCCAGGCTTGGTACGTCCACCAGCAGTGCACCGCGACGCTTGGCAAAGTAGTCGGCAACAAATGACGTGTTGGAAATGTCCTCCATCGCTTCCAGCTCAGTTACTTCAAAGAACCGGCATCCGTTTTTCTCGTACAGGTTGTTGTTGAACTGGGTTTCTGACATGCCTAACGCGCCAGCCATAGCCTGACGGCCTCCTGGGTACGCCTTACACATTGCCTTCACTACTTCTTTCAGTGTTTGCTCTACCATCTTGTTTTTCCTTTGGTAGTTTTGTTCACGCAGTTGGACCTGTAGACTTTTCGAAAACATCAGGTCGTAATTTTTCTTTAAGTACTCCAGTCACTTTCTCTATGTGTTGAGACTGTTTAATTGGCGGTCGTTTTTCGCGGTGTAACCAGTTCCAGACTTGCTGCTGCTTTACTTCTTTCCCAGAGCTTAAAGAGAGTTTCCGAGCTAATTCAGACTGGCCACCAGCAGCATTAATGGCCTCCGTTAGGGCTAACTGCTCAGGTGTCATAGTTTTCTCCTAGGTGTGTAGATAAAAGTTGTATTCAAACTCGATTATACAACTTCAACAACTTTTATCACAACTTTTTGGTGTTGGAAAGCTAAAACATAAAGTTGTAACCTCAGATTAAAAAGGGGGAAAGTTGTGAATACACTTGCTGATCGATTAAAAATTGCCAGAGAAAAGCAGGGAATGAGCCAATCCCAACTAGCTGATAAAATTGGCTTGTCTCAGCAATCTGTAGCAAAGATTGAAAACGGGGAGACTCTCCAACCAAGAAAGATCAAAGAGATTGCAAAAGCTTTGAATGTCTCTCAAAAGTGGCTCCAACTGGGAATAGAAGAGAATGGTTCTCTGTCCGATTTCGTAGTTGAAGAGTTGGAAGAAGCTAAATTAGATCCTGAAGTATTTGCCAATATACCTGTGCTTGATATTGAGCTTTCGGCTGGCAATGGATGTGAGGCTGAAATAGTGGAATCTATAGTTGATTCATTTCCACTAAGGCGTTTAGACCTAAGAAAATCTGGTGTTAGCCCTTCAAATGCAAGAATTGTAAAAATCTGGGGTAATAGTCTTCTACCAGTTTTAAACAATGGTGATCATGTTGCTGTAGATTTATCTCAATCAAAGCCAATAAGAGACGGAGATTTATACGCAATACGAGATGGAGTTTTACTTCGTGTCAAAGTACTTATAAATCAACCTGATGGTGGTTTGATACTACGAAGCTTCAACAAAGAAGAGTACCCAGATGAAGTACTCAACTTTGATGAAAGAAGAGCAAGAATTCACGTTATAGGCCGAGTATTCTGGTCTTCAAGATCATGGTAAGGCCGCAAAGAGCATCTCTTCAGAAATGATTTGAAGTTTCGCCCCTTCATCATCTCTGTATGAGACTGCTTTTTCAATTTTCCTCCCGTGGCTTGAGAACTTCCAATCACGGGATGAAAGTGTACCTATAACCAAATAATCAATTTTCTTAGTAATGCCATTTGATATCTGACCATCACTATTTTTTATTAGGTCTTCCACATGCGACCTTTTACCAGCTAAAAATACGCCAGTTAAACAGAAAACTTTTCCTTTAATTTCTACTGAAGCTGAATGATTTAAAGGAAGCTTTGTAGATAGCCCCTCAACAACTCCACTTTCCAGATCACAACCAGTAAAGTCTACTAATGCCTTATGTAAGATTTCACTTTCTTCCGCAGTAATGACACCATCACTTAATATATCTTTCACCAAAGTGTATAGCTCTTTACCAGGATAGTTGCTTTTCAAAGCACCGTTCTGCGTTAGCCACCAGTCAAGGTATCTAACTTCGTCCTCACTCAACTTGCGATCTGATATCAATCCTTTACAAAGTCCATTTAGGAGATGCAAATCTGATTCGGTCGAAAAAAAATCCACATCTGGGATATCAAGAATTTCTCTCTGTATATCACTCAGATGCGTTTTTAGGTCGTCGCGTTCGTCATCTGTAACAATCCCATCTGATAGAATCTTAGAAACCCTTGCACTAAGACTTTTTATAACACCGTTGCGAATTGATTGGTTTGCTTCAAGTAACCAGGTGTCTAGATACAACACCTCTTCATCTCTTACATGTCCGTCTGCCAAAATCCCATCAATGATGCTGATTAAATTAGCAAAAAGTTTGTTTCGGTTTTGTGTGTAGTTAAATACGTAGAGCTTGTCTTCCATAAAGCCTCCTTTTTTTTACATCCTTACATTGCTACCACTTTCAATCAAACCACATAAAGTTGTTGACAACTCATCTATCCACAACTAGATTACACCTTAAAGTTGTTACCCAGTAAATGACTTCACAACTTTTCAGGTAGTACGGTTTATGGCATCGAGGGAATAGCAATGAGCACAAGCGCAGACGTTAAGATGATTAGACTTCCCGCTGGGATGACAGCTAAACCACTTTATGACAAGTGCCCGAAATGTGGTTGTGATTTAGAACAGTTTTACGAATCCGAAAACAATCAGGCCAATACCAAAAACATCAAGGAGCAATCCGATAAGAGAAGGTTTCCAGCCTTTATCGGTGATCGTATGAGTAGGAACTCCGTACCTGGCTGGCTTAATAATTTCGTGCATTGGATGATTCATCCACTCTGCGATGCCAAAGATTATACATCCGAGACCGATGATAAAGGTTTCTCTCAAGGGGTAATTGGGAAGCAAATTAGCTCCGTTGAGAAGGATGACGAAAGTTCCAATAACGATAAGAACCTTGTACCAGGCATCAAGAGCAAGTTTAGATAATGGATTTTCCACAATTTTTAATTTTCTTGGTTGTGTGAGAACTCCAAGAATACCACCGAGCCTGATGTGGTGAAAAGACAGGCACACAACATGAAAGCGCACTCCTTTACTTACCAGTTATGGGTGACAGGTGTGAAACAGGTGGAGTGCGCTCCCAGTTGTGGCATTAGCTCAGCTGGATAGAGCAACGGCCTTCTAAGCCGTGGGTCGCAGGTTCGAATCCTGCATGCTGCACCAGAATCACGTAGCCAGCGTGGTACCAGGAAGTAAGAAAGCTGTGTGGAGTCTTGGCGGTACCAGTACCAACCTTTGAAGTCCCTGGTACCGCCCTTTTTACTCAACTGAAAGCGCGCTCTGTCCCTTGTCATTAAGTGCCAGTTCGTTAGCGGAACGCGCTTTCAATTGAGTGGAGAAACTTACCGGCGATTGCAGTCGCCCGTTTCACTAAGTGCCTCTTCATGGGGCATTTACTGAAACGAAACCAAAACTTTTATTCGCCTTTTGGCGAGGGATTCGTGCAACCAAAATTCAGCGCCGTGCAGGGCGCATATAACACGGAGAAACTAACCATGACGACCACACAGAACGTCACTGAGTTACAACCACGTATGACCAGAGAACAACTGATCGATGCAGCCCGTAAAGCTGCCCCTCTCCTGCCACCTGCTTCCCAGTGGCTGATGAATGAACTGGCGAACCGCTACGATGTTCAGGGTGTCGCGCTGTGCGAGTCAATGGAACAGCGTAAAGCACTGGCCATAGAGAACACCGTTTTACGCGACGATGTTAATTGTTGGGCCAAAGAGTGCGACCGCATCGTTGAACGTCATACCAAATCGCCGACCAATATGCACATGCTGGAGGCGCAGAGAGAATTACGCGAGTTAACTCCAGTAACCGATCAGGTTATTCGCGATATCCAGGCCACTGGCGTGGAAAAGTACGCAAACGTCACTATTGCCATAGGGAAAGAAGAGCAAGAAGAAAGCATTGTTTACGCTGGTAATCAGGCTCTGTTATTCGCTAACCAACTTCGTGAAGGTACTGCGTAATGGCCGCTAACTCATTCAAACAGATGTCCCGTGACGGGACCATCAAGCGCACCGATACCGGGATGTTTATCAGCCTTGAACATATCCACGTGCGTGAAGGTTTCAACAAGCGTGAAGACGACGAACGCACCCGCCAGGCAGATGATGACCTGTTTAACTATCTGATGAACGGTGGCACCGTTCCTCCACTGGAGGTTATCGCACGTGATGAAGGTGGGGTGTGGGTTGTTGAAGGCCACCGCCGACGTCGATGCTACGCACGTTGTGCTGAAGCTGGGAAGCCAGTAGACCGCATTCATATCATGCCGTTTAACGGTAACGATGTGCAGCGACTGGCTCGCATCATGACCAGTAATAACCAACTCCCTCTTTCCGATATTGAACAGGCTGCTGTTATTCAGGAGCTTCATAACGCTTTCAACCAGACCACCAGCGAGATTGCAAAGCTGGTCAATAAGTCTGTAGCGACCGTTGAAAAGTTGCTCACTCTGAGTACTGCTAATTATGACGTTCAGCAGGAAGTTAAATCTGGTGCCGTATCTGTTGATGTTGCTGTTGACCGCGTTCGCGAGTTTGGCGAACAGGCTGGTGAAGTTCTCCAGCACGATAAAGCCGTAGCCGCCGCCCAGGGGAAAGCAAAGGTTACGCGCAGTTCTATCGCTCCGGAACTCAACATTAAAAGTGCTCGACGTTTCGTGGAGTTAATGGCCATGGCGACGATCAGCGATGAAGGCGTATTCACTTTGCAAGGCACGGCACTGGCTGAAGCTCTGGCGATAATCGACGAACACAAAGCCATTGCTGAAGCTCGCGAAACCTATCGCCTATCACAGCCAATTCCTACGACAGAGATTATTGGGAAAGTGCTGTATGTGAAGATGGACGGTAAGGAAATCGGCTCGGCAATAATTTACCGCGGTAAGAACGTCACGCTCGACCTAGGTGACAGAAAAATAATCGCCAGCCAGTCAAAAGCAGTGGCCCACTTCGTTAAACAACACAAACTTCAGCAGGTACATACCAATGCAAACGATCAATAACCGTATGACAGAAACTCAAATTGCTGATCTCTTCAGCCTGGCGGTTCAGTTGCAGGTTAAAGCTGAAGAATCAGATGATCGTGATACTGCCATTTTGGCCTACTCAATTCAAAATGCCTGCTCAAATTTAACGGAATTCCAGCGCGAGTTCCGGGCAGCAGACGCGACTATTCATAATCTTGAACTGAAACTCACAGACATGGCAGTACAGCTCGCTAACTCCGAGAGCAAGTGCAGGGAGCTGGCTGAGTTTAAATCGCGAGTTTATGCACAAATGGGGGCGGGGTGTGAAGCTCCAGAATTCGCCATAACCGAGGGGTTGAATAATCTACGCCGCTTCACTGACATACTCCACGCTATAGAGCACGAGTACTTCACTAAAGATGTTCCGGATGAAGAATGCGAAGGCGAAACCTCAACAGAATGTCCATTACGTTGGGGAATGACCGTAGAACAGTACGTATCTGAGTTCGGTAAATGCCTAGCAGAAGTGCAAGCAAGTGCGCGTAATGAGGGTATCAACTATGCGGCCAGTCGCCTCGCCGCCGCCTTCAATCACGGATTCCTCGACAAGCCTGTAGCAGAGGTCCTCGACGTGACCCGCATGATTCTGTCAGCGAAAGAGGATTTAGCCAATGACTCACTACCAGCGGCTGATGGCTTGTCCGGTGAGTACGCAGAGAAGGCGATCGAAGAATGGGCCGCCAAGCTAAGTGAAGGCGGTGAGGCATGAGCAACAACACCAAAAAACTGAACTATGACCCGGCTGATCCGGACAAGATGCGTCTGCCAAAGGGTGTTAGTTGCGGTAACTGCCATCACATCCCGCGCTGTAAAGCCATGTTCGGCCACACCGAAACGGATACCTATTGCGACTGGTCGCCGTCTCGCTTCATTTCCGTGAAGACTGAAGGAGCCGCCCAATGACTGCACTCAACAAATGTGCGTTACGCCAGTTAGCAGAGAAAGCTGGAGGTGAGGAATGGCAATCGCGGAAAGAACCAGGCATTGGCAGTGAATATACAGTCATTGTCAAAGGAAGCCTGAAAAAGAACCAAGGATGGTCAACTTGCCGACCTGTTGCTGAACAGGTAGTCAATAAAAAGACTATGGACTTCATCTCCGCGGCTAACCCCGCTGTTGTTCTGGCGCTGCTGGATGGGCTGGAAGCCGCAGAGAAGCGCATAGCAGAACTGGAGAGCAACGAAATTCGAGATGACGGAAACCAGTTTCTTGTTGTTCGTCACCCTGGAAAAACTCCAGTCATCAAGCACTGGTCTGGTGACCCTGAAGAGTTTCTGCGGAACCTAATTGAACAAGACCCGCTAGTAACCATCGACATCATTACGCACCGCTACTACGGGGTAGGCGGTCAATGGGTTCAGGATGCGGATGAGTACCTGCATATGATGGCCGCCGCTGGCATTGGCGTGAAGGGGGAGTGAGATGGATAAATTAATCAAACCTACCACCAAAGGTAAACATGACGGTTCATGTGATTATCTTTGCTCGGATGATGCGCGATTCATCGTTATGCGCGGCGATTATACGGAAGCGGAAATAATTCAGGCTTCTGTGTCCCAAGATGTAATCGACTCGGATGGTGCGGCTGATTTTGCAAGTAGCGCCCGCTATTACCAGTGCTGGTACAAAGTTAGCCCAATAGGTGGTCAGGATGGCTATTCAGGCTGGCATCATCCTCGTGACTCGCCGTGTCGCGGTGCATATTTCGCATCAGTTTTGCAATGGGATTAAGGAGGACTAACCCATGACAACTAACAACCACCCGGCGCACGGTCCTATATCACTGGAGCGCCTGCACCAGATAAGCGAAATACTCAGCAAAGCAGCAGCACAAAGCGACGGCGGTAATCTAGGCTACGCAATGGCTGATGCTGTGAAGGTGATTGAAGGGGCTATTGCAGCGTTTGGCGCTGAGCCTGTTGGTTATTTCTATGCAGATAAACCAGGCGATTGGTATCAAATTTCAGATGGCGACAGAGTGCCAAGCCACCGCCGTATACCGCCATACCCCAGCCCTCAGTCATCGCCGGTAGTGAAGCTACCAAATGAATTCATCAGCAGTGAGGGTATCGTTGTTCAGATAGAAAAGTTGATGGCTGTGTTAGCTGTGCATGGAATTCAGTATGAGCGCAGAGGTAACGCCTGCCGCGCCGCCATGCTTCAGGCTGGCAACTCTCCGATAATCGGCATTGACCTAGCATCTGAACCTGATCGCTCGGTCGATGTTCGCTACCTTGCGCCTCCAGGCTATGTGATGGTGCCGGTTGAGCCGACAATGGAGATGTTGGACGAGTTCGACTCAATTATTGATTACGGAGCGGAAGACTCAAAGGATGCTTGGAGCAGGCTGATTGCAGCAGCACCGCAGCAGGAGGTGAAGTGATGGACTACTCGACGTTGAACAAGCATGAACTGGCAGATATGCGCAATGCCATCGAGAGAGAGCAAAAACGCAGAGAGGCTGGGCCAAAAGTCATCACCTACCGTGTTACATCATGCATGACCGACCATCGATATTTTAAAGATCTCAAGTGCGCTTTGTTATGCCTGAAAGAGACTGTCGACATGGTGATCGAACACTCTCTGGAAGATGGTGGAGAATACGTTAACAAGTGCACTGGTATCGTTGGCGTTGTATTTCGGGCTGAGGAGGTTGCTCAGGCAGACTTCGACGCGTGGGAAAAGGAAAAGCGTTACGACGATATTTGCTTCGAGGATCGGGTGGGAGAGTTGAGCAATGGCTAACCTGCAACTGACAGTGAACGGCGAATACTTCGACCAGATGAAATCTGGCGAGAAAACGGAAGAGTATCGCCTGGTGAATCCGTACTGGGGCCGACGCATTCATGGTAAGGACTATGACAGGCTGATCATCACTCGTGGTTATCCGAAGCGCGACGACATGAGCAAGCGTATTGATATCCCGTATGACGGCTACGAAATCAAGGTGATCACGCATCCTCACTTCGGGCCGGAACCGGTTAAAGTGTTCGCTATCAAGGTGAATATTCATGCCCAGTAAACTCAAGCAGCGGCGTGTGCGTCGCCTCAAAGCGGATGTGGCATGGTGGAAATCTGAAGCTGAATACTGTAAGGCGCGAGTGTTCGAACAGGCAAACGAAATTGCTGAACTCAGAAGCATGGTGATTCGTGTACCAATGCCGGTAATGGTGCCAGTAGAGATACTTCGTCAGCTAAATGGGAAAAGTTCGAAAGAAAGTCCATTATGTCGCAATTGCAACGATGGAACCCGTCACGGTTGTTCATCGTGTGCTTACAGAATGAAGTAACCGGGTGCAGCCGGTTTAAGTGGAGAACTATGTATGAGCGGACAAATCCAACGTTTTCTTACTCCAGATGACCTCTATCAATTAACTGGTTATCGTCGCCCTTCCCTCCAGTGTAAAGCTCTGAGGGATAGTGGGGTATTTTTTATCCCACGTAAGGACGGCAGACCAGGAACAACATGGGATCATGTATCAAACCCGGTTGGCCTTAAGTTGATAGTGAGTAATCCAGAGGAAGAAGAACCAAACTTTAAGGATATGTAATGTCTAGAGCTCGCAAAAACCCCGATGATAACTGGATGCCTCCCCGCGTTCGTCGGGGAAAATCTGCTTATGAGTTTCGTACAACAGATGGTCGTACCGTCAGGTTGTGCAATCCTGATCTAACAAAATCGCAGGTATGGGCAGCTTACGAAAACTTCATAAACGATTTAAGGGTTGGTACTAACTTCAACGCACTTTGTGAAGAGTTCTTTAATTCCGGCGATTTCCACGAGTTAGCAACTGAAACACGTAAAGACTACAGAAAATACGGTTCAAAGGTAAATGTTGTCTTCGGGAAAATGAAGCCGGATAACATCAAGCCCGAGCACATCAGAAAATATATGGATAAACGAGGTGTTAAGAGCAGAGTTCAGGCAAACCGCGAGAAAGCATTTATGTCCAGGGTGTTTCGGTGGGCATACGAACGAGGAAAGGTGAATATGAATCCTTGCCAGGGCGTTAAGCAATTTAAAGAGCAGGCTCGTACCCGTTATATTAGCGACAGGGAATATGATGCACTTTATAGCGTTGCTTCTATTCCCGTAAAAGTTGCAATGGAGTTGGCATATCTATGTTGCGCCCGCCAGGGAGACATTCTTGACCTCAAAAAGAGTCAATTATTGAGCGAAGGAATTTTAATTCAGCAGAGTAAAACCGCAGTTAGCCAGATTAAGGCCTGGACAAAACGTCTGGAGGATGCCGTTAATCTTGCTGACAGCATTCCTCTCAACAGCGGGATGGTAAGTATTTTTGTCATCCACCAGCCATCAGGTCTGCGATACACACGCGATGCTTTTAATGCACAGTGGATGAAGACAAAAAAACTTGCTGCTGAGAAATATCCAGACCTAGATTTCCAGTTCACTTTCCATGATCTAAAAGCCAAAGGAATTTCGGATCTTGAAGGTACGCTGAGTGAGAAACAAGAAATTTCAGGTCATAAAAACGCCTCACAAACAGCGAGATATAATCGAAGAATTTCAGTTGTTCCGGTCGTTGGGGGGCAGTAATGCCCTCTTTTTATGGCGAAGCTGAATGGCGAAACAATGGTGAACATGAAGCACAAAATCATTGATTTTATTGATTCTTTCCCATGGTACCCGGAGTGGGACTTGAACCCACACAGCGCGAACGCCGAGGGATTTTAAATCCCTTGTGTCTACCGATTCCACCATCCGGGCTCGGGAAGAAATTGGAGGCGCGTTCCGGAGTCGAACCGGACTAGACGGATTTGCAATCCGCTACATAACCGCTTTGCTAACGCGCCGAAATCTTCTGGCTTTTCAGCCGACACCCGCTATTGCCGATGTCTTTAATTTGGAGCGGGAAACGAGACTCGAACTCGCGACCCCGACCTTGGCAAGGTCGTGCTCTACCAACTGAGCTATTCCCGCATCATCAAGTAACTTTGTTAATCACTTGATTTTGTTATCGTCTGGCAATCAGTGCTGCCGTTCGATGCGTTGCATTCTACTTACCTGACGCAATGAGTCAACGATATTTTTCACCACCGACGATCGTTTGCTGAAATTTGCGCCGAAACGATCACTGTTCAAGCAAATCTCCCCATGCAGCGCTCAAATACTGGAACATTGACCACAAAGTCAGTACCGCGGCAACGAAGAAAAGTGCGATCCCGGCATACTCTACCCAGATATTTGGACGCCACAGCAGCCACGCCAGTGCAGCCATTTGTGAAGTGGTTTTCACTTTGCCGATCCAGGACACTGCAACACTGCTGCGTTTGCCCAGCTCAGCCATCCATTCACGTAGCGCAGAGATGATAATTTCACGCGCAATCATCGTGGCGGCAGGAAGCGTCACCCACCAGCTGTGGTAGTGCTCCGTCACCAGCACCATCGCGATAGCCACCAGCACTTTATCAGCAACGGGGTCGAGGAAGGCGCCAAAACGCGTGCTTTGGTTCCAGCGACGCGCCAGATAGCCATCAAACCAGTCGGTAACCGCCGCAATACAGAAGATCAGCGCACAAACAAAGGGAGCCCAGGTGAATGGCAGATAAAACGCCAATACAAAGAATGGGATCAGGATGACGCGAAACAGCGTGAGCAACGTAGGGATATTAAATTGCATATGACGGATAACTATCTGTTGTCAGTGAAATTACCCCTATGTTGCTACAGAGGGCCTAATGTTTCAACGAGTAGAAGATCTTTTCTGCCAGAGCTTGCGAAATACCCGGCACTTTTGCAATTTCTTCAATACTTGCGTTACGAAGACCTTGCAAACCGCCCATATATTTCAACAACATCTGCCGACGCTTAGGCCCAACGCCTTCAATGGTCTCAAGCGTACTGGTACTTTTCACCTTCGCGCGTTTTTTCCGGTGTCCGCTGATCGCATGATCGTGAGATTCATCGCGGATATGCTGTATCACATGCAATGCGGGCGAATCCGGCGGCAAACTAAAGCCCTCTCCTTCCGGCTCAAAGAACAACGTTTCCAGACCCGCTTTACGGTCGGCCCCTTTCGCCACTCCCAGCAAAAGTGGGTGCTGTTTATCCCAGGGAACATCCAGCTCAGCAAAAACGGCTTTCGCCTGTCCCAACTGACCTTTACCGCCATCGATCAATATAACGTCCGGAACCTTACTTTCTTCTATCGCCTTACCGTAACGCCGACGCAGAACCTGATTCATCGCCGCATAATCGTCGCCCGGCGTAATGCCGGTGATGTTGTAACGACGATACTCTGCGCGCAGCGGGCCATTGGCATCAAAAACCACGCAGGAGGCGACCGTCTGCTCGCCCATCGTATGGCTGATGTCAAAACACTCCATACGTTTTACAGCGGGTAACTTCAGTACCGATGCCAGCGCTGTCAGACGCTGAGTAATGGTCGACTGCTGAGAAAGCCTGGTGGTTAACGCCACCGCTGCGTTGGTACGTGCCAGCTTCAGGTACCGCGCACGATCCCCGCGCGGTTTCGTCTGGACATTAATCTTCCGCCCGGCCAGTTCAGACAATGAATCCGCCAGCAGAGTTTTATCGCTAAGATTAAAATCGAGCAGGATCTCACCGGGTAAGGTACGCATCTGACTTCCCTGCAAATAAAACTGCCCGACAAAGGTTTCCACCACCTCCCCGAGTTCTGTACCACCCGGTACTTTCGGGAAATAGCTGCGACTGCCCAACACTTTACCCTGACGAATGAACAGTACGTGCACACAAGCCATGCCGGCGTCAAACGCCACGCCGATAACGTCCAGATCGTCTCCGGAATTCGAGACAAACTGTTTTTCGGTGACGCGACGTACCGCCTGAATTTGGTCACGAATACGCGCAGCCTCTTCAAATTCGAGATTTTGGCTGGCCTTTTCCATCCGGGCAATCAGTTGGGTTAATACCTGATCGTCTTTCCCGGACAAGAATAAACGGACGTACTCGACCTGCTGTGCATATTCTTCCTCACTCACCAGGCCCGCCACACAAGGACCGAGGCAACGGCCAATCTGATATTGCAGGCAGGGTCGCGAGCGATTGCGATACACGCTGTTTTCGCACTGGCGGATGGGAAAAATTTTCTGCAGCAGCGCCAGCGTTTCTCGTACGGCATAGCCGTTGGGGAACGGTCCAAAGTACTCGCCTTTGGCATGCTTAGCCCCACGATGCATCGCCAGGCGTGGGTGAGTATCGCCGCTGAGGAAAATAAAAGGATAGGATTTATCATCGCGCAGCAATACGTTATAGCGCGGCTGATACAGCTTGATGTAGTTGTGCTCAAGCAATAACGCTTCGGTTTCGGTGTGTGTCACCGTGACATCAATCTGTTGAATTTGCGCGACCAACGCTTCGGTCTTACGCGATGCGAGATTGCTACGGAAGTAACTGGAAAGCCTTTTTTTCAGGTCTTTCGCTTTCCCGACATAGATAACCGTCCCGGCGGTATCATACATACGATAAACGCCGGGCTGACTGGTTACGGTTTTCAGGAACGCTTTGGCATCAAACTGATCGGTCACTGGCTTGTTAATGTCTCCGCATTACACAGGCCATGGCGAATTGCCAGGTGAGTCAACTCGACATCGCCGTGAATGTTTAATTTACTGAACATTCGATAACGATAGCTGTTCACCGTTTTAGGACTCAGATTCAGTTGTTCTGAAATCTCATTGACCTTCTGGCCTTTGGTGATCATCAGCATAATCTGCAACTCGCGTTCAGACAAACTGGCAAACGGGGTTTCCGTTTTCTCAGGTTCAATCTGGCTGAGCGCCATCTGCTGAGCGATATCGGAGGCAATATAACGTTGCCCGGAATAAACCGAACGAATCGCACTCACAACTTCCTGGGGGGCGGCTCCCTTGCTGAGATACCCCGCGGCACCTGCCTGCATGACCTTTGCGGGTAACGGGTTCTCGGTGTGTACCGTCAGCATAATCACTTTAATATCTGCCGTTGAACGCGCAATTTTGCGGGTTGCTTCGAGACCGCCAATACCGGGCATATTCATATCCATCAGCACAACGTCCACGGAATTTGAGCGGCACCATTTCACCGCATCTTCACCGCAGCACGCTTCGCCGACAACTTTTATGCCTTTTATATCTTCCAGAATGCGTCGTATCCCTGCGCGCACCAGTTCGTGGTCATCAACAAGAAAAACGTTGATCAAAGGAATATCTCCAGAATAGGGATAACGCTACCGATAGTTAATCGGTCCTATGTTAACGGGTTTTATCTCAACTTTGAAATGTAAAAAACGTCCGACTTTCGATTTTGCTCTCGTTTTTGGAAATTAGATTGTACGACGTGTGGAAACTTGCAGGCCACATAGCCTGCTGCCACGCTTATATCTGCGTAGCTGTTTCAGAATAGTGACAAAAAATTCATATTCCTGCGCTGAATGCAAAACAGGCAGCCAAACTTGTAACAATAATTAACGAGGAAAATACTCGAAATAAACAACAAGTGGAGAAAATATATGCACTGCAACATGTTGTTTATTTTAATGTCCCTCCCCCTTTGCTTGCACAAAAAACAACCACTGATATTTTTAGCCTCGCTTATGGTATACTCCGCCGCCTTAAGATTTGACATCGCACTTTTTCATTGAAACATAACGAGGAAAATAAATGAGTACGCCTGACTTTTCCACTGCTGAGAATAACCAGGAACTGGCCAATGAAGTCACCTGTCTGAAAGCCCTGTTAACACTGATGCTGCAGGCAATGGGTCAAGCCGATGCTGGACGCGTGATTCTTAAAATGGAAAAACAGATCGCGCTGATTGAAGATCAATCACAGGCTGCGGTATTTTCCAGCACTGTTAAGCAAATTAAACAGGCCTACCGCCAGTAACAAGAAACCGGCTGACAGCATTGCTATCAGCCGGTTTTGCGTCTGACACTCAGAACGATAATTTATTCAGATAAGCCCGGTCGCAGCGGCGTAACACGCTATCTGCGTTTTGTTTGGCGCATTGAATTTCTTTTGCATATTCTTCTGGTGAAAGTTGACGGTATTTTCAGAAATCGACAGTATTATCGCTATCTCCGAAGACGTTTTCCCCTCTGCGGTCCACTTCAATATTTCTTTTTCCCGCTTGCTAAAACGCATCTCTGGCACCATGACCATGTCATCTTCCAGTCGCGTCAGCACCGACAGGCTTTCCCGCACCAGAAGCTGCATTCTGAGCTCCACTTCATCATTCGCAAAACGACTATTTTGGACACTCGCTCGCGATACCGATAAAAATCCCAACGCCCGATTCGGCAACATTAAACATTGCGTCATCCCTTTGCGTAAACCGTGATTGCGTGCGGCGTCCCACAGGGGTTGCGCATCACGAAACAAGCTATCGTCCCAGGGTAAATGCCCCTGGCTGAAGTTTTCAGGCTTCAGCACCGGATCAATGGCGAAATAATTCTCGGACTGATAATGTGCCACCCACGCTTTGGGATAGGTCGTATGAAGTGACGTTTTAGGACGGGTAAAGGGTACGGGATGACGAACACAGAGTGCGTAGAAATCGAACTCTAAATGCTGCGTCTGTTGTTGTAACTCATTATAGACATCCTCTGCCGTCGCCATTTCCTGAAAGCGTAACAGCATGCTCCGTCGCCAGGTAAAGAAATCATGATCCTGCATACTAAGTGGTAATGCCCCTGCGATTGATAATCATCCAAACATATGAAACAAGCTAACACATAAATGTATTTTATATATGCAAATTATCGGACAAATGAAAAATTACTTGAGCGTGACTCAATCGCCAGAGTAAGCAACAGAATCAAGTATTAATAATAAAGCAATATTTATAAATAGTTATGCGCACAGCACTCACCATAAAACAATGCCGGTGAGTGCTGCTTGTACTATTTACTGCATGAGGAATTTTTCGAGAAACTGACGGGTTCGCGGCTGTTGCGGATGCGTAAATAAAGATTTAGCGGGTCCCTGCTCCACTATCCGTCCTTGATCCATAAATATCGCCCGGTCAGCCACATCACGCGCAAAGCTCATTTCATGCGTCACAATCACCATGGTGCGTTTTTCCTGCGCCAACTGGCGAATGGTATTCAGCACCTCGCCAACCAGTTCAGGATCAAGCGCTGAGGTGGGTTCATCGAATAAAATAACCTCTGGTCGCATCGCCAGCGCCCGGGCAATCGCCACGCGCTGCTGCTGTCCACCGGACAGGCGGCGCGGATAGCTGGTTTCTTTTCCCGCCAGCCCGACTTTTGCCAGCAGTTCGCGCGCACGGGCTGTCGCTTCGGCTTTAGGTTCGCCTTTGACAATCACCGGACCTTCAATAATGTTTTCCAGCACCGTACGATGGGGAAACAAATTAAAGTTCTGGAACACAAAGCCTACGTGCTGGCGCAACTGGCGAATCAGTCCTTTCTGCTGAGTTAACGACCGCGCGGTATCAATGGTTATCTCACCCACTTTAATGGTGCCCGCCTCCGGTTGCTCCAGCAAATTAATGCTCCTCAGCAGCGTGGTTTTGCCCGAACCGCTCGGTCCGATAATCGCCACAACTTCACCGGGTTTGACGTCGAGATCGATCCCATGCAGCACCGTTTGCCCATGGAATTTTTTGACCAGGTTTCTGACTTCAATAGCACTCATTTCGGCTCTTTCTCCTGGCGGTTCAGTTGTTCTTCAAAATAGTTCTGCAGCGCAGAAAGCACTGTCGCCATTACCCAATAAATCAAGGAGGCCGCCAGATACATAGTGAACACTTCCAGCGTACGCGAGGTAATCAGCTGCGCCTGACGGAACAGTTCAGGAACCTGAATAGTCGCGGCCAGTGAAGTGTCCTTCACCAGGCTGATAAAGCTGTTGCTCAGCGGCGGCAGCGCAACGCGTGCCGCCTGCGGCAGGATCGCCCGGCGCATGGTCTGCCAGCGCGTCATGCCAATACTGGCCCCCGCTTCCCACTGACCTTTGTCGATGGAGGAGATTGCCGCCCGCAGCGTTTCCGCCGCGTAGGCCGCCGTATTCAGCGACAAACCAATCATCGCCGCCGGGATGGGATCCAGCTCAATACCAAACTGCGGCAGACCGTAATAGATCATGAACAATTGGGCGATCAACGGCGTTCCGCGAAAGACAGAGATATAAAAGCGCGCCAGCCAACGTACAGGTAATAGCGGCGACAGGCGCATTAGCGCTAGGATAAACCCCAGCACGAGGCCAAAGAACATCCCGCCGATACTCAGTTGCAGCGTAAAAACCGCGCCTTTAAGCAGATACGGTAGGGAATCGATCACCAGTTGGATACTTTCTTGCATTACGTTTTTCTACCTGATTGTTACACGTGAGGATGGTAGGCAAACAATGCAGGCGCCCCACCGGTATGGATAAAGAGAATTGGCCCTTCATCTTTAAAGCGCTTCTGGCTGATGCCGTCAATCAGACCCGCCATCGCCTTGCCGGTATAGACCGGATCCAACAAGATGCCTTCCAGCCGCGCCAGCAGTTTTACTGCTTCCATGCCCTCTTCGTTTGGCGTACCGTAGCCCGGCGCATAATAATCATCCCATAGCAGGATATCCGCTGAGGCCGTCAGTTCCAGTTCACGGGCAATGTCCTGCTGTAGCGTAACAACTTTGGGCTTTTGATCGGCCACGCTGCGCGAGACGGTCACGCCAATCAGCTCAACGTGTGGCATCAGCTGTTCCAGCCCAACGGCCAGTCCGGCATGCGTACCCGCGCTGCCCGACGCCACGACCACGGAAGACAGCTCTACGGCCCCTTCACATTGTTGCGCAATTTCCAGCGCACTTTCCACGTAGCCCAGCGCGCCCAGAGCATTAGAACCCCCAACCGGGATCACATACGGACGGAACCCTTGCGCTTCAATCCGCGTCGCCAGTTCCTGAAGTTGCGCATTCGGATCGCTCAGCGCATCGCACATTTCAATCTGGGTATTAAACAGATCCAGCAGCAGACGGTTGCCATTGCTGAGATAGTTTTCCGCCGTGGTGCCAATCGGGTTTTCCAGCAGCGCCACGCAGTGCAGGCCAAGTTTAGCCGCTACCGCCGCCGTCTGGCGCACATGGTTAGACTGGATAGCACCCGCGGTTATCAACGTATCGGCCCCTTCACGCAGCGCATCCGCCGCCAGAAACTCCAGCTTACGCAGTTTATTGCCGCCCATGGCCATCGGCGTAACGTCATCGCGTTTGATGAAAATATCGCGCCCAAGGTAGTCGGAGAAGCGTGGAAGATATTCGAGCGGTGTTGGCGCGCCAATAAATTCCAGACGTGGAAAGCGCGTTAAGTTATGCAGCGGCATACAGCCTCCGGTATTCGTTGTTGTGATGTTCTTTTTATTATGCACGTTCAGGCGCAATGAAATAAAAAAAGGCGCTGTTAAAGGCGCCTTTTTTCATCGGATGCCGATTATTTCGTCACATCCGCTCCAAACCATTTTTCAGACAGCGCTTTCAGCGTACCGTCTTTTTGCATTTCGGCAATGGCAGTATCAACCGCTTTCAGCAGATCTTCATTGCCTTTGCGCAGCGCCACGCCGGACTCCTGGCGGGAGAATGCTTCACCGGTGACGGCCAGCGTATCTTTGGTTTTTTTCACCAGGTCCAGCGCCGCCAGACGGTCAACCAGAATAGCGTCGATACGGCCTACGCGCAGATCCTGATATTTGGTCGGGTCATCATCATAGGTACGAATATCCACGCCCTGCACGTTCTGGCGCAGCCACTCTTCATAGTTGGTGCCCAGACCAACGCCGACTTTTTTACCTTTCAGATCGGCAGCTGTCTTAATAACACCTTCATTGCCTTTCTTCACCAGCGCCTGGATACCAGAGACTGTGTACGGGGTAGAGAAATCGTATTTTTTCTTACGTTCGTCAGAAATGGTCACCTGGTTGATAACCACGTCAATGCGTTTGGAATCAAGCGAGGCCAGCATGCCGTCCCACTTGGTCGGCTTCAACGTGGCTTTCACCCCAAGGTGCTTTGCCAGTGCTTCGGCGAACTCCACTTCGAAACCGGTCAGCTTGCCGTCATCGCCCTGAAAACTAAACGGGGGATAAGTCCCTTCCAGGCCCACCAGCAGCGTGCCGCGCTCTTTAACTTTATTTAACAGACCTTCATCTGCATAAGTCTTTACGCTCATTCCGGCGACAAGTGCAACAGCCATTACACCCATCAGAGCCTGACGTCCCAGAAGTGCTAATTTCATAGTTACCCCGAATATTGTCATTAGTGACTATCATTTATGACTACAGTGTAAAGCGTTTGCTGTGTTCCACAAACACGACTCTGTTACACCTTATTCGTTTTTAATATATATCAGAACTGGCTGTCCAGGAGGATTTCTGCATATGTCCCATATGGGTATGGGCTTTGAACTGCTCATACTTACGTAAGGCGATGCGGTAATTGTTGGTGCTGGTTTCCGGCAGCCACGGGGCAAGGTTTTCGTCGAGGAACCCTTCCTGCAGCAGGTCATGAGAGATATTTTGTTCGGTCAGGTGATTCCCGAGGCGACGCAGGCGGACAACGTATTCACGTACCGTGCCGTGGCTCATTTCGGTCTGCTCAAATAAAAATTGTTTAAATCCGATGATGTCAAAAAAGTCGCTCTGCTCTTTGCAATGCAAATCACCGCAAAAACGACACAGCGCCACCCACTCTTTTTTCTCCTGTTCCCACTCAGCTTCATCCAGCAACGTGTCCAGGCGGGCGATGGCGATTTTATTAACAATTTGCCCGCGACGAACCAGCGTGATCCTGTCGAGCAACTTCAGGCAATGGGCACAATGCGTCTGGCTGTGTTTGAAATCTTTGAGGTAGCGGCTTAGAGGCCGTCTTTTTGATTGCTGCACCGTCATGAGAACTCCTGGTAGTCAATTCGTAATGCGGCATTGTTCAGGGGTAATGATTACCCCTATAGCTTACCCAGCTTGGTGCGTAGACGTTTGATGGCCTGGCTGTGCAACTGGCTGACCCGTGATTCCCCGACTTCCAGTACCGCGCCGATCTCTTTCAGATTCAGCTCTTCCTGGTAGTACAGCGTTAACACCAGCTTTTCGCGCTCCGGCAACGCCTCTATCGCGTCCATCACGCGCTGGCGAAGGTTACCCTCCAGTAGCTGTTGTAACGGGTTTTCCTGCTGATGTTCTTCCGTCACCAGCTCAATACTATCGCCATGCTCTTCCCGCCACTCATCGTAGGAGAAGAGTTGGCTGTTATTGGTATCAAGCAACATCTGACGATACTCTTGCACAGGAATAGCCAGACGCTCCGCCACTTCGGTTTCCGTCGCGTTACGCCCTAACTCCTGCTCCAGTTGTCCCATCGCCTGTGCCACTTCGCGAGCATTGCGCCGAACGCTACGCGGCACCCAATCCCGGCTACGTAGTTCGTCCAGCATCGCTCCACGAATACGCTGCACTGCGTAAGTGGTAAATGCCGTTCCTTGCAAAGCGTCATATCGGTCAACGGCATTCAATAACCCGATGCCGCCCGCTTGTAGCAGGTCATCCAGTTCTACGCTCGCCGGCAAACGCACCTGAAGGCGCAATGCTTCGTGACGCACCAACGGTACATAACGCTGCCACAGCGAGTGTTTATCCATTACACCTTCAGCGGTATACAGTGAATTCACGATAAACAGCCCTGCGTTAAATGAGTTATCGGCATGATTATCCGTTTCTGCAGGGGTTTTAATCGGGTGAATAGTGAGTGAAATGAGGGGTTATTTGGGGGTTACGGGTAAAGCTAAATATAAAAAACCCCGCCGGAGCGGGGTTTGCGCGATAAGCGTAAATTAACGCAGCAGAGACAGAACGTTCTGCGTGGTCTGGTTAGCCTGTGCCAGAACAGAAGTACCTGCCTGTTGCAGGATCTGAGCACGAGACATGTTAGACACTTCGGTCGCGTAATCAGCATCTTCGATCCGGCTACGAGCAGAAGTCAGGTTGTTAACAGTGTTGCCCAGGTTAGTGATGGTAGAATCGAAACGGTTCTGTACCGCACCCAGGTCTGAACGCAGAGCGTCAACTTTAGCCAAAGCATTATCCAGCGCTTTCAGCGGATCCTCAGTCGCTACAGATTTGGTTTTCGCTTCAGTCGTCATCTTCCCATCAGCAGTCTGGTAAATAGTTGAACCTGTACCATTTGTTACTGCGCCATTTGCATGAGCAAAGTAGTTCACAATTTCTTTATCAGTGGTAGTAATTTTACCGTCCTGACCCACAAAGGCTGCCACTGCCGCTGGTCCAGTAGTATTGTCATTGTCGTATGTAACAACACCACCAGCTACAGTAAACTCT
>NZ_SZXM01000032.1:0-1415 GCF_005281355.1 Citrobacter sp. wls615 | reverse complement strand
TAACACCGATCGGTTAAGCAAAATGATCGGTTGAACGATCCGGTGGGTAGACGACAATAGCCTCATCAATTTTCTGATGGGGCTTTTTTATGCTTTCAACCTGGCTTGATGATACCCAGACTTGGGCCGAACCCGCTTCACTTTCCTGTTTTCAGCAGGCTATTCCCCTTGAATGGATCACTCAGGTCCTTGAATCAACAGATAAAGCCAGTATCCGTAAACGTAAACTCCCCGCAGAACTCGTGGTCTGGCTGATTGTGGGAATGGGCCTGTACCGCGACCGCTCCATCACAGATGTTGTGACAAAACTCGACCTCGTCCTCAGTTCGCAGGAGGGGGAGACCCTCGCTGCCAGCTCCATTGCCCAGGCCCGCCAGCGGCTCAGCGATGCACCGCTTCGGGAACTCTTCACGCTGACGGCCGGACACTGGACTCAACAGGAAGATAAGGATGACCTCTGGCACGGGCTCCGGCTGTTTGCCGTTGATGGGACGCTTTTTCGCACTCCCGATATGCCCGAACTTGCAGACCATTTTGAATACATAAAGCATCGTCCGGACAGACACACTGAGTATCCGATGGTCAGGTTATGCGCCATGATGTCACTGCGCAGCCGGTTGATCCATGACGTGAAATTCGGTCCGGCCAATACCGGTGAAGTCAGTTACGCGAAGCAGCTATCGCCGCAGGCGAAAAGCCTGACCCTGTTTGACCGCTGCTACTTATCAGCAGAATTACTGATTAACTGGCAGCGCAGAAAGCATGAGGCGCACTGGCTGGTGCCCCTGAAGGGAAATACGAAATACCGGGTAGTCGAAACCTTCGGTGAGGGAGACCATCTTGTGGAAATGCAGGTCTCCCCGCAGGCCAGAAAACAGGACAGCTCGCTGCCTGAATACTGGCGGGCCCGGCTAATAGAATGTGAAGATGAATCAGGCGATTACAAAGGTTTTATCAGTTCTCTGACCGAGCCGGAGCAGTATCCGGCAGACGCGTTACGTTATGTGTATCAGGAGCGGTGGAGCATAGAAAACGGCTACGGAGAGCTGAAACAGTTCCAGTTGAGTACAGCCACGCTATTACGCAGTCAGAAAGTGAGCGGAATTAACCAGGAAATATGGGGTCTGTTGACGGCCTATAACCTGATCAGAATGGAGATGAGTCAGATAGCACGGGAAGCGGAGGTGTCACCACTGAGAATAAGCTTCGTGATGGCGATGAGGTTGATCCAGGATGAACTCATCTGGTGCTCACTGTGCAAACCGGGGACAATCCCGACGAAGCTGAAGAAAATGCGGGAGAATGTGAAACAATTTATCCTGCCAGAAAAGAGAAAACGGCCCAAAAAAAGGACCGTTCGAATCTCAAAAACCCAGTATCCCGTTCACTCAAAACATCTTAAGTGAACGGTGTTA
>NZ_SZXM01000031.1:0-1294 GCF_005281355.1 Citrobacter sp. wls615 | reverse complement strand
TGTATGACCGGATACATAGGTGACAGATCAGACCGGGAACATAGGTAACACTTTTCAGTCTATCCGGAGCACACTCTCGGTTTTTCGGTCGTAGTACGCAAGTGTTATTCCATTAAAGATGATGGCCTCAAGGCCATCATCCTGTTCTTCCAGCATGATGTATTCGCCAGTCAGCGCTTCACTCAGGAATACCGTCCCCTTTTTCCCCATATAGAGTGTCCCCCTCGATTTCACCCTGTAAACCGTACCTCCTTCCGGATAAGCATATTCAGGAACACGGCCATCCCAGTGTCGGTTCGAGGGTTGCCATACCGTTCCGGGCGTTGCACCCGCCAGGGCTTCATGCGGCCTTTCGTGGTTAAATTCTTCCCGGTAGTCACTGAACCACCGCTGTTGTTCTTCCATCGTCATGAAGGTGTTGCCCTGTTTCACCGCACTTTTCAGCGAGCGGTGCATTCGCTCATGACGGCCATTTTCTTCCGGATGCCCCTTTCTGATACGCTCCGGCCTGATGCCCAGCTTGATTAGCCAGACGGCAAGACGACTTAATCCGGCTATCCCTGTTCCCGCGAAGGGCTGACCATTATCGGTTCTGAGTACTTCCGGCAGACCGTATTCCAGGAAGGCATCTGTCAGGCACTTTCTGACGAAGGGTTCGCTCTCCCGGTCTGTTCCCCGGCAGCTCAGAAGATACCGGCTGTGATTGTCGGTCAGGGTGAAGGGATGGCAGTACTCTCTGCTCAGCAGCCTGAACTTGCCTTTAAAATCAGCGCTCCAGACCTGATTGTTCTCGCTGATGGTCGTCAGGGGCTGGCGATTGCCCGGGGTTCTGCGTTTCCGCTTTTTATCCGGAACCAGGCCTTCGCGCTTGAGAATATCGCCGATAGTGCTGGCAGCAGGTACGGTAAAATCGACATGATGGTTGAGCATCCACATCCGCAGTTTTTTAGGGCCCCAGTCCGGGTGTTTTTGCCTCAGGGCCGTAAGTTGTGCAGCGATATAATCAGGAACTGTCCGGGAGTGGGAGTGCGGAACACGCGACCGGTCAGAGAGAGATGACAGGTCAGAGGGGTCAAAACGCTGAAGCCATTTGTAACCGGTTTTTCGACTGATGCCGAAGAGACGGCAAAGAGCGGAGAAAGAGTCCGTACCTGCATGGCAGGCACGGATAAAATCGAGGCGTTGCATAGGTCGGGTCTCAGTCCAGGGCATAGCGAGTCTCCTCTTCTATGCCAGTTATAACTGTTACCCATGTATCCGGTCTAAAGTGTTACCCATGTTTCCGGTTCATACC
>NZ_SZXM01000073.1:0-1196 GCF_005281355.1 Citrobacter sp. wls615 | reverse complement strand
GGAAGGTGCGAACAAGTTCCTGATATGAGATCATCATATTCATCCGGAGCGCATCCCAGAGGGACATCATGAGCCATCAACTCACCTTCGCCGATAGTGAATTCAGCACTAAGCGCCGTCAGACCCGAAAAGAGATTTTCCTCTCCCGCATGGAGCAGATTCTGCCATGGCAGAATATGACCGCTGTCATCGAGCCGTTTTATCCCAAGGCGGGCAATGGCCGACGGCCCTATCCGCTGGAGACCATGCTGCGTATTCACTGCATGCAGCATTGGTACAACCTGAGCGACGGTGCCATGGAAGATGCCCTGTACGAAATCGCCTCCATGCGCCTGTTTGCCCGATTATCCCTGGATAGCGCCCTGCCGGATCGCACCACCATCATGAATTTCCGCCACCTGCTCGAGCAGCATCAACTGGCCCGTCAATTGTTCAAGACCATCAATCGCTGGCTGGCCGAAGCAGGCGTCATGATGACCCAAGGCACTTTGGTGGATGCCACCATCATTGAGGCACCCAGCTCTACCAAGAACAAAGAGCAGCAACGCGATCCGGAGATGCATCAGACCAAGAAAGGCAATCAGTGGCACTTTGGCATGAAGGCCCACATTGGTGTCGATGCCAAGAGTGGCCTGACCCACAGCCTGGTCACCACCGCGGCCAACGAGCATGACCTCAATCAGCTGGGTAATCTGCTTCATGGAGAGGAGCAATTTGTCTCAGCCGATGCCGGCTACCAAGGAGCGCCACAGCGCGAGGAGCTGGCCGAGGTGGATGTGGACTGGCTGATCGCCGAGCGTCCCGGCAAGGTAAAAACCTTGAAGCAGCATCCGCGCAAGAACAAAACGGCCATCAACATCGAATACATGAAAGCCAGCATCCGTGCCAGGGTGGAGCACCCGTTTCGCATCATCAAGCGGCAGTTCGGCTTCGTGAAAGCCAGATACAAGGGGCTGCTGAAAAACGATAACCAACTGGCGATGTTATTCACCCTGGCCAACCTGTTTCGGGTGGACCAAATGATACGTCAGTGGGAGAGATCTCAGTAAAAACCGGAAATAACGCCAGAAATGGTGGAAAAAATAGCCTAAATAGGCTGATTCGATGTGTTTGCGGGAAAAAAATCGGCCCAGATCCGCGAAATTTTAATCAGCGAGTCAGCTTGGGAAGAAATGACCTGCTTATTCGCACCTTCC
>NZ_SZXM01000072.1:0-1177 GCF_005281355.1 Citrobacter sp. wls615 | reverse complement strand
GATGCAGAAGTGAAGGTTAAGCCGATGCAGGCGAACGGCTTAAACAGCGATGCCAGCAAAAGCGATCGGGAGAAGCTGAACCGCATGCTGGAGGAAATGTTTGAAGAATCCGATATGTGGTTAGTTTCGGAGTAGTGCCAGCTTTTACCAAGTCCTTTTCATACCTTTCTGGATACGGGAAACCAAATTCCCGTATTGGATGAACCATTGCCGCCCTTTTTTAAAGCTGCTCTACCAGCGGATAAAAATTATGATCCTCGCGCTGCATTCGTTCATGCACCTTGCGCAACACTACATTCGCGTCGCGGCGAAATGCCTCGTCACAATTGATAAGCTTATTTGCCGTATTCCAGCGACGGGAAAACTTTTCATACTCGGCAACAATATCAGCCATCTCGCGCTGAAAATTTACGCTCATTGTTTTTAGCTTTTGATCGTTCACCTTTTCCAGATAAGGATATAAAAACTGATCTTCGGCAGAAAGGTGTACTTTAATCACAGAACTCATACTGATAACGGTTTGAGCGATTTCTTGCGCATGAGCCGTCACACCCGCCAGGCTAAGCTCCCTGAGGCGGCTAATTTTATGGATAATCTCGGCATGCTGGATCTTCATTTTATCAATATTCACTGGGGAATCCCTTAATGAGCTTTGCAATTTATAACATATATATTAAATGCATCTTTAAAAATAAGCAAGCTGAGTTGTTTTTATTAAATTTTATAAATTTACGTTATGTAAATACATAATAAACAAAATTTGAATGCAAATATAAAGAGATCTATTGCCAATCTTCGGAATTTTTCTATCGTACATATGTCTCAAAACTGCGCCAATGCCGCCTCAAGAGATATCGCAGCATCAGTGCTGTTGATAAAGTGCGTCACCCGCCTCATAACCTCAGCCTCTTCAGCTGCATCACCTTCGATCGCTTCGCCGTCATCCGTGATTAACGCTTTCCCCCTAAGCTTCGCAAACTGCGTCCGACCTCCGGACAGAATCAACAGCGCATCACCCTGCTGTGGGCGCGTGACCGGGACGATGATCGCATAACCCGCCGACGTCTCGAGGATGCGACTGTCGGGAGTCATGCAGACACTGGCTGGCGTAACCCGCTGCTCTATATAGTCGGTAGCTGGTGAAGGAAAGCCCATGTTTACGCCCTCTCTTGAATAC
>NZ_SZXM01000075.1:0-872 GCF_005281355.1 Citrobacter sp. wls615 | reverse complement strand
GCCTCAACGGCGACGGCGGATAAAAACAGCCTGGACACCGGAACGCTGGGTTTCAGGGATATTCATAACGAAGCGGACTTTACGGTCAGTCATGCGGGAGCCGGCATGAGCGCTGGCACCGGAGACACGGGCGGCGGGTTCAAAGGCAACATGCCGGTCGGGATGGTCACGGTCGGGGGCAACAGCGGTCATGCGGACGGGACGACGCAGGCGGCGGTAGCGGGCGGGACAATAGCGGTTCGCGACGCGGCGAATCAGCAGCAGGATGTGGCGGGTCTGAGCCGTGACGCGGAGCATGCGAACGACAGCATCAGCCCGATTTTTGACAAAGAGAAAGAGCAGAAGCGGCTGCAGGAAGTGAGTCTCATCGGGGATATCGGCAGCCAGGCGGCGGATATCGCGCGGACGCAGGGGGAGCTGAATGCGCTGGAGGAAGCGCGGAAGGTTTACCCGGATAAAACGGTGGAAGAGCTGAAAGAGACGCAGACCTGGCGTGATGCACAGGCGGAATATGGTACGGGGAGTGATTTTCAGCGTGGAATTCAGGCAGCGACGGCAGCGCTTCAGGGGCTGGCGGGCGGAGATGCCGGCGCGGCGCTGGCGGGGGCATCGGCCCCGTACCTGGCGAATATTATTGGTCATGATTCGGGATTAAGCGATGAGGCGGCGCTGATAGCGCATGCGATACTGGGTGGCGCGGCAGCGGCGATGCAGGGAAACAGCGCGGCGGCGGGAGCGGCAGGGGCCGTTTCGGGCGAGCTGGTGGCAAAAGCGATAATGGAGGCGATGTACCCGGATAAGCGGGTCAGTGAGCTGAGCGAAGCGGAAAAGCAGACCATCAGCATGCTGGCGAGTCTCTCCGCGGGAATGGC
>NZ_SZXM01000074.1:0-709 GCF_005281355.1 Citrobacter sp. wls615 | reverse complement strand
ATACATTATGCGCACCAGTAAGGCGTAAGAGAGAATCCAGCATTCTGGCACAGGAAAACCCAGCCATCAGGTCATCGTCCGTCAGGACGGCTCTGGTGAAGCTGCCGCGCCGGATTAGCCCCAAACCTATAATCAATGGCTGCGCGGCTTGGCCAACCCCGGTCAGCACCAAAACAAGTTTTGTCACTTCCCGGAGTTACCGTTAAAAACATGAACGCCAAAGCCTTTGCAGCCACAATTGCTTCTGTCCTATTATCGTCATGCAGTCGTAAGCAATTATGCAAAGCGGATGGTCGTACTGTTTCCTCACCAGTTACACACGACAAATCGTCTGCGATGTTATAGGACGGACAAGCTCTGCGGTTATGCAATGGCTCATGCACCTTACTTGTCTCTTACCGCAAAATGAGTCCGGGTTTCGTGGGCATGTCAGGGTTCACGGTTGTTTACTACTGCTCTGAAAAGAAATTTTTTTCGCATGCGATAAACTGGCGTCTTGCCATCAGCATAAGGAACGCTTCCGTCATGATAAAAAATGAACAGGAATATTACGCTGCTCTAAAAGAAGTCTCACCGCTTTACGATCTCGACCCGCCGGATGGTTCTGAGGAAGCCAGAAAACTGGATGAACTGTCTACGCTGATTATGCAGTATGAGGCAAAAAACTATCCACTTGATTAGCTGAAAGCGGCGATTTGTTCCCCCCCCC
>NZ_SZXM01000077.1:0-650 GCF_005281355.1 Citrobacter sp. wls615 | reverse complement strand
TCTTTGATACCAACGATTTCAACTTCTTCACCAACTTTGATGATACCGCGCTCTACACGACCGGTAACAACGGTACCACGACCGGAGATGGAGAATACGTCTTCGATAGGCAGCAGGAACGGCTTGTCAATCGCACGCTCTGGTTCCGGGATGTAAGAATCCAGGAAGCCAGCCAGTTCGATGATTTTCGCTTCCCACTCTGCTTCGCCTTCCAGCGCTTTCAGAGCAGAACCACGAACGATCGGCGTGTCGTCGCCCGGGAAATCGTACTGAGACAGAAGTTCACGAACTTCCATTTCTACCAGTTCCAGCAGCTCTTCGTCATCAACCATGTCGCATTTGTTCAGGAACACGATGATGTACGGAACGCCTACCTGACGACCCAGCAGGATGTGCTCACGAGTCTGCGGCATCGGGCCGTCAGTCGCAGCAACAACCAGGATCGCGCCATCCATCTGCGCAGCACCGGTGATCATGTTTTTAACATAGTCGGCGTGGCCCGGGCAGTCTACGTGTGCGTAGTGGCGAGTCGGGGTGTCATATTCAACGTGAGAAGTGTTGATGGTGATACCACGCGCTTTTTCTTCCGGCGCGTTATCGATCTGGTCGAATGCACGAGCAGCACCGCCGTAGGTTTTAGCCAGTACGGT
>NZ_SZXM01000076.1:0-644 GCF_005281355.1 Citrobacter sp. wls615 | reverse complement strand
TTTTCTGATGCGCCTATAAGGCTCTGTTACCAGCCGCGCCCTAACAGGCGCATACGATCTGACATTTGCATCAGACTTCGTTACTTACGGCCCGTAAACGGGCTACCTGGATAAGGGATCGATAACTGCTCGCCCATTTTATCCTCTGCAAGCTGGTGCTTTATGTATTCCTGTATCTTTGCCGTGTTCTTACCCACAGTATCCACGTAATACCCACGACACCAGAACTCCCTGTTCCTGTATTTAAACTTCATATCACCAAACTGCTCATACAACATCAGACTGCTTTTCCCTTTCAGATACCCCATAAAGCCGGATACGCTCATTTTGGGCGGGATTTCCACAAGCATATGGATATGATCTGCACAGCATTCCGCTTCCAGAATCCGCACGTTTTTCCACTCACACAGCTTTCTTAAGATGCTGCCTATCGCCCTGCGTCTCTCCCCGTAGAATGCTTGTCTTCGGTATTTGGGCGCAAAGACTATGTGATATTTACAGTTCCATCGGGTGTGCGCTAAGCTCTTTTCGTCCCCCATTGGGACCCCCTTTTGATTTCTTGTTTGACTCTTGCAGTTGCCAGACCGCAAGGTGTTTTAACAAATCAAAAGGGGTTTTAATAACTGGCTCAAAGCTGAAAGCTT
>NZ_SZXM01000079.1:0-607 GCF_005281355.1 Citrobacter sp. wls615 | reverse complement strand
ATCGAGCGTCTGTCTTCCGGTCTGCGTATCAACAGCGCGAAAGACGATGCTGCTGGTCAGGCGATTGCTAACCGTTTCACTGCCAACGTTAAAGGCCTGACCCAGGCTTCCCGTAACGCCAACGACGGTATATCCATCGCGCAGACGACTGAAGGTGCACTGTCCGAAATCAACAACAACCTGCAGCGTGTGCGTGAACTGTCCGTTCAGGCAACCAACGGCACCAACTCCCAGTCTGACCTGGACTCCATCCAGAATGAAATCACACAGCGCCTGAGCGAAATTGACCGTGTTTCCGGTCAGACTCAGTTTAACGGTGTGAAAGTACTGGCGTCCGACAGCTCCATGAAAATTCAGGTTGGTGCGAACGACGGCGAAACCATCACCATCGACCTGAAAGAAATTACTTCCTCTACGTTGGGTTTGACTGGTTTCAACGTGAACGGTAAAGGTGAAGTGGATAACAAAGCGGCGACTGCCGACAGCCTGACCCTGGCTGGCTTTACTAAGGGGGGGGCTGTTAACGCAGACGGCAGTACCACCTATAGCAAAGAAGTTCCTAATGACGCAGCAAAAGCAGCTGATGTATTAGCCACAGCTAAAAAAG
>NZ_SZXM01000024.1:0-117986 GCF_005281355.1 Citrobacter sp. wls615 | reverse complement strand
CCTTTACAGTCAAAACAGGCCGCCAGCGGGGATTGGACTCTACCTTACGGTAAGTGGAATTTTTCTTTTATCACCCCCTATGAGTTGCCAGCAGAAGCGCTTCATGTCCGGGTGATCGATACCGATGGTTACTTGTATACCTTTAACACGCTTGACCCAACCTCTCGTGACTCTGAATCCGTGGACAAGTGGACTGATGTGATCTTTGGCGGCAGCGTTAATTTCAACAAAGTCAAAAAACCTCCGCAGTACATTGTCTTCTGCTGGGATTCCTATATTGACCAGCAGACCTATGAAACTAGCGCCGTCTTCGGCCCCGAAACCTGGCTGAGGATGAAAACACCTGCCGATCATACCTGGTATGGCGAGACCGTCTGGTACGACAGTATGGTGTTTGGCCTGTCTCCCGGCGGCAAGGTCAAAATCTGGTTTTCCGATGTCGCCGGACGCCCCAGCCTGCCGGTCACGCCCCTGAAACAAACAACCCGCTCCGGCAAGGACCTGACCCTGTGTAAAGACTACGTCGTCCCGGGCGGCAGTTTTACCTTCCTCCCGTCAACGCAGGCATTTATCAACGGTAAAACCTACCCCTATGGCAACTGGGATTAAGACTAGCTCTAAGAAAAGGGCCGCGAATGCGGCCCTGATGGGGATTATTTAGCAACTTTGCTAATCTGTTTCACGTCGATTTCAACGGAGTTCCAGTCTTTATCCACTTCGCCCTGGATCTCAACCACATCCTGCGGCGTTACGGTTACGCCGTTCCAGCGCTTATGGTCAATATCCACATTCACCGTGCCGGTCGCATCTTTAAACACATACAGATCGTCGGAAATACGCTCAACGATGTTCCCACGCAGGGTAACCCACGCGTCATCACGCAGCGATTTAGCACTTGCTACCGTCGTGATGCTGCCGTTCGGGCCAACAAACCCACCGCTTTGGCTTTGTGTGGTCGTCGTTGGCCCAGAGAAGCCGCCCTGTTGCGCTGCCAGAACAGGTGCGGAACACAGTGCCATTACGGCAACCAGTGCTGCTAATTTTTTCATCGTCATGTCTCCCTTTCATGTTGGTTTACGACTATTAAATAAGTTAATCCTTAACAAGTTCTTAAGGAAAAAAAAGATTCTTTTTTGCTGTACAGATGCGGCGGCGACAAGGTTTACTGACGGCAAAGAGAGTTATCGCAGGGAAGAATATATGCGCATTTTACTGGTTGAAGATGATACGTTGATCGGCGATGGCCTTAAAACCGGTCTGAGTAAAATGGGTTTTAGCATCGACTGGTTTACCGAAGGACGTCAGGGGAAAGAAGCACTCTACAGTGCCCCGTATGATGCGGTAATCCTCGACCTGACGCTGCCAGGCATAGACGGACGAGACATCCTGCGCGAGTGGCGAGCCAACGGGAAGCAGGAACCGGTGCTGATTCTGACCGCCCGCGACGCGCTGGCGGAACGCGTTGAAGGCTTACGTCTGGGCGCGGACGACTATCTGTGTAAGCCCTTCGCGTTGATCGAAGTTGCCGCCAGGCTGGAGGCGCTGGTGCGTCGTGCCAGCGGCCAGGCCAGCAACACATTGCGCCATGGCGAGGTGACGCTCGATCCCGGCGCGCTGGTCGCCACGGCGGCGGGCGAACCTTTGTCTCTTAAGCCCAAAGAGTTCGCGCTGTTGGAGCTGCTTATGCGCAACAAGGGCCGCGTCCTGCCCCGTAAACTGATTGAGGAAAAACTGTATACCTGGGACGAAAACGTCTCCAGCAATGCGGTTGAAGTACACGTCCATCACTTACGCCGTAAGCTCGGCAGCGACTTTATCCGTACCGTGCATGGCATTGGCTACACCCTGGGTGACGCATGAAATTCGCACAACGCCTCAGCCTGCGCGTCAGGCTAACGCTTATCTTCATGATTTTGGTTTTAGTGACCTGGCTGATTTCCAGCTTTGTCGCCTGGAAGCAAACCACCGATAACGTGAATGAGATGTTCGACACGCAGCAAATGCTGTTCGCCAAGCGTCTTGTCACGCTGGATCTTGATGAACTCAAAGCCTCTGAACGTATCGCGCATACCCCGAAAAAATTCAAACATGGTCATATTGACGACGATGTACTGACCTTTGCGGCCTACACGCCAGAAGGGAAAATGGTTCTTCACGATGGCGACAATGGCCAGTACATTCCCTATAGCTATCGCCGGGAAGGTTTTGACGATGGCTATCTGAATGGCGACAACGATAAATGGCGTTTTGTCTGGCTGACTTCCGCAGATAAAAAGTATCGAATCGTTGTCGGCCAGGAATGGGAATATCGTGAAGATATGGCTTTAGCGATTGTGACAGCACAATTGGTGCCGTGGTTGGTCGCTCTGCCGCTGATGCTGTTGATCCTGATTGTGTTGTTAAGTCTTGAACTTAAGCCACTGAAAAAACTGGCGCAGGCGCTACGTTTACGCGACCCGGAATCAGAAGAACCGCTCAGTTTGAAAGGCATTCCTGGCGAGGTTCGCCCGCTGGTTGAATCACTCAACCAACTCTTCACTCGTATTCATACCACCATGGTACGTGAACGGCGCTTTACTTCAGATGCCGCTCACGAGCTGCGTAGTCCGCTGACGGCGCTGAAAGTGCAAACCGAAGTGGCGCAACTGTCTGACGATGACCCGCAGGCACGGCAAAAAGCCTTAATGCAGATGCAGGCCGGGATCGATCGCGCTACGCGTCTGGTCGATCAGTTACTGACGCTTTCGCGCCTTGACTCCCTCGACAATCTTCAGGATGTGGCGGAAATCTCGCTGGAGGAGTTGCTGCAATCTGCGGTGATGGATATCTACCATTCGGCCCAGCAGGCGCATATTGACGTACGTTTGCAGATTAACGCGCATGGCATCACATGTACCGGGCAACCGCTGTTACTCAGCCTGATGGTGCGAAATCTGCTGGATAATGCGATTCGCTATAGTCCCCGGGGAAGCATTGTGGAAGTGACGCTCAACGCCCGCAATTTTAGCGTCAAAGATAATGGTCCTGGTATTGCGCCGGAAGTTCTGATGCACATTGGAGAACGCTTTTATCGCCCACCAGGGCAAAGCGTGACCGGCAGTGGTCTGGGGTTGTCAATTGTTCGTCGCATCGCGACCTTACACGGAATGTCAGCCTCGTTTGGTAATGCGCCGCAAGGTGGCTTTGAAGCTAAAATCAGTTGGTAACTGCGTTATTATTGCGCGGTCAGCAAAAGACTTTGCACATTTTGCTAATTTCACCGTACCGATCATCAGCGTAGAATCGGCCTCAAACGTTATTCTTTGAGGACACAAAATGAGCAATATCCTGATTATCAACGGTGCGAAAAAATTTGGCCACTCTAATGGGCAATTGAATGACACCCTGACCGAGGTCGCGGACGGTATCCTGCGCGACCTCGGGCATGATGTTAGAGTCGTACGCGCTGACAGCGATTATGACGTGCAGGCAGAAGTGCAGAACTTCGTCTGGGCAGACACCGTTATCTGGCAGATGCCGGGTTGGTGGATGGGCGCGCCGTGGACGGTGAAGAAATACATCGATGACGTGTTCACTGCCGGGCACGGTACGCTGTACGCCAGCGATGGTCGCACGCGTTCAGATGCGTCAAAAAAATACGGTTCCGGCGGACTGATTCAGGGCAAAAAATACATGCTGTCTCTGACCTGGAACGCACCGATGGAAGCCTTCACTGAAAAAGACCAGTTCTTCCATGGCGTTGGGGTTGATGGCGTTTATCTCCCGTTCCATAAAGCAAACCAGTTCCTGGGAATGGAAGCGCTGCCGACCTTTATCACCAATGATGTGATTAAAATGCCGGATGTCCCGCGTTATATCGCAGAATATCGCAAGCATCTGAACGAAATTTTTGGTTAACTGGTAACCTGGAATTAGAAGGAGTTAACCATGCTTACCGTTATTGCAGAAATCCGTACACGTCCAGGTCAACATCACCGCCAGGCGGTACTGGATCAGTTTGCTAAAATCGTTCCGACCGTACTGAAAGAAGAAGGCTGCCACGGCTACGCGCCGATGGTCGATCATGCTGCTGGCGTCAGTTTTCAGACGACAGCCCCGGATTCAATCGTCATGATTGAACAGTGGGAAAGCATCGCCCACCTTGAAGCGCATTTGCAGACCCCGCATATGAAAGCCTACAGCGAAGCCGTCAAAGGCGATGTGTTGGACATGAATATTCGTATTCTTGAGTCTGGCATTTAAGTTTGTCGATTTGCCGGATAACGCCACCAACAGACGTATCCGGCTTATACCGCAATCCTCAGGCCCGGTAAGCGCAGTGCCACCGGGCATTCTTTACCAGTAAAGCTTCCAGCTCTGAGTGAAGCGCATTAACGCCTCAACGTAGAAATAATCCCCCCAGCTTGCGCACTCATCGACCCCTTTGTTGCTCGACAGGTGATACACCGAGTGTTTCAGTATACCGTTCCCCTGCTCATCTTTGCCCATCAGATAGTGCCTGGTCAGTGAAGACATAATCCCCATCGCCCACTGCAGATAGCGCTCGCGATCCGGGTCGGTCACCGGCAGATGTTTAATCAGCTCCAGCAGTCCGCAGACGGCAATCGCTGCCGAAGATGAATCGCGCAGCGCATCTGTCCCGACTAATGCCAGATCCCAATGGCAAACGGCATCTTCCGGCAGACGATTAAGAAAATAGTTGGCCAACTTTTTCGACAGTTGCACCATCTGGTTATCGCCGGTGTAAATATAGCTCAGCAGAAAACCATAAATTCCCCATGCCTGCCCACGTGACCAGCATGAATCGTCGGCATAACCCTGCTGGGTATTACCGTAACGCGGCGCGCCGGTTTGCACGTCCATATAGTAGGTGTGGAAGGTCGACGCATCCTGGCGGATCAGGTATTTTGCTGCCTGCGCAACGTGGGCCTTTGCCGCATTCGCAAAACGCGGATCGCCCGTTTGCTCGCTTGCCCAGTACAACAGCGGCAGATTCATATTGCAGTCGATAATCATCCTCCCGGCCTGCTCGGGATCACGAAGATCGCCCCATGCCTGGATGATCTGCGCCTTTTCATGAAAACGCTCCAACAGCGCTTCTGCCGCCATCAGGGAAAACCCTCGCGCATCACGATTACCCGTCAATCGCCAGGCCGCCACGCAGGAAAGTGTGTAGAGGAATCCCAGGTCGTGGGTGTTGGTATCGTGGCGTCCGGCAATACGCAAGCCAAACGAACGCACATGTTTCTCCGCCATCTCACGAAATTTGCTCTCACCACTCATTTCCCACGCCAGCCATAACTGCCCGGTCCAGAAGCTGGTCGTCCATTCCACATTCTCTGTCAGCGGGTAATAACCTTGCACACAGGTTTCGGCAGGAAATTGTTCACCGAACTCCGTTAAATGACGGCTAATCAATTCGAGGACATGTTCCCGGGCGCAACGCATTTGATCCTGAAAGCTGCCGGGATTGACCGGGCTACCAGGAAATGCGCGCAACGATTCCTCAACGATATGATTTAACATATTTCGGATCCTTATTACGTAAATTATTTTGCAGGATTATTTTCAGCAATATCGAGAGCGATATTTTTGCCTTGTTTGCTCTGACAGGCAGATAAAGTAAATGCCGATATCAATGTAAAGGTCAGCGCCACAATGCCCATAATGATATATGTCTTCTCAAAACCGATCCGGTCATACATTAATCCAGCAGGTGATGAAACTACCACGTTACCGACATACAGCATGGCCTGATAACCCAGTAAATACATGGTCGCATTTACCCGTTTATCAAAATGCTCGGCAATATATTTAAAGACGGAAACCAGTAATAAACAGATCTCCAGACCGTATAGCGGTTTCAGCACAGAAATGAGCAGATGAGAGTCGCACAGACCGGAGATAACCAACCGTGCGCCCACCAGCAGCCCAACAATCAGCAGGCCACGCTTCGCGCCAACATAATTGACGAATAACGGGATGACCATGTACATGACAAATTCCATTCCCGACTGCACGGTCCCCAGATAGCCAAACACGGCGTTCCCTTCATGCACATCCGAGAAGAAAGTAACGAAGTAGCGGGAGAACTGCTGCTCAGCGATGAACATCATCCACGCTACGCCTGCAACATACAGGCAGAAAGCCCAGAATTTGCGATTTCGCAGCAGGGCGTACACATCCGCCGGGGCGATTTTCTCTTTGGTTAACACCTGCGAGGCGTTGGCCGCATTGACATTGACTTTCAGACTCAGCAGAACAACCAGCATCACCACCGACGCCACGCTGCCGAGCATAAAGTTATAGGCCGGAGAGAGGTTAAATAGCAGGCCAGAGAACGATGACGCCACTGCCCAGCCAAGTGACCCCCACATGCGGATTTGCCCAAACTCCATGCCGTTCAGGCGGCTGTAGCGATCGGAATACGATTCACAGGCAGCCACCCCGGCATACCACGCAAAGCTTAAGTAAATCGCGCCAACGATAATGCCCAGCATTGTATTGGACAGTAATAATGGCTGATAGACATAAATAAAAAAGGGTGCCATTAGTGCAGACATCACCACGACAAAATAGAGCAGATATTTACTCATCCCTATTTTATCGAGAATATAGCCATAAATAGGTTTCAGAATAACCGAAAAAATACCATTCACGGCAAATACGGTGCCGATCACCGTACCACTCAATTGCGCTTTTTGCCCTAACCAGATAGCCAGCAGACCAATACTTGCAGACCACGTAAAGAAATAGAGGAATATAAAACTACTTATTTTATAATATTCAGTGCGATTTCCCATTGAACTATTTTTCATACCATCCTCGCTATAAAAAGAACGACAACTGGCGTGCACTTTCAGGCTGCTGAATAACAACCTGGCTATTGTTGATAGAAAGCAACGGAACGGCGGCGTACTGTATTTGTTGTCCACTTGCGCTTACGGCGCAGCAAAGCCAGCTTTCGCCCTGTGGGATTTCGGCGGTAAGCACAGGGATCGAGGCGCATTCAGGGAACATGATGCTGCTGTTTGGCGGCGTGACCACGTTGCCAGGCTGACAAACTATGGACGGTGAAAGATCAACGATAACGCTGGTTCCATTACGTGCCGCAATGAGACAGCCGCGATCGCGTAGCTGAGGCTCGGCTTTCATTACCGCAAATCCCCCTTCCACCGTTTGCAGGCTTCGCGCGCTGTGAATACGGTGCAAACGAAGATGCCACTCACCAAACGGGACCAGCCATGTATCAAGGGTAACGTCATGCCAGGGAGACCAGCGGGACCAGATAAAATTCTCATCAACCCGAACGTCATCGCACTGACGACGGCCACGATAGTAGCCATCGCCGTCTGCCAACAGCAGCATAGAGTCACAGGCCGCATGTTTGATGCCGTAACGGCCACGCTCAATGGTGAAACCGAAACGGCTGGAGTAGGCGAATTTGGTGTATTTGGCTTCGGTATTGACGTAATTGTTCAGTTCAAGCTGGCCTGAGGTCAGCATCGTGACATGTTCAGAATGCTCACTGTGCTGCATGATCTGCGCAGCATGCGTAATCACCCGTTTTTCATCAAGTACGGGTAAGGCCTGCTCTTCAGCCTGCCAGAAGGGATGCTTCTCGGGCAGAGCGAGGATCAAAAAGACCTTCAATGCCCAATAGGGCGATCCCGGCGAGTTGTAATCTTCGCACATCGCCAGGTTCGGGTAGGCAAACCCCAGTGTCAGAATGCCATCACGATCGAAAATCGGCTGCTTCTGCCACCAACGCAGATGACGTAGGATTACGCCTTTAATGACGCCTGGCGAAAAGACATCCAGTTCAGCAAACGCTACTGCGCTCCAGAACGCAACCATGGCAAAGCGGTAGGTCAGGCTGCGACCAAACGGCACCGATGCGCCGTCTGCTGCGGACAGATAAATGAAATCTTCGGCAAACAGACGCGAGCGCTCACGCAGAGTGGCGGCGCGATCGGCATCATCGGGGCTTAGGGTGGCATACAACAGGCCATAAAAGTGGAAGGCCATTGAGATGTAGTAATCTTTTGGACGCCCGGGACCATCGGAATACCAGCCGTCGCCAAGATAATAGGCTTCCATCAGCTCAAAACGGCGATCGATAGCAGCCTGGTCATAAGGCAGACCCGCCCGCTTGAAGCCAAGCTGAACGATAATCGCAAAGTAGTTCCAGTTGCTGTCCGGCATTTGTGCATCGGTTATCTGGTTCAGCCAGCGGTGCAAATTTTCGCGTTCACGCAGGGAGAAACAGTCCGTCAGTTGCGTCTGTAACAATGCCAGACCCAGACCATATGCCGCCATCTCGACCAGGCGCTGATCGTACGGGCCGGTATCACCCCAGTAGTGTGGACTTTGCGGGTCGGTGCCAAGTTTTATCGCCTGAATGTATTTTTCGGCATACGGCGCATCAGCCCCGCCCGCCATCAGCGGAAACAGTCCCCACAGCGCCCGGGAAAGTCCTTCCATACAGGCAATATCCACGCTGTAGTGAGCACAGGTATTGCCAAGTGAAAACTGAGCCTGTCCCGCCGGAAACTGCTGATCCAGCGCACGCAAAATGGCGTTAACAGCGCACGTTACGTCTTCGCGTGATGACAATGGATTTGATTTTTCTTCAGTTGCTGACCACATACTCTGCCCCTCTGAATTAAGTGGCTAAAGAATAGTGAATCGCAGAGCCGCAGAAATGTTACGCCAATCACACCACTGTCATTAAAATAAAACAGCGATTGATAAAATTTAAAAATAGGGTTTATAAATGACTATTCGGCGGCAAAAATTTAAATTTATTGCACTATGAGCTTATCCTCACAGCAAGAACATCTGGAGCTGATCGCCCTCAACGATGCGATTGCATCGTTCAGTCGTTTATTCGCCAATACGGTGCGTTACCACCACTGGCATCAGTGTCTGGAAGTGCTGTATGTGGAAGAAGGCTTTGGCGTGGTCACGGTTGACCATAAGCAGTTCACTATGCGACCAGGACGGATGTTCTTTTTTCCGCCGTTTACCCTACACAAGATATGGGTCGATGAGCAGGCGCGGGATGTTTATCGGCGTACCATTATTCATCTCGATCAACATGCGGTGTTGAAGGTGCTACGCGACTTTCCGCAAACTCAACAGCATCTGCAAAATCTGAGCGTGCGCGGCAGCGAAGCATGGGTCGTCGACGCGGCGGATATCCACACACATATTGATTTTCTTTTCAGCCGTTATGAAAAAATGGCCACTCAGAAGCCGCTTAACACTGAACACGTTGCCTGCCTGTTAGTTAATTTATTCAGCCTGTTACCCGAAGATAATGGCAATATGCTGGAAATTAGCAGCGGAATAGCCAGCCAGGTGATGTTCTGGCTGGATGAGCATTACACCCACAAATTTAGTCTGGCGGCGCTGGCGCAGGAATTGAATAAATCAAAAAGCTATGTTTCCCGCCGCTTTCAGATGGAAACGGGCGAGAGCATTCTCGACTATCTCAATACTCTGCGGCTGCGTAAAGCCTGTGAAGCGCTGTTACACAGTGAAATCAGCGTGCGGGAAGTTGCTCAAAAGGTAGGGTTTTCAGAGGTAACGTATTTTATCAGCGCCTTCGGCAAAGGTATTGGCGAGACGCCGCTCCAGTATCGCAAAAGGCATAAAAATAATCCGTAGGCCCGATAAGCGTAGCGCCATCGGGCAAGAACGCATCGCCGGATGGCGGCGTAAACGCCTTATCCGGCCTACAAATAGCGCTCCCGTAGACCCGATAAGCGCAGCGCCATCGGGCGGATTATCCTTCGAGATCCGCCAGGTCGCCTTTCTCCTGCAACCAATTACGACGATCTTCAGAACGCTTCTTGGCCAGCAGCATATCCATCATCGCGTTGGTGCGCTGATCGTCTTCATCATCAATGATGAGCTGCACCAGGCGACGGGTGTTCGGATCCAGCGTGGTTTCGCGCAGTTGCATCGGGTTCATTTCACCCAGACCTTTAAAGCGCTGCACGTTCGGCTTGCCTTTCTTGCGCTTTAACTGCTCCAGTACGCCCGCTTTCTCTTCTTCCGTCAGCGCGTAATACACCTCTTTCCCGAGGTCGATACGGTATAACGGCGGCAGCGCCACGTAGACGTGACCGTGTTTCACCAATGTGCGGAAGTGTTTCACAAACAGCGCGCACAGCAGCGTGGCGATGTGCAGACCATCGGAGTCCGCATCCGCCAGGATACAGATCTTACCGTAACGCAACTGGCTCAGGTCGTCGCTGTCCGGATCGATACCGATCGCCACCGAAATATCGTGCACTTCCTGCGAGGCCAGCACTTCATCAGAAGATACTTCCCAGGTATTGAGGATCTTACCTTTGAGCGGCATGATCGCCTGATATTCACGATCACGCGCCTGTTTGGCCGATCCGCCCGCTGAGTCACCTTCGACGAGGAACAGTTCGGTGCGATTGAGATCCTGCGCGGTACAGTCCGCCAGTTTCCCCGGCAGCGCCGGACCGCTGGTCAGCTTTTTACGTACCACTTTTTTCGCCGCGCGCAGACGACGCTGGGCGCTGGAAATCGCCATCTCAGCCAGCAGTTCGGCTGACTGCACGTTCTGGTTCAGCCACAGGCTGAAGGCATCTTTCACCACGCCAGAGACAAATGCCGCGCACTGGCGCGAGGAGAGGCGCTCTTTGGTTTGCCCGGCAAACTGCGGATCCTGCATTTTCACCGACAGCACGTAGGCGCAGCGATCCCAGATATCTTCCGCCGACAGCTTCACGCCGCGCGGCAGGATATTGCGGTATTCGCAGAACTCGCGCATCGCATCCAGCAGGCCCTGACGCAGACCGTTAACATGCGTACCGCCCTGCATGGTTGGGATCAGGTTTACATAGCTTTCGGTCAACAGCTCGCCGCCTTCCGGCAGCCAGAGCAACGCCCAGTCAACGGTCTCTGTCTCACCGCTAAAATTACCGATAAACGGTTTTTCTGGCAGCGTCGGCAGGCCATTCACCGCTTCGCTCAGATAATCATTCAGACCATCCTGGTAGCACCAGCGCTGTTCGCTATTGTTGACCTCATCTTTAAAAGTGATCTCAACACCCGGACACAATACCGCTTTAGCTTTCAGTACATGCGTTAAGCGCGAAACGGAAAAACGCGGGCTGTCGAAGAAAGTTTCATCCGGCCAGAAGTGCACGCTGGTTCCGGTATTGCGTTTACCGCAGGTCCCGACAACCTGTAAATCCTGCACCTTATCGCCGTTCTCAAACGCGATGTTGTACACCTGCCCGTCGCGACGTACGTTCACTTCCACACGCTTCGACAGGGCATTGACCACAGAGATCCCCACCCCATGCAAACCACCAGAGAACTGATAGTTCTTATTGGAGAACTTACCACCCGCATGTAAACGGCAGAGGATCAACTCAACCGCCGGAACACCTTCTTCAGGGTGAATGTCTACTGGCATGCCGCGGCCATCATCAATGACTTCCAGAGATTGGTCGGCATGTAAGATCACGTCCACACGTTTTGCGTGGCCCGCCAGTGCTTCATCCACACTGTTATCAATCACTTCCTGCCCAAGGTGGTTCGGACGGGTTGTATCGGTGTACATCCCCGGGCGACGGCGTACCGGCTCAAGCCCAGTGAGTACCTCAATGGCATCAGCGTTATAAGTTTGCGTCATGGTTTAAATAAGCAATTCGAATTGATCGTCAGAAACTGTGCAGTCCAAGAAAATCGACAATCTGGTTGAAATAATCTTCGAAGCCCGTGAATGCGTGGTTTCCGCCCTCAGTCACTGTCTGACGGCAGGAGGCGTAATACGCCACCGCCTGGCGGTAGTCCAACACTTCATCGCCCGTTTGTTGGAGCAGCCAGATTAAATCCGGCGCTTCCAGCGGGTCAATCTGCATGACTTTAAGATCGTAAATATGGCGTGACTCTAGCACATATTGCTGCCCCGTGTAGGGGTTCTCGTTTTGACCGAGATAGTCGACCAGCAGTTCATAAGGCCGGACCGCCGGATTCACCACCACCGCTGGCAGCATAAAACATTGTGACAGCCAGGTGGCGTAATAGCCGCCCAACGAGGAACCGACAATCCCCAGCGACTCGCCGCCATGCTCAAGAACGATCGATTCCAGCATCTCTGCGGCCTGAGCAGGATACGGCGGCAGCTGCGGTACGATCATCTCAACGTGCGGATGGTGTTCCGCCAGCCAGCTTTTCAGCAAACATGCCTTCGCCGAACGAGGAGAACTGTTAAATCCGTGGAGATAGAGAAGTGTAGACATCAGTAACCTTCTGAAGCGGTATCAGGGTGGAACCGATTACCCTGCAGACGACACACCTGAGTCTGCAACGTACCGTCAGCAAATAGCTCCAGCGTACGCCAACCGGGGCTGATGGTATCTAACGTGAAATTAGAACAATGCGGCTTAAACTGCACGCAGGTCGACGGCGTCGCCAACAGGCGGCGACCGTTCCAGTCCAGATCCAGTTCCTGATGAATATGCCCGCAGAGCAGATACTTCGCGCGCGGGTAGTTCACCAGCACGTTGTCCAGTTCGGCGGCATTGCGCAGACTGTGCTGATCGAGCCAGCTGCAGCCCGCAGGCAGAGGATGATGATGCAGAAGCAGCAAAGTATTGCGTTCAGGCGCATCGGCGAGTTTACGCTCCAGCCATTCGAGCTGAAATTCGCTTAACTCGCCGTGGGGAACGCCAAACACCTGACTGTCCAGCAACAAGATTTGCCACTGTTCGCCAATGAAGACGCGCTTAGCCGGGGAAATGCCAGCTTCCTGCAGCGCGCTGTACATTGCAGGCTGAAAATCATGATTACCTGGGAGCCAAACGCAGGGCGCACGAAAACTTGCGATGCCCTCAGCAAAATGCTGATAAGCCGCAGCGGATTGATCCTGCGCCAAATCACCAGTCGCGACGATCAGATCGTACTCTGGCGACTCAGCATGTATTGCATCCAGTACGGATTGATAGCTGTCCCAGGTGTTCACACCCAGCAGCGTTTCATGCTTTTCGGCAAACAGGTGAGTGTCTGTAATTTGTAAGATCCTGACTCTGGCCTCACCAGCCAAAGGAAGGGTTAACAGGCTTTCCAAATGGTGTCCTTAGGTTTCACGACGCTAATAAACCGGAATCGCCATCGCTCCATGTGCTAAACAGTACCGTAACCAGTCGGCCAGAAACTGGTTAATTTGATGCTTTTCGTCGCGTTGATGCAACTTTTTATTTGGATAATCATACCGCGCTTTGAAGCGAAAGATCTGCTGACTTGAACACACTTCAGCGACCCTCGCATCATGATACAGACGCACGGTTAACGACGGCAGGCTCCAGTAAGTCACAGCCGGTGCCGTTTGTTCGATCGCGACAAGCGTAGTGTATCGGGTCGATTCAACGATCGTTAACCGATATTGTGCGTTTGCCACCTGATAGCTCACTGTTTCGCCGGCTGCGTCATTACGCGGCAACAGGCGGCGCAATTGCGAATAATTGGTTTCGCACAGGCGCATCATTTCAGGGAAGTCAGGTGTGTAACGCTTCATTTTTTCCACTCAGTTTTTAACTCTTGATAGTGCAGCTGTAACCATTGCAAGGCGATGACAGAAGCCGCGTTGTCGATTATCCCCTCTTCTACCCATTGATAAGCCTGTTCCCGGCTCACCACATGAACACGAATATCTTCGTTTTCATCAGCCAGACCATGAATTCCGCTCGCGGTCGTGGCGTCCACTTCACCCACCATAATCGATGAGCGTTCGCTGGTGCCTCCCGGGCTTGCCAGATAACTTAGCACCGGTTTTACGCGTTTAACGTTAAGCCCAGCTTCTTCCATCGCTTCACGGCGCGCGACATCTTCAACACTCTCGCCTTCTTCGATCATCCCGGCCACCATTTCCAGTAGCCATGGGCTGGCGCTGGTATCAAACGCCGCGATGCGGATCTGCTCGACCAGCACAACTTCGTCCCGCTCAGGGTCAAAGGGTAGCAAGACTGCCGCGTGTCCGCGCTCAAAAATTTCGCGCTTTACCTCACCGCTCATCCCACCGTTAAACAGGCGATGGCGGAATCGATAAAGATCCAGTGAAAAAAATCCGCGGTATAGCGTTTCTCGTGCAATAATTTCTACATCATTTTTAGTGAAAGTCATTGGCAAGTTGTCTGGTTTACGCATTGTGCTGTCCTGAAACCAATAGTGTTTAAAATGTGAATTTCAAGGTCGTTTGACTGATGTTTCAACGCCCTTGTGTTAAATTGATGCAAATTAACGCCGTATGGCACGTAACGCCAACTTTTTGCAGTGGCGGATTCTGCTAGAATCAGCAAATATTTTTACAATTTGATCAGCGCTAAATACTGCTTCACAACAAGGAATGCAAATGAAGAAATTGCTCCCCATCCTTATCGGCCTGAGCCTGTCGGGGTTCAGTACTCTGAGCCAGGCAGAAAACCTGATGCAGGTTTATCAGCAAGCACGCCTGAGCAACCCGGAATTGCGTAAATCCGCCGCCGATCGCGATGCTGCATTCGAAAAAATTAACGAAGCGCGTAGCCCATTACTGCCGCAACTGGGATTAGGTGCCGATTACACCTACAGCAATGGCTACCGTGATGCAAATGGCGTCAACTCCAACGCCACCAGCGCATCTCTGCAGTTAACTCAGTCCATTTTTGATATGTCAAAATGGCGTGCCCTGACGCTGCAAGAAAAATCAGCGGGCATCCAGGACGTGACCTATCAGACCGATCAGCAAACGCTGATCCTGAATACCGCCACCGCCTATTTTAACGTACTGAACGCGATTGACGTGCTGTCTTACACCCAGGCACAGAAAGATGCGGTTTACCGTCAGTTAGATCAGACCACTCAGCGTTTTAACGTTGGCCTGGTCGCTATCACTGACGTGCAGAACGCCCGTTCACAATACGATACCGTGCTGGCAAACGAAGTTACCGCGCGCAACAATCTGGATAACGCGGTGGAACAGCTGCGTCAGGTAACCGGTAACTACTACCCGGAACTGGCTTCGCTGAACGTTGATGGTTTTAAAACCAACAAACCGCAGGCGGTGAACGCACTGCTGAAAGAAGCGGAAAACCGCAACCTGACCTTATTGCAGGCGCGTTTAAGCCAGGATCTGGCGCGTGAACAGATCCGCCTGGCACAGGACGGTCATTTACCAACTCTGGACCTGACCGCATCTACAGGTGTGTCTGACACCTCTTACAACGGTTCCAAAACTAACAATAACGCCCAGTATGACGACAGCAACATGGGCCAGAACAAAATCGGTCTGACCTTCTCGCTGCCTATTTATCAGGGTGGAATGGTTAACTCGCAGGTGAAACAAGCACAGTACAATTTTGTTGGCGCAAGTGAACAACTGGAAAGCGCACACCGCAGCGTAGTGCAGACCGTTCGTTCTTCGTTTAACAACATTAATGCGTCCATCAGTAGCATCAACGCGTACAAACAAGCGGTTGTTTCTGCGCAAAGTTCTTTGGATGCAATGGAAGCCGGTTATTCCGTTGGTACACGTACCATCGTGGATGTATTGGATGCCACTACCACGCTGTACAACGCTAAGCAACAGCTGGCTAATGCGCGTTATACCTATCTTATCAATCAGTTAAACGTTAAATCCGCGCTCGGTACGCTGAACGAGCAGGATCTTGTGGCCCTGAACAATACGCTGGGTAAACCGGTATCCACTACCCCGGATACGATCGCCCCGCAAAACGCGCAGCAAGACGCCGCAGCGGATGGTTATACGTCCAACAGCACGACGCCGGCGGCGCAGCCGACAGCAGCACGTACAACCAGCAGCAACGGCACCAACCCGTTCCGTAATTGATGCTGATGACGGGGCTTCGGCCCCGTCTGAACGTAAGACAACGTAAAGATCCGCCCCTTCCTACGCATTCTCGCCTCTTCCCGCTTCAATTTCGACCAGTCATCCTCTATTCTGAGCAGTATTTACCACTGGGTCCTGGAAGACATAAATGAAACGGACAAAATCGATACATCACGCCTCGTTCCGCAAAAGCTGGAGCGCACGCCACCTGACTCCTGTCGCCCTGGCAGTTACCGCTGTGTTTATGCTCGCGGGCTGTGAAAAGAGCGACGAAACGGTTTCGCTTTATCAAAACGCGGACGACTGCTCGGCAGCGAATCCGGGTAAAAGCGCCGAATGTACTACCGCGTTCAACAATGCGCTGAAAGAAGCGGAACGCACCGCGCCAAAATATGCCACTCGCGAAGACTGTATCGCCGAATTCGGCGAAGGTCAGTGCCAACAGGCACCTGCGCAAGCGGGTATGGCGCCGACCGGCGAAGGCCAGGCTCAGGCGCAGAACCAAAGCAGCGGCAGCTTCTGGATGCCGCTGATGGCAGGCTACATGATGGGCCGACTGATGGGCGGCGGTATGGGCGCGCAGCAACCGCTGTTCAGCTCGAAAAATCCGGCCAGCCCAGCATACGGCAAATACACTGATGCCAGCGGTAAAAACTACGGTGCAGCGACGCCGGGTCGTACCATGACCGTGCCGAAAACCGCCATGGCGCCGAAACCAGCCACCACCACTACCGTCACCCGCGGCGGATTTGGCGAATCTGTGGCTAAACAGAGCACTATGCAGCGTAGCGCCAGCGGCACCACCACACGTTCAATGGGCGGCTGATGGTCATGGAAAGAGTCAGTATTGTTGAGCGCCCGGACTGGCGCGATAAGGCCACCGAATACGGTTTCAACTTTCACACTATGTACGGCGAGCCGTACTGGTGTGAAGACGCGTACTATAAGCTCACGCTTGCTCAGGTTGAAAAGCTGGAAGAGGTCACCGCAGAGCTGCATCAAATGTGCCTCAAAGTGGTGGAAAAGGTCATCGCCAGCGATGAGCTAATGACCAAGTTTCGCATTCCAAAGCATACCTGGGGCTTTGTTCGTCAGTCCTGGCAGACACAGCAGCCGTCACTTTATTCGCGTCTGGATCTGGCGTGGGACGGCACGGGTGAACCCAAACTGCTGGAAAACAACGCCGATACGCCAACGTCACTGTACGAAGCCGCGTTTTTCCAGTGGATCTGGCTGGAAGATCAGCTCAATGCCGGCAACCTGCCGGAAGGCAGCGATCAGTTCAACAGTCTGCAGGAAAAGCTGATCGAGCGCTTCACCGAGCTGCGTGAACAGTATGGTTTTCAGTTGCTGCATCTGACCTGCTGTCGTGATACGGTCGAAGATCGCGGAACGATCCAGTACCTGCAGGATTGCGCTGCCGAGGCTGAGATCGCCACTGAATTCCTTTATATCGAAGATATTGGCCTGGGTGAAAAAGGTCAGTTCACGGATATGCAGGATCAGGTTATTGCTAACCTGTTCAAGCTCTATCCGTGGGAATTCATGCTGCGTGAAATGTTCTCCACTAAGCTTGAAGACGCGGGCGTTCGCTGGCTGGAACCGGCCTGGAAGAGCATTATCTCCAACAAGGCGCTACTCCCGCTGTTGTGGGAAATGTTCCCGAACCATCCGAACCTGTTGCCTGCTTATTTCGCCGAAGACGACTATCCGCAGATGGATAAATTCGTCGTTAAGCCAATCTTCTCGCGTGAAGGCGCTAACGTCTCCATCATTGAGAACGGGAAAACGATCGAAGCCGTGGAAGGGCCGTATGGCGAAGAAGGTATGATCGTCCAGCAGTTCCATCAGCTCCCGAAATTTGGCGACAGCTATATGCTGATCGGCAGCTGGCTGATTAACGATCAACCTGCTGGCATCGGCATTCGTGAAGACAGAGCATTGATCACGCAGGATCTCTCGCGCTTCTATCCGCATATTTTTGTCGAATAATCGTTGTGCCGGGTGAGGCGAATCCGTCACCCGGCATTTCTCATCCAATCTGTACCGACAACATACTTAAACTGCCCATCTCAATCCCGTCGACAGGAATAGTCACCGGCTCTTTGCCATCCCACGCGCCCAATACATACAGCAGCGGCAGATAGTGATCTGGCGTCGGGTTCGATAACGATCCACCTTCATGATCGAGATAGTTGACCAGAGGGTGCTGTTCAACCGGTCCCTGCCATGTCAGGTTTGCCTTCACATAATCGTTGAATGAGGTCGCCCACGGGTATGGCGTGTTCTCACCGTGCCAACGCGCAGTACGCAGGTTGTGTACCACGTTGCCGCTGGCCACCAACATAATGCCTTCATCACGCAACGCCGCCAGTTTGCGCCCCATCTCAAAATGCCAGGCCGCAGGTTTGGTACTGTCGACGCTTAACTGCACCATCGGAATGTCCGCATTCGGATACATCTTGATCAGCACCCCCCATGAGCCGTGGTCAAATCCCCACGCTTCCTGGTCTAAGGTCACTGGCACCGGAGCAAGCACCTCAACCAGATGCTGCGCCAGTTCCGGTGAACCGGGGGCCGGGTAATGCGTGTCATACAAAGCCTGTGGAAAACCGCCAAAATCGTGGATTGTTTTTGGCGCTTCCATCGCCGTCACGCCTGTTCCACGGGTAAACCAATGCGCCGACACCACCACAATGGCTTTCGGACGCGGCAACGTTTCCCCCAGTTGCTGCCAGGCACGGGTATAAACGTTATCTTCCAGAACATTCATCGGGCTACCGTGGCCCAAAAACAATGCTGGCATACGAGCTGAAGACATGATGATATCCTTACTGAGGGAGTCATTTTGATACCATCACAATACGCTTTTTCGGTTAATGAAGAACTCAGATAACCATGATGAAGATCATCAGTTATTTTGACGATCTGGCCCGGACAGCAGATTGATAAGGAGTTAGATTTGTCGATGTCAGTACCTTTACTTCTGACTTTACTGGCAGGCGCCGCCACGTTTATCGGCGCATTTCTCGGCGTGCTGGGGCAAAAACCCTCTAATCGCGTTCTTGCCTTTTCTTTAGGTTTCGCCGCCGGGATCATGTTACTGATTTCTCTAATGGAGATGCTACCTGCTGCGCTGGCGGCTGACGGCATGTCGCCGGTGTTGGGTTACGGGATGTTTATTGTGGGCCTGCTGGGCTACTTTGGCCTCGACCGTATACTGCCGCATGCTCACCCTCAGGATCTGGTGCAAAAAACCACGCAGCCTTTACCCGGTTCCATCCGGCGTACCGCGATTTTATTAACGCTCGGCATCAGCCTGCACAACTTCCCGGAAGGAATTGCGACATTTGTTACTGCCAGCAGCAACCTCGAACTGGGCTTTGGTATCGCCCTTGCCGTCGCATTACACAATATTCCTGAAGGATTAGCCGTGGCGGGTCCGGTCTATGCGGCTACGGGATCTAAACGCACCGCGATATTCTGGGCCGGGATTTCGGGCATGGCGGAAATCTTGGGCGGCGTGCTGGCGTGGTTAATTCTCGGTAGTCTGATTTCGCCGGTAGTAATGGCGGCGATAATGGCGGCCGTTGCAGGTATTATGGTCGCGCTGTCCGTCGATGAATTGATGCCATTGGCAAAAGAGATCGACCCCAATAATAATCCCAGCTATGGGGTATTGTGCGGAATGTCGGTGATGGGGTTAAGTCTCGTCATTCTCCAGTCTATGGGAATCGGCTAATCCAGAGGGCGGATGCCACCCTGCAAGTTTAACAGCATCCGCTCATCCATAGCAGAACGCGAAGGACTATTCCTGTCCCTTAACCGCGCCGTTATCTTCGCCAGGTCGACGAAAGAGTTTGTTACGCGCCTCAAGCAGCGCATCTCTGTCCTGGCGGAACGCACGACAATAACGCTTCATATGACAATAATAACCCACCGCAACGAGTGCAATTAATACAATCCAATACCAGGCAATAAACATTCTTTTACCCTTAATATTTAACATCATTAAACATTTAACGTTAAAATTTTACACTACCTTATTCTGACCTACTCCTATAGTGGCATATTCCAGAAACAAATATATGATTTCGATCATATAAATAAGCGACTACGCTAATAGCCCAAATCGTTATAGAAAATTAAACTATGTCGACAAGATCACACAATGCAATAATAAATATTGTTCTTAAAATGTCTCACTCATACTATCCAAAAATAATAAAAATTAGAATCTGCAGAATAATACGCCTCATCAATATTAATTGATTCATCATCAAAGCAGCATCAGTAATACTATTCTTTGATTAATTAACATCGGAAAAACATAATATATTCAGCATCATTATATTTACAGGTGATATAAGGAGATATATCCATGTTTACGCAATACCGAAAAACATTTCTCGCTGGAACGCTGGCACTGACGTTTGGATTAACTGTGGGAAATTCATTTGCCGCAGGTTTTCAACCCGCCCAACCCGCAGGAAAACTGGGCGCAATAGTTGTTGATCCTTATGGAAATGCCCCACTTACCGCACTGATTGAATTAGATAGTCACGTTATCTCGGATGTTAAAGTCACCGTTCATGGTAAAGGTGAAAAAGGGGTCCCGGTTACTTATACCGTTGGCAAAGAATCACTCGCCACTTACGATGGCATTCCTGTTTTTGGCCTTTATCAAAAGTTCGCTAATAAAGTTACCATTGAATATAAAGAAAATGGCAAGGCCATGAAAGAAGATTACGTGGTGCAAACATCCGCCATCGTTAATCACTACATGGATAACCGTTCTCTTTCTGATTTACAGCAAACTAAAGTTATTAAGGTAGCCCCCGGCTTTGAAGACCGTCTGTATCTGGTGAATACCCATACTTTCACCGCGCAGGGCGCAGAATTCCACTGGCATGGTGAAAAAGACAAAAATGCCGGCATCCTTGATGCGGGTCCCGCCGGTGGCGCATTACCCTTTGATATCGCCCCTTTCACCTTTGTCGTCGATACGGAAGGTGAATACCGTTGGTGGCTGGATCAGGATACCTTCTATGATGGCCATGACATGGATATCAATAAGCGCGGTTACCTGATGGGCATTCGGGAAACACCACGCGGAACCTTCACCGCCGTGCAGGGCCAGCACTGGTATGAATTCGATCTGATGGGACAGATTCTGGCCGACCATAAGCTACCGCGTGGATTCCTGGACGCTTCGCATGAATCGATCGAAACGGTCAATGGCACCGTGCTGCTTCGCGTGGGTAAACGCGATTATCGCAAGGAAGATGGCATTCACGTGCATACCATCCGCGACCAGATTATTGAAGTCGACAGATCTGGTCGCGTTGTTGACGTATGGGATCTGACAAAAATTCTCGACCCGATGCGTGACGCCCTGTTGGGAGCGCTGGACGCGGGCGCGGTATGCGTCAACGTCGACCTCGCTCACGCAGGCCAACAGGCGAAACTGGAGCCAGATACACCCTACGGTGATGCCCTCGGCGTTGGTGCGGGTCGTAACTGGGCTCACGTCAACTCCATTGCCTATGACGCTAAAGATGACTCTATCATTATCTCTTCCCGTCATCAGGGAGTCGTAAAAATTGGTCGTGATAAACAAGTGAAGTGGATCCTGGCGCCATCTAAAGGCTGGAATAAAGCGCTGGCAAGTAAGCTGTTAAAACCGGTAGATGCTAAAGGCAACGCGCTGAAATGTGATGAAAACGGCAAGTGTGAAAACACTGATTTCGATTTTACCTACACCCAGCACACCGCATGGCTCTCCAGCAAAGGGACATTAACCGTTTTTGATAACGGCGATGGTCGTGGACTTGAACAACCGGCTTTGCCGACGATGAAATACTCCCGTTTTGTCGAATATAAAATTGACGAGAAAAAAGGAACCGTTCAGCAAATTTGGGAATACGGAAAAGAGCGCGGCTATGATTTTTATAGTCCCATCACCTCGGTTATCGAATATCAAAAAGATCGCGACACCATGTTTGGCTTTGGTGGATCGATTAATTTATTTGATGTTGGACAGCCGACCATTGGCAAAATTAATGAAATTGACTACAAGACCAAAGAAGTCAAAGTTGAAATTAATGTCCTTTCCGATAAGCCAAACCAAACACACTACCGTGCATTACTGGTCCACCCACAACAAATGTTTAAATAATCACGTTAGATTAAGGATTAATTATGTCATCTAAATGGATCGCTTCATTATTTAAAAGCGTGGTATTAACCGCCGCACTTGTCTCACCGTTTGCCGCATCGGCTTTTACCGAAGGCACTGATTATATGGTGCTGGAGAAACCAATTCCTAATGCGGACAAGACGTTAATCAAAGTATTCAGCTACGCCTGTCCGTTCTGCTACAAATACGATAAAGCCGTAACGGGCCCCGTGTCAGAAAAAGTCGCCGACGTAGTTACCTTCACACCGTTTCATCTGGAAACCAAAGGAGAATACGGCAAACAGGCTAGTGAAGTATTTGCGGTAATGATTAATAAAGACCAGGCGGCAGGAATTTCATTGTTTGACGCCAAATCTCAGTTCAAAAAAGCCAAGTTCGCATATTACGCAGCCTACCATGACAAGAAAGAACGCTGGTCAGACGGTAAAGATCCTGCCTCATTCATTAAGACGGGGTTGGATGCTGCGGGTATGAGTCAGGCGGATTTTGAAACCACACTGAAGGAGCCAGCTGTCCAGCAAACGCTGGAGAAATGGAAAGCGGCATATGATGTCGCCAAAATTCAGGGCGTACCGGCTTACGTCGTCAACGGCAAATACCTGATCTACACCAAAAACATCAAATCCATTGATTCTATGGCTGAGCTTGTCAGAGAGCTGGCGGCAAAATAAACAGGGACCCGGCTATGGCTTTCATTAAAGGATTGTGGCGAGACTTATGTATTGCACCGGTTGATACCCTGGTGAGATGGCAGGAACGGCGCTTTCTGTGGTTACTGATGGCTTGCGCAATGGGTGGGTTAATTATTCTGGCGCACTCATTCTTCCAAATCTATCTCTACATGGCCCCCTGCGAGCAATGTGTATACATTCGCTTTGCCATGTTCGTGATGGTTTTTGGTGGGCTGATCGCGGCGATAAACCCTAAGAATATTGTTCTGAAGCTCATCGGCTGCATCGCGGCATTTTACGGCAGCATCATGGGCATTAAGTTTTCCATCAAACTTAACGGCATTCATTATGCAGTACATAACCCGGACCCGGATTCGCTCTTTGGCGTACAGGGATGTTCCACCGATCCGACCTTCCCGTTCAATTTGCCACTGGCAAACTGGGCGCCGGAATGGTTTAAGCCCACAGGAGACTGCGGTTATGACGCACCTGTCGTTCCCGATGGCGTGGCGCTCAGCAGTATGCAAAAGTGGTTTGTCGATCTGTACCAACAATCCGAAGGTTGGTATCTCCTGCCGCCGTGGCATTTTATGAATATGGCGCAGGCCTGCCTACTGGCCTTTGGCGTATGTTTGCTGCTATTAGTGATTATGAGCGGTGCCTGGGCAATCAAGCTGACCAGAACTAAATAGTCAGGCTGCAATAACAAAAAACCGAAGCCAGAAAACTGACTTCGGTTTTTTTAATCTTCTACAGCAGGCGCGGTAACGCGCTATCAGCTGGCTTTACGCTCATGTGCCTGACGGTAAGCCACCAGATCTTCGATAGTGACCACAGCCATATTATGCTTGCCGGCAAATTCGATGCACTCCGGCGCGCGCGCCATGGTGCCATCGTCATTGGTCAGTTCGCACAGTACACCTGCGGGTTTAAAGCCTGCCAGCGTCATCAGATCGATGGTGGCTTCAGTATGACCGCCGCGAGTCAACACACCGCCTGCCTGAGCGCGCAGCGGGAAAACGTGTCCCGGTCGGTTCAGATCGGAAGGTTTTGCGCCATCCTTAATTGCCGCACGTACCGTAGTAACACGGTCTGCAGCGGAAACGCCGGTAGTCACGCCTTCTGCGGCTTCAATGGTCACGGTAAAACCGGTACCGTAAGCACTGGTGTTATTTTCCACCATCATTGGCAGATCGAGCTGTTTGCGTCGGTCTTCAGTGATGCACAGGCAAACAATACCACTGCCGTGACGGATGGTTAGCGCCATCTGTTCAACGGTCATGGTCTCTGCCGGGAAAACCATATCGCCTTCGTTTTCACGATCTTCGTCGTCAAGCACCATCACACCGCGTCCTTCACGCAGCGCAGACAGCGCATGTTCAACACGTTCGAAAGGCGTACCAAAAGAGGAAAGTAGCGTCTGATTCATGGTAAAAAAACCTCACTAAAATTATGGTTACCAGAATCAGGGCAGTCTTAGGAGTACCGTCTAAGCGGCAAAAAAATAACGTGAGCGGGTCCATGCCCGACTGGATCGTTACTCTCTCCCATCCGGACTTTAACCGTCGGCCCCGGAATTACACCGGATCTGCTGACCTTTGAGTTTGCACTCAAAGCGCTCGCGGGCTTTCAGCATTAAGCTGATTTACCGCCGGTGGGGAATTTCGCCCCGCCCTGAGAATAAGCGGGTTAACTATAACGCTATTGATTACCTTCATCAACGCCTTTACTCGACTTAGCTTCACACAATTCTGGTTTATGCCTGCGCCCATTCGCACTACAATAAGCAGCAACACGTACCAGTTCAGGGAAACCACAATGATTGACCCGAAAAAAATTGAGCAAATTGCTCGTCAGGTTCACGAGTCGATGCCGAAAGGGATCCGGGAGTTTGGGGAAGACGTCGAGAAGAAAATTCGTCAAACGCTGCAGTCACAACTGACCCGTCTGGACCTGGTAAGCCGTGAAGAGTTTGATGTGCAGACTCAGGTTTTGCTGCGTACCCGTGAAAAGTTGGCGCTGCTTGAACAACGCCTGACTGAGCTGGAAGTGCGTGAAAAAACGGCAGAAGTTAAGCCTGCCCCTGCGCTCCCCTCAGTCGATCCGCAAGAATAAAAACGACAACGGGCCGCAAGGCCCGTTTTTTGTTAGTGTTCCAGTTCGAGTTTCTTCGCCTCTGTCGCCTGCTGGCAGTACAGCGCATAACGTTTACAAAACCAGCTACGATGTTCCTCATCCATATTGCCCGTGACGGCCTGGATATCAACAGGGTGGCCCTCAGCCTGCATCCTGGCAAAACTGCGGGCCAGGAAATCGAAATTGTTCATTGAATACATGTTGCTGTGCATGAGCATACCCTCCAGTTATTGAATATCTGCTAAGGCCATATGCTTTTTCTAGTTTCAGTATTTCCCTATACGCGAAATGGTTTTGTACATAATGTGCGCAAATTTATAGCCCAGGCTCACACTTTCCTATGAAACCTACGCCTCGTGCTGAGAGTGAAAAGATGCTGTAGCAAAACGCGACAATCGCCGCCTTTGAGACAGAGCGTCATCATAAAGCTGAACCGCTGAAAAACAGCCCACAGCCTGTTGAGAAAACGACTGAAGAATAAGAAACAGAAATGCCGGATGGCAGCGCTTACGCGTTTTATCCGCCATCCGGCAAACTTCCCGGCGATTATTTATCGCTGTCTTTTTGGATCTTTTTGATGATATTGGTCGTTGAGCAGCCGTCTTCGAAGTTCAGCACCAGCACTTCACCGCCGTTCGCCCACACCTCTTTGCTACCCGCAATATCTTCCGGCTTATAATCGCCGCCTTTTACCAGCAGATCCGGCAGGATGCCCGCAATCAGACGTTGCGGTGTATCTTCTTCAAAAGAGACCACCCAATCGACGGCCTCCAGCGCACCCAGTACGATCATCCGCTGTTCCAGCGGGTTGACCGGACGCGTTTCGCCTTTCAAACGTTTGGTCGAAGCATCGCTGTTTACCGCTACGATCAGGCGATCGCCCAGCTTGCGCGCGTTTGCCAGATAGGAGACGTGACCCGCATGCAGGATGTCGAACACCCCGTTGGTCATCACGACTTTCTCACCGCGTTTGCGGGCGCTGGCAACGGCCTGTTTCAGCTCAGATTCGCTCATCACGCCAAAGCCAGTATCTGCCCGACCTCGCACGGCGTTTTCCAGTTCAATGGGAGAAACGGTGGAAGTCCCCAGTTTACCTACGACAACACCGGCTGCGGCGTTAGCAAAGTAGCACGCTTCTTCCAGAGAGTTACCCGCCGCAAGCGTCGCCGCAAGCACGCCAATAACCGTATCGCCCGCGCCGGTCACGTCATACACTTCCTGCGCCTGGGTCGGCATATGCAGCGGTGCTTTACCCGGTTGCAGCAGCGTCATCCCCTGCTCGGAACGCGTGATCAGCAAAGAGGAAAGGTCAAAATCAGCAATCAATTTCATGCCGCGTTCCACCAGCTCATCTTCGCTTTTGCACTTACCAACAACCGCTTCAAACTCAGACAGATTCGGCGTCAGCAGCGTGGCGCCACGGTAGCGTTCAAAATCGGTTCCTTTCGGATCGATAAGCACCGGAACTCCGGCCTTACGCGCCAGCGCAATCATCTGCTGGACGCTTGCCAGCGCGCCTTTGGCGTAATCAGAGAGCACCAGCGCGCCGATAGAACCCAGCGCCTGATTAATACGCTCGTGCAACGGCTGCGGATCCACACCTTCAAAACCTTCTTCGAAATCCAGACGAATCAGCTGCTGGTTACGGGAAAGCACGCGCAGTTTGGTAATCGTCGGATGGGTCGGTACGGAGACGAAATCACATTTTACGTTCACATCCGCCAGCGTTTTGCTCAGCGCACGCGCCGCGTCATCAATACCAGTCAGGCCCACCAGACGCGAATTCGCTCCCAGGGAGGCAATGTTCATCGCCACGTTTGCTGCGCCACCGGGACGTTCTTCGATGGTATCCACTTTCACCACCGGAACCGGCGCTTCAGGCGAAATACGGCTGGTAGGACCGTACCAGTAGCGATCCAGCATCACATCACCGACAACCATTACTCCTGCACGTTCAAACTCTGGCAGCGTTACTTTCATTCCTGTCTCCTGAGAGATTCTCTGAGGGTCTTAAAATTTGCGCGCGATAATAGCACACTTCACTCGGCAACCAGCCACTTCTGCCAGCTGTCGCGCACCAGCGTGCGTTCAGCCTCAAAGCACTCTGGCGCCACATGGCCCGGAAGCTCCTGCAAGGCAAGATGGTGAAGTTCATCACGCAGCGTCGTATAAGCACGGGTAAGCGCCAGCGCCTCCTGCTCATCCATAATGTCGTTTTGCGCCAGTAATTCCAGAATGCGCACGTTATCCGACCAACGCGTCAGCTTCGGTTTTTCATGGGCATAGCGCAGCACCAGGTATTGCGTAATGAACTCAATATCGGTGATGCCGCCTTCGTCCGCTTTGATATCAAAACGATCGCGATGCTTATTGCCCAAATGGGCACGCATTTTCTCACGCATTTCGCGCACCTCGGTTTGCAAGGTTTTTCCGTCACGGACGAGGGTCATGATAGCGCGACGCACCGCGTCAAACTGAGAGGTCAACTGCGGGTCACCGTACACTACGCGCGCACGCACCAGCGCCTGATGCTCCCATGTCCAGGCTTCATTGCGCTGGTAATCGGCGAAAGCGTCCGCTGATGTTACCAGCATCCCCGCCGCACCGGACGGACGCAGTCGCGCATCCACTTCGTACAAAATACCGGAGGAGGTACGGGTGCTGAAAAGGTGCATAATGCGCTGCGCAAGACGCAGATAGAACTGTCGCCCGTCAATCTCACGTTCGCCATCCGTCATGACATCCATCGGACAATCGTGCAGGAAGATCAGATCGAGATCCGAGCTATAACCCAGCTCCCAGCCGCCCAGCTTGCCATAGCCGACCACGGCAAAACCGCGTCCCTCGCGATCGCCAATATGGGTGGGTTGCCCGTAGCGAGCGACCATCTGCGTCCACGCCTGCTGGACTACCGCATCGATAATGGCTTCCGCCAGCCAGGTTAAGTGATCGCTCACCTTCATCACCGGCAACGTACCGGCGATATCAGCCGCGGCAATACGTAACAGCTGGGTTTGCTTAAACTGACGCAGCGCTTCCAACTGTTGCTCTTCGTCATCTTCCGGCACGCGCAGTAAATACTGACGCAGCTCATCACGGTAGGCATCTGTCGCCGTGGGTTGATACAGCGTGTTCGGATCCAACAGCTCGTCGAGCAACAGCGGATACCGCGCCAGTTGGCTGGCGACCATCGGCGAGGCGGCACACAGTGAAATCAGGTGTTTGAGCGCGCCGGGAAATTCGCTCAGCAGCTCCAGATAGGTTGTACGGGTGACAATGCCCACCAGCAGCGGCGTAATGCGCGACAGCGGTACCGAGGCGTCGTCACGCGAACAGACATCGCTCAGCAGATGCGGCATTAGATGATCCAGCACCTGGCGTCCGCGCGGGCCAATGGTGCGTTTATCCAGCTCTTTACGGAAATCCGCGATCAGCGACAGGACGCGTCGCCGATCGTCATCCGCCAGATGCGTCAGCACCGGCGTGCTGTCATCTTCCTGTAAGGCGTCCTGCCACAATTCGCGCCACTGTTCTGACAGTGACTCCTCCTGTGTTTCGGCTTCGTCATCGCCAATCAACTCGTTAAATACCCGACGCACATTGTGCATATGGCCAGCCAGCACATCTGTCAACTGCTGCCAGTCATCAACGTTCATTCCCCACGCCAGCCGCGCACGATTCAGTTCATCACCCGGCAGCGTCTGGGTCTGTTCATCATTGATGCTTTGCAGCAGGTTTTCCAGACGGCGTAAATAGAGATAGGCTGCGCGCAATTGCTCCGCATCAGTATCTGGCAACAGGTTTAATGCATTGATGGCGCTCAGCGTCGGTAACAGCGAGCGGGATTGTAGCGACGGCTCGCGTCCGCCGCGAATAAGCTGGAATACCTGCACGATAAATTCGATTTCACGAATACCGCCCGCCCCCAGCTTAATGTTGTCCTTCAGTCCGCGACGGCGCACTTCACGGGCAATCATCCCTTTCATGTTACGCAGAGACTGGATCACGCTGAAATCGATATAACGACGGAAGACAAACGGTCGCAGCATGGCGCGGAGTTCATTGACGTAAGTGCCATCGGCATCGCCCATAATGCGGGCTTTGACCATTGCATAACGTTCCCAGTCGCGGCCTTGTTCCTGGTAATAATCCTCCAGCGCGGAGAAGCTCAGCACCAGCGGACCACTGTCGCCAAATGGGCGTAGGCGCATGTCCACCCGATAAACAAAGCCATCCATTGTGGGCTGATCCAGGACCTTGATGAGCCGCTGGCCCATACGGGTAAAGAACTGCGCGTTATCCAGCTCGCGTCGCCCGCCCTGCGTACTGCCGTGCTCCGGCCAGGCAAAAATCAGGTCGATATCGGAGGAAAAATTCAGCTCGCCGCCGCCCAGTTTCCCCATGCCTAAAATCAGCAGCGGTTGCGCAACACCGTCTGGATTACAAGGCGTTCCCCATTCGCGACAACAAGCGGCGTATAACCAGTCACGCGCGGCAACGATCAGCGTTTCAGCCAGATGGCTTAGCTGCTGCAAGATACTCTCTTCCGTCACCAGCGACAGCGTCTGCACCCACGCGATACGCACCATAATACGACGGCGAAACAGGCGTAGCTCACGCATCAGCGCGTTTTCGTCGCTGACCTCGGTCAAAGCCTGCTGTAACCAGGCGGCATAATGTTGCCATTCGTCCACCTGAGGCGCTGCGCTTTCCAGCTCCAGCAGCCATTCAGGATGGGCAATAAGGCTGTCGCGGACAAAATCACTGAATGTAAGCACTGACTTCGCCTGCACGCTAAGCGAGGACTCAGATATTGTTGTTGGCAGCCGCTCAACAACGGTCGGCCAGTACTGCTGTAACGGTGAAGAGAGCTGCTTCATTTATGAGTTATCCTTTGAATAGCGCCAGATGGCGGCCTCAGTCCTGATTATCGTTTTCCGCTGTGCAGCCAGAACGGTTCCAGCGCGATTGCCTCATTGCGGAAGTGTTCAATTTCAACATATTGGTTGGCCGCAATGGCGTGACGCAGGCCCTGCCAGTTGGCGATCCATTCCGAGGCGACATTTTCGTCATAATATCCCGCCAGCATCAGCATGCTATCAATGTTGCGCGTCAGGCGTGGAAGCTGATCGGCATACTGATCGCCCAGCGGCTGAGCAAACGCGGTTTTCAGTTCAGCGGCATGGCGCGAGAGATGAATATCTGAGAAACGCTTAAAGGAGTCGGCAATTTTACCCTGCGCCTTCGCATCAAGGAACGGCTGCCACCCTTTGGTTACCAACCATTCGGTCAGCGCCAGTTTTGCCATCGCCGTTTGTGTGCTGTAAACCGCCGAAACGGCAGAAACGTCCGACGCCATAATCGCTTCCGACTGGGTCAGCAAATCGCGTAAGTGAGCACTCGCTTTTCGTGGCACAATACCGCCAAAAAGCATCAGAATGTGGCGCACCAGGCCCATTGCCCCCAGTACCTCGGCTTTTGCCCCCTTGACGCCACGTACCCACAGCTCTTCATGGTACTGCCACTGTGATAATGCCAGCTCCAGCGCCGCTTCCAGGCCTTGCTCGATGCTCGCCTTCGCGGGAACCCGTAAAATGCGCGTCGGTTTGAGTTCACGCGGCGCATTCCCCTGCGCTAAATGATAGCCGCGCGCCGCTTTGCTCAGGCTACCCTGCCGTAAACCAGTTTGTGAAACCAGCTGGTTTGCCAGCTTCAGTACCGCACGGGTATCGCCGCTTAGCAGTTCCAGTTCAAGCTCACAGATAGGTTCAGCAAACTCGCCCGCTTTCACTTCCCCAAGGTCGAGGGCTATCTCAATCCGGCTACCGTCGACATCAAGGCACCATTTCTCACGGTAAAAATCGGTGCTAAACAGCGGCTGCACCTGAGAAGCGAGTTCCATGGGTAGCTTGCCATCCGGCCAGACTTCAGCGGGAAACAGGGCGAGATCCAGCTCAGGCGTGCTCAGCGCAACGTTATATTCTGGTCGCTGATGCAGACCGCCCGTTACCCGTCCGGCAATTTTCATGGTCATTTCATAATGACCGTTTTCACCGCGAATACGCAGTCCCATATCGTGACCACGCAACCAGGCATCCGGCGTTTCGTAGTAGATATTCAGCAACTGGCTGGGCGCGTGATGCTCTCCTCCCAGCGTATTCAGACGCTCACGTAGCGCATCTACAGCATCACTATTGACGATAAATTTTAATTCGATTTCCTGGGCCATGGTCTTGTACTTATGGGTTATGTCACAGTTGAGAAAACTGACTGCGAACTAAGTTCGTTCTTAATGGTCAAGTAGATAGTATTTTGCGCCAAATTGCCATGCAACGAGCAATTTGACGGGCGTAAAAGTTTCGGGTGGTGGCAAAAAGAACACAGATGATTCCGATTGATGTCGAATGCTTTGCGTAGAGACACTGATGCCACTACTATCGTTCCACTTTCTATGACAATAACGACAGCCTGATGCCAAAATTACGCCTGATTGGATTAACTTTACTCGCACTTAGCGCCACTGCAGTCTCACATGCCGAAGAAAAGCGCTATGTCTCTGACGAACTGAACACCTGGGTCCGCAGCGGTCCGGGAGATAATTATCGCCTCGTGGGTACGGTTAACGCCGGCGAGGAAGTCACGCTTTTACAGACTGACGCCAACACCAACTACGCCCAGGTGAAAGACAGCACCGGACGTACCGCCTGGATCCCGCTGAAAGAGCTGAACAGTACGCCGAGCCTGCGCACCCGCGTTCCCGATCTGGAAAACCAGGTTAAGACGCTGACAGATAAGCTCAATAATATCGATACCACGTGGAATCAGCGCACCGCCGATATGCAGCAAAAAGTGGCGCAAAGCGACAGTGTGATCGACGGGCTGAAACAAGAAAACCAGAAGCTGAAAAACGAACTTATCGTGGCGCAAAAGAAGGTCAGCGCAGCCAACCTGCAGCTTGATGACAAACAGCGCACCATCATTATGCAGTGGTTTATGTATGGCGGCGGTGTGCTGGGTCTTGGTCTGCTGCTCGGCCTGGTTCTGCCACACATGATCCCAAGCCGTAAACGCAAAGATCGCTGGATGAACTGAATCGCCTTCTCCGCCACACTGACATATGATTAAGGGATGATTTTTTTCAGAAGGAAAGTGGCGTGAAGATTTATCTGGTCGGTGGTGCTGTTCGGGACGCGCTAATAGGGCTACCGGTTAAAGATAAAGATTGGGTTGTTGTCGGCGCCACGCCGCAAGAGATGCTTGACGCGGGCTACCAGCAGGTAGGCCGCGATTTTCCCGTGTTTCTCCATCCGCAAACCCGGGAAGAGTATGCGCTGGCGCGTACCGAACGTAAATCTGGTTCGGGTTATACCGGGTTCACCTGCTACGCCGCAGCGGATGTCACGCTGGAGGACGATCTTCAGCGTCGCGACCTGACTATCAACGCGATGGCCCGCGATGACGACGGGGAGATTATCGACCCCTATAACGGACGCAGCGATCTGGAAAACCGCCTGCTGCGCCATGTTTCTCCCGCCTTTAGCGAAGATCCGCTACGCGTGCTGCGCGTGGCGCGCTTTGCCGCCCGCTATGCACACCTCGGTTTTCGTATCGCTGACGAAACCATGACATTGATGCGCAACATGACCGCTGCCGGTGAACTGGAGCATCTGACGTCAGAGCGGGTGTGGAAAGAAACGGAAAACGCCTTAACCACCCGTAATCCCCAGGTATTCTTTCAGGTTCTGCGCGACTGCGGCGCATTGCGCGTCCTGTTCCCGGAAGTTGATGCCCTGTTTGGCGTTCCCGCGCCCGCGCAGTGGCACCCGGAAATCGATACTGGTATTCACACCCTGATGACGCTGTCGATGGCGGCCATGTTAAGCCCCGAGGTTGACGTGCGCTTTGCCACGCTGTGCCACGATCTTGGCAAAGCATTAACGCCTAAAGCGCTGTGGCCACGCCATCACGGTCACGGTCCGGCGGGCGTCAAGCTGGTCGAGCAACTGTGTCAGCGCCTGCGCGTGCCAAATGACATCCGTGATTTAGCCAAACTGGTGGCCGAGTTCCACGATCTCATTCATACCTTCCCCATCCTGCAGCCAAAAACCATCGTGAAACTGTTTGATTCCATCGATGCCTGGCGTAAACCGCAGCGTGTAGAGCAAATCGCCCTGACCAGCGAGGCCGACGTGCGTGGGCGTACCGGCTTTGAAGCGGCGGATTATCCACAAGGGAGACTACTGCGTGAAGCCTGGCTGGTTGCGCAGGCGGTGCCAACGAAAGACGTCGTTGAGGCCGGATTTAAAGGTCAGGAAATTCGGGAGGAGCTGACGAAACGGCGAATTGCGGCGGTGGCCAGTTGGAAAGAGCAGCGTTGTCCGAAACCCACCACCTAAACGGATATAACCCGTAGGCCGGATAAGGCGGAACGCCGCCATCCGGCACCACGGTAAGTCATCAGAAGAACACGACGTAAACGGCGGCCGCCACAATAAAGCGGTAAATCGCAAACGGAATAAACGAGATGCGTTTAATCAGTTGCAGGAAGGTTTTGATCGCTACCAGCGCCACGATAAACGCCGTCACGAAACCGACTGCAAACATCGGAATATCTGACGCGCTGAGGAACGACCAGCTTTTGTAGAGATCCAGGGCCGTCGCGCCCATCATCATCGGTACCGCAAGCAGGAAAGAAAACTCAGATGCCGCGTAACGGCTGACCCCCATCAGCATACCGCCAGAAATCGTCGCCCCAGAGCGGGAAAAACCCGGCCACAGCGCCAGACACTGGAAACAGCCAATCATAAACGCCTGACGATAAGTCATATCATCCAGCCCCGGCGCGCGCGGCTCTTTCGGCTTCAGGCATTCTGCGGCTATCAGCAGCACGCCCCCTACCACCAGCGCATACATCACGTTGATCGGGTTAAACAGTGATTTGATTGTATCGTGGAAAACCAGACCGAGGACAACGGCCGGAATCATCCCGAGCAGGATATGTCCCAGCGTCAACCGACCTTTGCCAGTCCCTTCGTGTTGGACCTTGCCAAAGTGAATGCCAATCAGGCCAAACAGACGTCGCCAGAACATCACTACGACGGCCAGAATAGAACCCAGTTGGATAACCACTTCAAATGTTTTTGCGGTATCGCCCTCAAAACCCAGCAGGTGGCCAACAATAATCATATGGCCGGTACTGGAAACGGGTAAAAATTCCGTCAATCCTTCGACCACACCCAAAATTGCCGCCACCAGCAGCGAGTGCATATCACTCATTAATAAACCCCTAGATAGAGAAACCACGGCAAAAAAGAGCCGACGAAAGGACCCTTTTATACCCGTTTGTTTTAGAAATTATTAAATTAATTATTTTCTTTCAGATTACTGCCACGCTCAATGATAACCCCGACGTTTGCCGCACGCGCCACCGCGCCAGGTTTACTGAGTTTGATACGCACCCATGGGGAATTAAAGCGACTAAGCAGGAGGTCAGCCACTTCTTCCGCTACGCGCTCTACCAGAGCAAAACGCCCGCCTTCCACATGATTAACAACCGTTTGAGCAATATCAGCATAGCTCAGGCAATCAGCGACATCATCGCTTTTAGCCGATTTACGGTTATCCCATGCCATTTCGATATCGAACACCAACTTTTGCTCGATTGTCTGTTCCCAGTCGTAAACACCGATGGTGGTGATTACTGAAAGTTGCTCTATAAATACAATATCCATCACGACCCGCCTGCTTTTTGGCTAACCCGGATACCACTTCCGGCGAAATATGCGTATTATCCACAGAAGTAGCGTTTTACACGACATTTTCAAAACGGAACAGCTTATGAGTGCAATCGCGCCTGGAATGATTATCTTCGCGTACCTCTGCGGCTCTATTTCCAGTGCCATTCTGGTATGCCGCCTCGCTGGATTGCCGGACCCGCGTGACAGCGGCTCTGGGAATCCGGGCGCGACAAACGTGCTACGCATAGGTGGCAAGGGAGCCGCCGTCGCCGTACTGATTTTCGACGTACTGAAAGGCATGTTGCCCGTCTGGGGTGCCTATGCGCTAGGCGTCAGCCCCTTCTGGCTGGGATTGATAGCGATCGCCGCCTGTCTGGGACACATCTGGCCGGTATTCTTCGGCTTTAAAGGTGGGAAAGGCGTTGCCACCGCCTTTGGCGCAATTGCGCCAATTGGTTGGGACTTAACGGGCGTAATGGCGGGAACCTGGCTGCTGACTGTCTTACTCAGCGGCTATTCGTCATTGGGCGCTATCGTCAGCGCGCTGATTGCTCCCTTTTATGTCTGGTGGTTCAATCCCCAGTTCACCTTCCCGGTTTCCATGTTGTCGTGCTTAATTCTGCTACGTCACCATGACAACATTCAGCGTCTGTGGCGCCGTCAGGAGCCGAAAATCTGGACCAAACTGAAGAAAAAACGCGAAAAAGATCCTGAGTGACGATACTGCCGGATGGCGGCGCTTAAGCGTCTTATCCGGCCTGAGGGACGTGATACCCTTCAATTGGCTTACCCAATCGGTGCTGACACCACGTCGCCAGAAACTCCACACAGACGCGAAGCTTCACGCTGCGATACAGCGGCTCCTGATAAACCGCCCAGATATTGGCGCTTTGTGCATAGTCCGGAAGTACACGCACCAGTCCACCGCTTGCCAAAAACGGTTGTACGTCCCATTCGGAACGCAACATGATCCCTTTTCCCTGCAGCGCCCACTGCAACACAATCTCACCGCTGTTCGATGAAAGGTGCCCAGCTACCTTGACCGATTTTTTCTCCTGGCCGTTATCCAGCTCCCACACTCCGTGGGTCATATCGCGTTCTTTGGTGACCAGGCAATCATGCCGACTTAATTCCTGTAGCGTCATCGGCTCGCCATATTTTTGTAAATAGGTCGGGGCCGCACACAATATTCTTTTGTTTTTCGTTAACAAATGCGCAATATAATAATCAGGAATTTCATCATTAATACGAATATCCAAATCGATATTATCCTGCGCCAAATCAATTTGCCGATCGTAAAGCTCAAAATGCACCTGTAATTCAGGGTAGCTATGCATCAGTTCGGTAATGGCCGGCGCAATATAGCTGCGCCCAAAACCAAAGCTACAGCCGATACGAATCATCCCCGCCGGGCGCGTTTTGATTTGCGTGACGTCATCAACCAGATGCTGGTAGCCCGCGAGGATCGTCTGTGCATGTTCATAGCAACGTTGACCACTCTCAGTTAACGCCACGCCGCGCGCAGAGCGGTTAAGCAACGTCGTCCCCAGCGTGGATTCGAGGATTTGAATACGTTTTGTCACAAACGCTGGCGTCTGTCCCAGCGTGGCGGCAGCGGCGCTAAAGCTGCCGCTATGAACAATTTCAACCAGCACCTGCAGGTCTTTCGCCAGGGGATACGTGTTCAGCATGGTCGGTATATCCGTAATGTTGTTAACCGCAGTGTAATTCTCTCACGCGTATTAAACCCTGCCTTTGCGCAATTTTTATTGCCTTATTTGGACATCATTCACGAACTGTTAATTGGATATTCACAGTGGCAAATAATATAAATCCCTATTTTTAGTGGTAGTTTGTGGCGGAGAATTTATTTCCAGAAAATAAAAGAACTGGAGTTTACAAGATGAGCAATCAAAATAACCAAAATGCGATAAATACGCTGACAAACATTGTCGCGAATTTTACCGCCATGATTTCTACCCGTATGCCCGACGACGTAGTGGATAAATTAAAACAGCTGCGTGAAGGCGAAGACTCGCCGATGGGTAAAATCATCTACCACACCATGTTTGACAACATGCAGAAGGCAATCGATCTGAACCGTCCGGCCTGTCAGGACACCGGCGAGATTATGTTCTTTGTAAAGGTCGGTTCCCGTTTTCCGCTGTTGGGTGAACTGCAAAGCATCCTGAAACAGGCCGTTGAAGACGCCACGGTCAAAGCGCCACTGCGCCATAACGCGGTAGAAATTTTTGACGAAGTGAATACCGGCAAAAATACCGGCACCGGTGTGCCGTGGGTCACCTGGGACATCATTCCTGATAATGATGACGCGGAAATCGAAGTCTACATGGCTGGCGGCGGCTGTACCCTGCCAGGACGCTCGAAAGTGTTAATGCCTTCAGAAGGCTACGAAGGCGTAGTGAAATTTGTCTTCGAAAATATCTCCACATTGGCCGTTAACGCCTGCCCGCCGGTGCTGGTGGGCGTAGGCATTGCCACCTCAGTAGAAACTGCCGCAGTACTCTCCCGTAAAGCGGTGCTGCGTCCTATCGGCTCACGTCATCCCAACCCCAAAGCGGCCGAACTGGAACTGCGTCTTGAAGAAGGACTTAACCGCCTGGGTATTGGTCCGCAAGGGTTGACCGGCAATAGCTCCGTGATGGGCGTGCATATCGAATCCGCCGCGCGCCATCCGTCGACTATCGGCGTTGCTGTTTCCACCGGCTGCTGGGCGCACCGTCGCGGCACGCTGCTGGTTCATGCTGATCTCTCCTTCGAAAATCTGTCTCACACCCGGAGCGCGTTATGAAAAAGATCCTCACAACCCCGATTAAAGCCGAAGATCTGGAAGATATTCGCGTTGGCGATGTCATTTACCTGAGCGGTACGCTGGTGACCTGCCGCGACGTGTGCCACCGTCGCCTGATCGAACTAAAGCGCCCAATTCCTTATGACCTGAAGGGCAAGGCTATTTTCCACGCCGGCCCAATCGTGCGTAAGAACGGTGAAAAATGGGAGATGGTCTCCGTCGGTCCAACCACCAGTATGCGTATGGAAGCCTTTGAGAAAGAGTTCATCGAGCAGACCGGCGTCAAACTGGTGGTCGGTAAAGGTGGTATGGGACCGTTGACAGAAGAAGGCTGCAAGCAGTTCAAAGCACTGCACGTGATCTTCCCGGCAGGTTGCGCCGTACTGGCGGCTACTCAGGTTGAAGAGATTGAAGAAGTGCACTGGACGGAGCTGGGCATGCCGGAATCCCTGTGGGTGTGTCGGGTCAAAGAGTTCGGCCCGTTGATTGTGTCTATCGACACCCACGGCAACAACCTGATCGCCGAAAACAAAAAGCTGTTCGCTGAACGCCGCGATCCCATCGTGGAAGAGATCTGCGAGCACGTGCATTACATCAAATAATCCTTCCGGAGAGGCGCAGCGCCTCTCCCCTTTCGCAGGGATATCACAATGGCACCTTTAGCTGGTTGGTGGCGATACCTGGCTCCGCTGGTGGTCATCGCCATTATTGCTGTTTTACCCGTTCCCACCGGTCTTGAGAGCCACACCTGGCTCTATTTTGCCGTCTTTACCGGTGTGATTGTGGGGCTCATTCTGGAACCTGTACCCGGCGCGGTAGTGGCGATGATTGGTATTTCGATCATCGCCGTGCTTTCACCGTGGATCCTGTTCAGCCCGGAGCAACTCGCGCAGGACGGTTTTAAATTTACCGCCAAATCGCTGTCGTGGGCCGTGTCTGGCTTTTCTAACTCGGTTATCTGGCTGATTTTCGCGGCCTTTATGTTTGGTACCGGCTATGAGAAAACCGGCCTCGGTCGGCGTATCGCGCTAATGTTAGTAAAAAAGATGGGGCACCGGACGTTATTCCTCGGCTACGCGGTGATGTTCTCTGAGCTGATCCTCGCCCCCGTTACGCCTTCCAACTCCGCGCGCGGAGCCGGAATAATCTACCCGATTATCCGCAACCTGCCGCCGCTGTATAACTCCCAGCCCAATGACGCCAGTTCACGTTCTATTGGCTCCTACATCATGTGGATGGGCATTGTCGCCGACTGCGTCACCAGCGCGATTTTCTTAACGGCGATGGCGCCGAACCTGCTGCTGATCGGCCTGATGAAAGGCGCATCTCATACGTCGCTCAGTTGGGGCGACTGGTTCTTGGGTATGCTGCCGCTGAGCATTTTACTGGTGTTGATCGTGCCCTGGCTGGCATATGTGCTGTACCCGCCGGTACTGAAATCCGGAGATCAGGTACCGCGCTGGGCGGATACAGAGTTAAAAGCGATGGGACCGCTCTGCGCACGTGAGAAAAAGATGCTCGGGCTGATGGTCGGCGCGCTGGTGTTGTGGATCTTCGGTGGCGATTATATTGACGCCGCGATGGTCGGTTACAGCGTGGTGGCATTGATGTTGGTGCTGCGCATCATCAGTTGGGATGACATCGTCAGCAATAAAGCCGCATGGAACGTCTTTTTCTGGCTGGCCTCGTTAATAACCCTGGCGACCGGGCTGAATAACACCGGTTTTATTACCTGGTTCGGCAAGCTGCTGGCAAACGGGCTGAGCGGCTATTCACCGATCATGGTGATGGTGGCGCTCATCGTGGTCTTCTATCTGCTGCGCTACTTCTTTGCCAGCGCCACGGCGTATACCTCCGCCCTCGCACCGATGATGATCGCCGCCGCGCTGGCGATGCCGGAAATCCCGTTACCGGTCTTCTGCCTGATGGTCGGTGCCGCTATTGGCCTGGGCAGTATTCTGACTCCCTACGCCACCGGCCCAAGCCCTATCTACTACGGCAGCGGCTATTTGCCAACGGTCGATTACTGGCGGCTGGGCGCTATTTTTGGCCTGATTTTCCTCGTGCTGCTGGTGATCACCGGTCTGGTCTGGATGCCCCTCGTTTTACTGTAAAACCCCATTGGGGCGACCTCTTGTCGCCCCTTTATCCATAAGCTTCTCATATGATCGATTTCCCGATGCGCTGAGGCATACTTTTTTGTATGCAAACACCCTCTTGCTGATAAGGGAAACGCTCTGGACACGCTGGCGCACGAGACACTCACACGAGGCTGGCAGGCCGAACTGGATCTGCACTTTACCCTCACCGGACACAAAACGGTGCTCGCCTCGGCGCGTCACTATGGACCTTTGACGGTTCAACGTCCGTTTTATCCCGAAGAAGAGGTATGTCACCTCTATTTGCTTCATCCACCTGGCGGGATCGTCGGCGGGGATGAGCTACATATTTCCGTATCACTCGATGAAAACAGTCATGCGTTAATCACTCAGCCCGGCGCGGGAAAATTTTATCGCAGCCGTGGGCCGCAGGCGTTGCTACGCCAGCATTTCACGCTCGCCCCGCACGCCACGCTGGAGTGGCTGCCGCAGGATACGATCTTCTTTCCCGGCACTAATGCCACCGTCCAATCCGTATTTCATCTGACGTCCGCAAGCCATTTGCTGGCCTGGGATCTGCTGTGTCTCGGACGCCCTGTCATGCAGGAAACGTTCTGCCACGGCACGCTACAAAACCGTCTGGAAGTGTGGCGGGATGGGCAACCGCTGCTGATAGAGCGTTTGCAGGTGCAGGCAGGGGATCTGCATGGGATCGCACATCATCCCTGGGTCGGTACGTTGCTGTGTTATCCGGCCAGCGAACAGATGCTGGAGGGGACGCGCGAGCGGCTTACGCCACTGGGGGATTATGCCGGGGCAACGCTTAACGACTCGCTGCTGACAATTCGATTTCTGGCGAACGACAACCTGATTGTTCAGCGCGTTATGCGTGACATCTGGCAATTTCTGCGCCCGCTAATGACACACAAAGCGCCCATGCTACCGCGAATCTGGCAAACCTAAGAGGCCCATTATGGAACTGACCCCCAGAGAAAAAGACAAGCTGTTGCTGTTTACCGCCGCGCTGGTGGCGGAACGTCGCCTGGCCCGCGGGCTGAAGCTGAATTACCCGGAATCAGTGGCGCTGATTAGCGCTTTCATCATGGAAGGGGCGCGCGACGGGCAAACCGTGGCCGCGCTGATGGAAGACGGGCGTCACGTGCTGCGCCGCGATCAGGTGATGGAAGGCGTACCAGAGATGATCCCGGATATTCAGGTTGAAGCCACGTTTCCGGACGGTTCGAAGCTGGTCACCGTCCACAACCCGATCGTCTAAGGAGCGGCAATGAACCCAGGTGAGTATCAGATCTCAGCAGGCAACATTGCGATCAATCAGGGGCGCGAAACCTGCACGATCGTAGTGGAAAATCACGGCGACAGACCCATCCAGGTGGGATCGCACTATCACTTTTACGAGGTGAACCCGGCGCTGCGCTTTGACAGGGCGGCTACGCGGGGCTTCCGTCTGAACATTGCCGCAGGTACAGCGGTACGTTTTGAACCGGGGCAAAAGCGCGAAGTCGAACTGGTGCGCGTCGCTGGCGCACAAAGGATGGTGGGTTTTCGCAGTGAAGTGATGGGCGCGCTGGAGGCAGATAATGAGTAACATTTCCCGCCAGGCGTACGCCGACATGTTTGGCCCAACCACCGGCGATAAAGTGCGCCTGGCGGATAGTGATCTGTGGATCGAGGTGGAAAAAGACTTCACCACTTACGGCGAAGAGGTCAAATTCGGCGGCGGAAAAGTGATCCGCGACGGTATGGGCCAGGGACAAATGCGCGCCCAGGCGTGTGTGGATCTGGTGATAACCAACGCGCTGATCGTTGATCACTGGGGGATCGTCAAAGCGGATATCGGCATCAAAGACGGCAGGATCTTCGCCATCGGCAAAGCGGGTAATCCCGATATTCAGCCCGACGTCACGATCCCGATAGGCGTAGGAACAGAAGTCATCGCCGGAGAAGGCAAGATCGTCACCGCGGGCGGCGTGGATACGCATATTCACTGGATCTGCCCACAGCAGGCGCAAGAAGCGCTGGTTTCAGGCGTGACGACGATGATCGGTGGTGGTACCGGTCCGGCCGCAGGCACTAACGCCACCACCTGCACACCGGGCCCGTGGTACATCGCCCGCATGCTGCAGGCGGCAGACACGTTGCCGGTTAACATCGGTTTGCTGGGCAAAGGCAATGGTTCAAACCCTGACGCCCTGCGCGAGCAAATCACTGCCGGCGCCATTGGCCTGAAGATCCACGAAGACTGGGGCGCCACGCCTGCCGCTATCGACTGTGCGCTGACCGTGGCCGACGAAATGGACATTCAGGTGGCGCTGCACAGCGACACGCTCAATGAGTCCGGTTTTGTTGAGGATACGCTGGCAGCGATCGGCGATCGCACCATTCATACTTTCCATACCGAAGGCGCAGGTGGCGGCCATGCGCCGGATATCATCACCGCCTGCGCACATCCGAATATTTTGCCCTCCTCCACCAACCCGACGCTGCCTTATACCGTCAACACCATCGACGAGCATCTCGACATGTTGATGGTCTGCCACCATCTCGATCCAGATATCGCTGAAGACGTCGCCTTCGCCGAATCGCGCATTCGCCGGGAAACGATCGCTGCCGAGGATGTGCTGCATGACATTGGCGCGTTTTCCCTGACCTCGTCCGATTCACAGGCGATGGGGCGCGTGGGCGAAGTGATCCTGCGCACCTGGCAGGTGGCGCACCGCATGAAGGTTCAGCGTGGCTCGCTGGCGGAAGAAACGGGCGACAATGACAACCTGCGCGTTAAACGCTACATCGCCAAGTACACCATCAATCCGGCGTTGACCCACGGTATCGCCCACGAAGTCGGCTCCGTTAGGCCTGGCAAACTGGCCGATCTGGTGCTGTGGTCACCGGCCTTTTTTGGCGTAAAACCGGCGACCATCGTGAAGGGCGGGATGATCGCCTGCGCGCCGATGGGTGATATCAACGCCTCAATCCCTACCCCGCAGCCGGTGCATTACCGCATGATGTTCGGCGCGCTTGGCGCAGCGCGGCATCACACCCGTCTAACCTTTATTTCACAGGCTGCCGACGCGCAAAACGTCCCGCAGCAACTTAATTTGCAAAGCGCTATCGCCGTCGTCAAAGGCTGCCGGACGGTAAAAAAGGCTGACATGATCCACAACGCTCTGCAGCCTAATATCACCGTCGATGCCCAGACCTACGAGGTACGCATTGACGGTGAACTGATTACCAGCGACCCGGCAGACGTTTTGCCGATGGCGCAACGCTATTTCCTGTTTTAAGGAGTGAGGATGATCTACCTGACCCAACGCCTTGACCACGCCCACCGCGTCACCGCAAGCGTCACGCTACCCATTGATGTTCGCGTAAAAAGCCGCGCCAGAGTGGCACTGAGCGATGGCCGCGAAGCCGGCTTAATGCTACCGCGCGGTTTACTGTTACGCGGCGGCGATCTGCTGACTACCGACGATGGCCGCGAGGTGATCGAAGTGATCGCCGCGCCGGAGTCGGTTTCCGTCGTGCGCTGCGCCGACCCTTTTTTGCTCGCCAAAGCCTGTTACCACCTTGGTAATCGCCACGTACCGTTGCAGATCCTGCCCGATGAGCTGCGCTACCACCACGATCATGTGCTGGACGATATGCTGCGCCAGTTCAACCTCGAGGTGGCGTTTGCCCAGTTGCCGTTTGAGCCGGAAGCGGGTGCCTATGCGAGCGAGTCACACGGGCATCATCACGGCCATGCGCACTGATGCATAGCACCCAACAGCTGCGCCTGATGCAGCTCGCCAGCAGCAGTCTCCCGGTGGGATCGTTTACCTGGTCTCAGGGTCTGGAGTGGGCGGTGGAAATCGGCTGGGTGAAAAGCGTCGATGACTTCTCTGACTGGCAAATTCAGCAGATGGAGCACAACTTTTTTACCGTTGACCTACCGTTGCTGGCGAGATTGTATCGCGCCTGTGAGCAGGACGATCTCGCCGCCGCGCGCCGCTGGACCGCTTACCTGCTGGCCTGCCGGGAAACCCGCGAACTGCGGGATGAAGAACGCAGCCGGGGCCTCGCCTTTACGCGGCTGGTCACCGACTGGGAACCAGACTGTTCCCGGGATTGGCGCACGCTCTTTGCCGATAGCCAGCTGTGCGGTATGGCCTGGCTGGGCGTACGCTGGAAAATCCCCCTGACGAATCTGGCGTTAAGCCTCGGCTACAGCTGGATTGAGAGCGCCGTGATGGCAGGCGTCAAACTGGTTCCCTTTGGCCAGCAGGCGGCTCAGCGATTGATTATTTCGCTTAGCGATCGTTATGCGCAAGGTCTGGCACAAGCGCTGGCGTGTCCTGACGCCTGCCTCGGATCCGCAACGCCGTTAGCCGCCATCGCGTCTGCCCGGCATGAAACCCAATATTCCCGCTTATTCCGTTCCTGAGGAGAAAAAATGAGTAACTACAAGCATCCCCTGCGTGTGGGCGTTGGCGGCCCGGTTGGCTCGGGCAAAACGGCGCTGCTGGAAGCGTTATGCAAAGCCATGCGCAACAGCTATCAATTGGCGGTAGTGACCAACGATATCTACACCAAAGAAGATCAGCGCATTCTCACCGAGGCGGGCGCACTGGAGCCTGAACGGATCGTCGGCGTGGAAACCGGTGGCTGCCCACATACCGCCATCCGCGAAGATGCGTCGATGAATCTGGCCGCCGTAGAAGCGCTGAGCGAGAAATTCGGCAATCTGGATCTGATTTTTGTGGAAAGCGGCGGCGATAATCTGAGCGCTACCTTCAGCCCGGAACTCGCGGACCTGACGATCTATGTGATCGACGTTGCTGAAGGCGAGAAGATCCCGCGTAAAGGTGGTCCGGGGATCACCAAATCCGATTTTCTGGTGATCAATAAAACCGATCTGGCTCCTTACGTCGGCGCATCGCTGGAGGTGATGGAGCGCGATACCTTGCGCATGCGCGGCGAGCGTCCGTGGACGTTTACTAACCTGAAAGCGGGCGACGGTCTGGCGACGATTATTGCGTTTCTGGAAGAGAAAGGAATGTTGCGGGTGTAGCGTGGTTTATCGCCGGGAGGCGGCTTCGCCTGACCCGGCCTACGGTTTTGTTGGCCCGGTAAGTAAAGCCACCACCGGGCAAAAAACTCACGCCGCCGGTAATTCCGCCAGCGGCCAGCGTGGACGTACGGTCACGCCAAGATCCGCCGTTGCGCCCGCTTTAAAACGCACCATACCCGCGTAGGCGATCATCGCCCCGTTGTCGGTACAAAATTCCGGGCGTGCATAGAACACTTCGCCGCGGCGTTTTTGCATCATTTCGGCAAGCTTCGCGCGCAGCGTGCGGTTAGCGCTCACGCCCCCCGCCATCACCAGACGTTTAAAACCGGTGTGATCCAGCGCGCGTTTGCACTTGATCATCAGCGTATCAACCACCGCATCTTCAAACGCTCGGGCAATATCTGCACGCGTCTGATCGTCATTTTCGTTATTACGAATCGTATTCGCGGCGAAGGTTTTCAGGCCGGAGAAGCTGAAATCCAGTCCCGGACGGTCGGTCATCGGACGCGGGAAGACAAAGCGTTTTTCCACACCCTGTGACGCCAGCTTAGACAGCATTGGGCCGCCAGGATAATCCAGCCCCAGCAGCTTGGCGGTTTTGTCGAACGCTTCACCTGCCGCATCATCAATCGATTCGCCCAGTAATTCATACTGACCGATACCGGTGACGCTGATCAATTGTGTGTGCCCGCCGGAAACCAGCAGCGCGACGAACGGAAAAGCAGGAGGATTCTCTTCCAGCATCGGCGCCAGCAGATGCCCTTCCATATGGTGCACAGGAATTGCCGGCACGTCCCAGGCGAACGCCAGTGAACGTCCTACGGTTGCACCGACCAGCAGCGCGCCAACCAGACCCGGACCTGCAGTGTACGCCACCGCATCGATCTCTTTCGCCGTCAGTCCCGCTTCTTTCAGCGCGGCCTGAATCAACGGTACGGTTTTACGTACGTGATCGCGCGAGGCCAGTTCTGGCACTACGCCGCCGTAGTCAGCGTGTAATTTCACCTGACTATACAATTGGTTGGCTAAAAGACCTTTTTCATCGTCGTAAATGGCGATGCCGGTTTCATCGCAGGATGTTTCAATACCCAGTACACGCATGACTTGTTTTACCTCGCTCTATTACCGCGCAGTGTAGGACCAATGCGGGTTGATGTAAAACTTTGTTCGCCCCAGGCGCATGCCTCGTGTATACTCCTTGTCCTTATAAAAGTCCCTTTCAAAATCGCGTGGGTGCTTTACAAAGCAGCAGCAATTGCAGTAAAATTCCGCACCATTTTGAAATAAGCTGGCGTTGATGCCAGCGGCAAACCGAATTTATTAAAGGTGAGAGTTACATGCCGGTAATTAAAGTACGTGAAAACGAGCCGTTCGACGTAGCACTGCGTCGCTTCAAGCGTTCATGCGAAAAAGCAGGTGTTCTGGCGGAAGTTCGTCGTCGTGAGTTCTATGAAAAACCGACTACCGAACGTAAGCGCGCTAAAGCTTCTGCTGTGAAACGTCACGCGAAGAAACTGGCTCGCGAAAACGCACGCCGTACTCGTCTGTACTAATCCATTGAGAGCTAAGGCTCTCAATTCAGACTGAGTTGTAGTTGTAAGGCCGTGCTTCCGGAAGGAATGCGCGGCTTATTTTCGTTTATACACGTCATCATTCAAGCTGCCTCAGTGTTGGCTGCAGTCGCTCACCCCAGTCACGTACTTGCTGTACGCTCCTGAGGATTCGCTTCCTTGCCGCCTTGATGCATCCTGAATGATTTTGTGTATATGAGTCATCAAAAAACAGGGGCTTATGGCTGGACGAATTCCTCGCGTTTTTATTAATGACCTGCTGGCAAGAACCGACATCGTCGATCTCATCGACGCGCGGGTAAAGCTGAAAAAGCAGGGCAAAAATTATCACGCGTGCTGTCCGTTCCATAACGAAAAAACCCCCTCTTTCACCGTAAACGGTGAAAAACAGTTTTATCACTGCTTTGGGTGTGGCGCGCATGGCAACGCCGTCGACTTTCTCATGAACTACGACAAGCTCGAGTTTGTGGAAACCGTCGAAGAACTGGCCGCAATGCACAACCTTGAAGTGCCCTATGAAGCAGGCAGTGGCCCCAGTCAGATAGAGCGCCATCAACGGCAAAGCCTTTATCAATTGATGGACGGCCTGAACACTTTTTATCAACAGTCTTTGATGCAGCCCGCCGCTACCCCTGCGCGCCAGTACCTGGAAAAGCGAGGATTAAGTAGCGACGTTATCACCCGTTTTGCTATTGGTTTTGCGCCCCCCGGCTGGGACAACGTCCTGAAACGGTTTGGCGGCAATGCTGAGAATCGCAAATCGTTGGTCGATGCGGGGATGTTGGTCACCAACGATCAGGGACGCAGTTACGATCGCTTTCGCGAACGGGTGATGTTCCCCATCCGCGACAAACGTGGTCGGGTCATTGGTTTTGGTGGACGCGTGCTGGGCGATGCCCTGCCGAAGTATCTGAACTCCCCGGAAACCGATATTTTCCATAAAGGTCGCCAGCTGTATGGCCTTTATGAAGCCCAGCAGGATAACGCCGATCCGCAGCGCCTGTTAGTGGTGGAAGGCTATATGGATGTGGTAGCGCTGGCGCAATACGGCATTAACTACGCCGTGGCATCTCTTGGGACGTCAACCACCGCCGATCACATCCAGCTGTTGTTTCGCGCGACGAACAACGTGATTTGCTGCTACGACGGCGACCGCGCCGGACGCGATGCAGCATGGCGCGCGCTGGAAACCGCACTGCCCTATATGACAGACGGCCGCCAGCTACGCTTTATGTTTTTACCTGATGGCGAAGACCCCGATACGTTAGTGCGTAAAGAAGGGAAAGAGGCCTTTGAAGCCCGGATGGAGCAGGCGTTGCCGCTCTCCGCGTTTTTATTTAATAGCCTGTTGCCACAGGTGGATTTGAGTACCCCGGACGGACGCGCACAGCTCAGCACGCTGGCGCTGCCGCTGATCACTCAGGTGCCGGGCGAAACGTTGCGCATTTACCTGCGACAGGAGTTGGGAAACAAGCTCGGCATTCTGGATGACAGTCAGCTTGAACGTTTAATGCCAAAACTGGCAGAAAATGGCGCTTCCCGCCCTGTTCCACAGCTAAAACGTACGACCATGCGTATACTTATAGGGTTGCTGGTGCAGAATCCGGACCTTGCTCCACTGGTTCCGCCGTTAGGCGCACTGGACAGTAATAAACTGCCTGGACTTGGCTTATTCAGAGAACTGGTCAACACTTGTCTGGCTCAGCCAGGCCTGACCACCGGCCAACTGTTAGAGCACTATCGTGGCACAAATGATGCTGCAACCCTTGAAAAACTGTCGATGTGGGACGATATAGCAGATAAAGATATCGCAGAAAAAACCTTCACCGACTCACTCAACCATATGTTTGATTCGATGCTTGAACTGCGCCAGGAAGAGTTGATAGCTCGTGAGCGCACACACGGTTTAAGCAGCGAAGAACGCCGGGAACTCTGGACGCTGAACCAGGAACTGGCCAAGAAATAGCTGAAAGACAAAAGTATTTAACGGCTTAACTGCCGAATATCGATCGGGAAGCCCCCGACAGCCGCACGGAGAGGCAGCGGCAAAATATAAGTATGCCCTCGTTTTGCCGTTGGCGGTTTTACCGCCCAACACCAATCAAACGAATTAAGTGTGGATACCGTCTTATGGAGCAAAACCCGCAGTCACAGCTGAAGCTTCTTGTCCAACGTGGTAAGGAGCAAGGCTATCTGACCTATGCCGAGGTCAATGACCATCTGCCGGAAGATATCGTCGATTCAGATCAAATCGAAGACATCATCCAAATGATCAATGACATGGGTATTCAGGTGATGGAAGAAGCACCTGATGCCGATGATCTGCTGCTTGCTGAAACCTCCAACAGCACCGATGAAGACGCGGAAGAAGCGGCTGCCCAGGTTCTGTCCAGCGTTGAGTCCGAAATCGGCCGTACAACTGACCCGGTCCGCATGTACATGCGTGAAATGGGTACCGTTGAACTGTTAACCCGTGAAGGCGAAATCGACATCGCTAAACGCATCGAAGACGGGATTAACCAGGTTCAATGCTCCGTAGCCGAATACCCGGAAGCCATCACCTACCTGCTTGAGCAATACGATCGCGTAGAAGCTGAAGAAGCGCGTCTGTCCGATCTCATCACCGGCTTTGTCGATCCGAACGCGGAAGAAGACATGGCGCCAACGGCGACCCACGTCGGTTCTGAACTCTCTCAAGAAGAGATGGATGAAGATGAAGACGAAGATGAAGAAGATGACGACGACAGCAGCGATGACGACAACAGCATCGACCCTGAATTAGCGCGTGAAAAATTCGCTGAACTTCGTACCCAGTACGAAATCACCCGCGACACGATCAAGGCCAAAGGCCGCAGCCATGCTGCCGCGCAGGAAGAAATTCAGAAGCTGTCTGAAGTGTTCAAACAGTTCCGCCTGGTGCCTAAACAGTTCGACTACCTGGTAAACAGCATGCGCGTCATGATGGACCGCGTGCGTACTCAGGAACGTCTGATCATGAAGCTCTGCGTTGAGCAGTGCAAAATGCCGAAGAAAAACTTCATCACCCTGTTCACTGGCAACGAAACCAGCGAAACGTGGTTCAACGCGGCCATCGCGATGAACAAACCGTGGTCTGAAAAACTGCACGACGTGGCAGATGACGTTCACCGCGGTCTGCAGAAACTGCAGCAGATTGAAGAAGAAACCGGCCTGACCATTGAGCAGGTTAAAGACATCAACCGTCGCATGTCCATCGGTGAGGCGAAAGCCCGTCGTGCGAAAAAAGAGATGGTTGAAGCGAACTTACGTCTGGTTATCTCTATCGCTAAAAAATACACCAACCGTGGTCTGCAGTTCCTCGATCTGATTCAGGAAGGCAACATCGGTCTGATGAAAGCGGTTGATAAGTTTGAATACCGTCGTGGTTACAAGTTCTCCACCTACGCAACCTGGTGGATCCGGCAGGCAATTACCCGCTCTATCGCGGATCAGGCGCGCACCATCCGTATCCCGGTGCATATGATTGAGACCATCAACAAGCTCAACCGTATCTCCCGTCAGATGCTGCAAGAGATGGGCCGCGAGCCGACGCCGGAAGAGCTGGCCGAACGTATGCTGATGCCGGAAGACAAGATCCGTAAAGTGCTGAAGATCGCCAAAGAGCCTATCTCCATGGAAACGCCGATCGGCGACGATGAAGATTCGCATCTGGGTGATTTCATCGAGGATACCACCCTCGAGCTGCCGCTGGACTCTGCGACCACCGAGAGCCTGCGTGCCGCAACGCACGACGTGCTGGCTGGCCTGACCGCCCGTGAAGCGAAAGTGCTGCGTATGCGTTTCGGTATCGATATGAACACCGACCACACGCTGGAAGAAGTGGGTAAACAGTTCGACGTTACCCGCGAACGTATCCGTCAGATCGAAGCGAAGGCGCTGCGTAAACTGCGCCACCCGAGCCGTTCTGAAGTGTTGCGTAGCTTCCTGGACGATTAATCTCGCCGTATAAGTTCAAACGCCACCGCAAGGTGGCGTTTTTATTTACATCCCGCGCATGACCAGCGCGTCATCCAACTCGCGATACGCCTCCACCAGCTTATCCAGTGTAATCCGGCTCAATCCGCTGGGATTTGGCAATACCCAAATCTGCGTCGCGCCAATGGTCAGCGTCTGCTTTCCCCACTGCGCTCCACGCTGACTGAAGCCTTGCTCGAACGCCTGCTTACCAAGGATCGCCAGCGCGGCAGGCTGATAGTCATCAATCTTTTCGATAAGCTTACGGCCACCGCTACGCATCTCCTGTAGCTTCACTTCATTAGCCTGCACCGTCGGTCTGTCGACAAACTTGGTCACGCCACAGCGGAAGTCCAGCAGGTGTTGCGCCTCTTCTGGTTTGAGCTGGCGATCGGTAAATCCCGCCTGATGGATGACCTTCCAGAAGCGATTGGCGGGATGCGCAAAGGGGAACCCCGTACCTGCGGAAGATAGCCCCGGATTGATGCCGCAAAACACCACCCGCAGCCCCGGTGCCAGTATGTCCTTAACCATAATTACTCCGAACAATACATCAGAGTAACAGTATAACGGACTGAAAATACATTGTTTATAAAATCAGCATCCGTACGCTTATGTCTGGATTGCAACGCAGAGTTACTTTATAATCCACCGCCACGGCCCCTTAGCTCAGTGGTTAGAGCAGGCGACTCATAATCGCTTGGTCGCTGGTTCAAGTCCAGCAGGGGCCACCAAATTTCAATAAGTTACACAGACCACTCAACTAATTCAATTTGCCAGGATACCTATAGGATACCTTAGCAAAGTAGTTTCAGGTATCAGTGCAGTTATCTTTGCCCATTGAAAATGACTTCAACACTATCTTTTCGAAGCAGGCAGGCTTTAGTATGAATGTTTTCATTAGCTGGTCAGGTGATACTAGCCATCGTGTGGCGAAAGTTTTAAGAGATTGGATCCCAAGTGTAATCCAAGCGGTAGAACCGTATGTATCCTCGGAAGATATTGATAAGGGTACAAGATGGTCTAGTGATATTGCTACCGAACTAGATAAATCATCTTATGGAATTATTTGTCTAACGAAACAAAACATCCATGCTCCATGGATTAATTTTGAGGCAGGAGCTTTAGGCAAAAGCGTAGATAAAAGCAAGGTAAGTCCATTCCTTTTTAGGATGAATCCTTCAGACGTTAATGGTCCACTTTTACAATACCAATCTACCCGTCATGATAAAGATGATATTTATAAACTGATGTTATCTATAAACTCATCATGTGGTGAGCAGGCCCTTGACAATGAAAGATTAAATAAAATCTTTGAAGTCTGGTGGCCTAACCTCGAAAAAAATCTAGACGAAATCCCTGCAGAAGTAGTTGAACAAGCCTCAACAAAACAAAATTCATCGCCAAAATCTGCTGATCTTGAGAAGTTTTCTAAAATATTTGAAGAACTGTTAGACCTAAGCAGAACCAATCATCAGCTATTAAGAAATCCAGAAAGCTTGTTACCTAAGGACTATCTTGATTTTGTTTTGAATAATAAACCAAAAGATGGCGAACGTGAATTACCACACGTCATTAGAGATGCCTTTGATAGGTTCAGAATTTTAGAAGAACTCATTTTAGAATTATCTACAGATGAAAACCTAACAGAAATACGTCAAGCACTGATTGACCTTAAGCGGCCGATTAATTATTTAACTAATAATTATCTTGACACAGGAAAAATCCGCTCACGTAGAATAACAAGAGCAGTTTAATACAAAAAAGACGCGTTAACGATGCGTCTTTTTTAAAACCATACTTCACATAATATTCCCAACGGACAAAATTATAACGATATTAATAATAAACACCGTGTCATTTAATACTTACATCAACCTACATTGGTCATTTTCCAAGTTTCATTCGAGTCATTCTCCGCAATTTTTTGGGCCATTTCATCACGCAGATCGTCGATAATTGATTGCACACGGCTAACAGCCGTTGGCGTAAGTGCACAGTCGCGTTCCAGAATATCAGGGAGCGTTTCCAGCACCATGACGACAGCTTTTGCTAGGAAAGAGTATTCGCGGACCACCTCATCTGCCGGAATTAGATCCCGCGCAGCTTCTTCAAATTTAAGCCTTTCATTTTCTGACTGATACCAGGCTTTCCTGTCCTGCGGAGACATTTCCCCATTTTCTTTCATTGAGGGCGTAAGTATGGCTTGTAATGCTGCCCCAAGCTCGTACAGCTTCAGGTTTTCTCCATTCCCGCCCACCAACTCAAGTTCACGCAATCGACGTGCCACAAGATTACGATTCATGCCCACCAGCTCAGCCAGCTGCGTAACATTGACCTGCATCCTGCTCAGTTCCATTTCACACCCCGCTGCACGGTCACTTTTGCAGCAAAAGCAACTCGTATCTTTTAATATCAATAAATTAACTAAGTGCTGCTGCACGCATAAATTGTCAAAAACCAGCCGTTTTCCGCGTGTTCCCGTCCCCTCGGTGTACATAATCGCCGGGAGGACCCGAAAAAAGGCGGCCCGAAGACCGCCAAAAGGATTACCACCAGAATTCATTAAGCCCCTTCCGACTTCACCAGGCCGCGCCAGTCAAGTGGAGCAACTCCCGCATCGATACGTACCTTGAACGTTACACCATCAACGGTGAAGCCCTGCTGTTGCTCCAGATATGGCGTTTCAATGCCATCCAGATAAGCCACCTCAATTGTGTCTTCCCCCTGTCCCGCCAGCATGTACCAGGCTTTAAGACTTTCAGCATCCAGCCGCGGCTCAGTAATTACAGTCAGCGCATCGTTATACGGGTTGAATACACCGCTGTTCTGCGCTTCAGGTAACGAGGTGGAACGAATCAGTTGATTGGCCTTATCCTCGAGTTCAACCGGAACCAGCAGGAAGCGCGGCGGGATATTCAGAACAGCACCAGCGCCGTTTTTCTGCATACGCATCGCTTTTCGCCCGGCACTCAGCCCCGGGATATCCAGTGCAATCTTCATCAGGTTGTTATGTGCAGCATCGAAAATCGCTTTGCCATCGCCCATTTTGGGATTGCCCAGCAACACGGCATAGACCAGATCCCCGACCGTACGGCTTGCGGCCGCGCCCATTTTTTGAGGAATGCTCGTTAAGGCACTCATATCATCGTTAATGATGGCCTGGCGATCGATACTGAATAGTTCGCCGTAAGTCGCGAGAGCAATTGGCTCGCTACGATCTGAGGTCGTGGCATATTTATATTCAGCCCCTGGGCGAACCTCTCGCAGCGACTTGAAGCCGTCCAGCCCCGTCCGATGGGATACTTTGAAATCAGGCAGCGTCCCTTTTTTCGTCCACTGCTGGAATGTTTCAGGCGAGTTATCCCAGCCTTTCAACAGAGATTTATTCGCAACGTCTGCCAGGATGCCACCAAAATCACTGCTGCTGTGTGTAAACGCCATTCCGACCATACCCAACGGATTGCCCGGTATACCACTTACACCACGATCCACCAGCGAAGCTCGCGCCAGTTCCCGCAGCGTATAGCCGTTATAGCGGTTATCTTTTTCAGCTTTTTCCAGCCCTGTACGCGCCAGCAATGCCGCCTTAACTGAGTCCCCTACAATGTTCCCGTTTCCTGAGTACACGTTATATGCTCCTGGTCCGGCACACGGTGTCGTTCCCGCAGCCAGATTGGTTAGAATTTTTTGTCTGGCCTGCGCCTCGGTGATGCAGCCGCTCACAAACTCAGCCCGGATACCGGCGGCCCACTCATGCCCCGCAAAAGCAGCAAAAAGAACGTCTGCTTTCTGCTCTGTGTTTTCTGTCTGGCTGGTGGTCTTCATCGCTTCGCGTAGTTGATCCGGCGTGCGGGTAAATTTTGCCACCAGCGAATCACAGCCCGGCGCCATTGCGAACATCCGCCCTTCTGCCGGGTAGATTTCATCCACAAAACCTTTTTCTTTTGCCTCCGCTGCCGTTAACCAGGTTTCAGCATCCATCATGGCCTTTACTTCTGACTCGGGAAGACCGGATTTAGCTACATAGGTGGCCAGCATCGTTTTACCGATTTTTTCCAGCACTTCCGCATGACGTTGCATATCCCCGGCTTCACCCGCCATCACTCCCCACGGATTGTGAACCATCCACCAGCCGTTATCGGCTATAGCGACGCGTTTAGCTCCAAGTGCAACGATGGTCGCCATTGATGCGGCAATACCATCAATCCGGGCTACTGTATGGCCTTTGTAACCGCGTAAGGCGTTAAAAATCGCCATTCCGTCAGTAACGTTTCCGCCACCGCTATTGATTGCGACTGTTACCGGGCCTTGTGCCACCTGTAAGGCATCACGGAAGCGTTTCGCAGTCATCCCTTCTATCGGTTCATACAGTGATATTTCCATTGCAGACCAGCCTTACAGCGCACCGGGCGCGTTGTTTTTTGCAGGAGCCATCCCCAATTTTTCACGCAGCAGGGAACGGGCAAGCCAGCCAATGGTGGGGGCATTACCGGGGATACCTTCACGCTCATAGCGCTGGCGAATTTCTTCACGCATACGATTGAGCACTAAGGTGGTTTCATCATCGATATATACCGACATTGCTTTCTGTTTAGTCACTTCTGGGTCTCCATATGTACTAGATGTACATACAGTATTGATCAATAAATGTGGTAATTAAACTGTTATTTACCATAAAAAGTGGTAACAGAGTTTTGGATGTAAAAAAACCGGCTAATGCCGGTTCATTCTTGTTGCCGATAGTTAATCTTTATTAACGAGATCAACTTCTGGGTCGACAATGATAAGAGAAAGTCTTGTTGCTAGTTTCAGATAACGTTCAGCTTCATCTCGTGTTAATTCGAAATCTCTTAAATGTGCGGCTGAATTTCGCAAATGCCGCATTTTTTCTACTAATTTAGCGGTGTTCTTATCTATTCTATGTTCACGAGCCAACCAATCTAAAAAAAGAGGAATGTTTATGCGAGGGATCGCCGCGCCCTGAACGAACCCAGCTTTACCTGCGGCTTCCTCAATTAATAGCCATGACTCCATTATTGCAGCTCGAGGAGAAACATCAGCGATTCGTTGTAGAGCAGATAATCTGCGAGCAAACTCGGTATCTTCATCGTGTACGGCATCTTGAATATTTACTACTGGAGTATCAACAGCCAGTGCCTCAGCCACATCAAGATTTTCAGCGAATTCCGCCTCAGCGCTCCCCATTTTGATACGAGATAATCTTAGTATAAGAGACTTAACATCATCACCGTATTTTTTAATAAACCAAACGGTTACTCCGGGCCAAACCAGAACCGACACCAAATCAACTATCGTAGACATTTATGTTCCTCAGGCACTCTCCATAGGCCTCATTTTCCCTCTTAGCTGCTTAATCTGAAAGTACAAAATTAAAAAATATACGTTTAAGTGTTCACCTGTTCACCATCACGGATTTTTTAATTAAATTCATGTGGTTATGTGGTGAATACTCTTCTTTCAGGTATTCACTAGTGTTCACCCTACTATTCACCATTTAGAACGAAAAATAGTCAAAAGGTGAACAGGTGAATACTTGGTGAATACTTAATAAATAAGTGTTCACCCCTTAACCCGTTGTTATAGATAAACTTTTTAACAGGGTGAATACTGGTGAACACTTTATCCATAACTTTACTCTATCCCACCACTGTCAGAAACACTGTTACATAATGGCATCCAGTCGTCTGAATCATCGTGCAGAGTTACGTTGGAACGTATCCCATGCTTTGTTTTCCGCTTCTGGTACTCCTTACCATATTCAGCCATTGCGCCAGGCATATCTGTTCCGAACCGCATCAACGAAACGGGCCTGTTGAGACCATTGGCTCGCATGTATGCGAGGTAGGCGTGATAAAGATACTTTCGTGGGCTGAATGGCACTATCTCGGCATTACCGATAAGCATCCCGTCACATACTACCGACGCCATCAGGTAGCCGCAGAAGTCCACCAGCGAATCACCTTCACGTTTTATTGCCAGAGCCTCTTCTGATTTCTGCTGTTCATACAATAGACGTCTGGCTTCGTCCTGGTCTGCAAAACGTGTAAGCAGATGGCGGATAACTACAGCCAGTTCCCCTTCTATTTTTTCTGCCAGCATCGAGTCTCGCTCGTTTTCCGGTACAACCTCTGAAAAGTTGAATATCACCCGTCGCCGCGAGATCCCCCCGCTGCGGTCGCTGAATGTCATAGCATTGTTGTTGACCGCCAGCACCACTGCCGGAATACGGGTTGAATATGGCGCTTTATGTTTCGGATCGATAGACACCTTGTCACCACCCGTTAACAATGGTATCGCCGTACTCAACCTGTCCACGTTCGGCTGGTGGGAGGTTTTCGAGCTTTGTTTTCGTAAATTTGAATGTTTCCACAAACACTCCACACCAAGCGATCGGGGTATCCTGCAAATCGCTTGTTTTGCTCTAGGATACCTATAGGATACCGCAAAGGAGTATTTTAGAGTATTTCTGGTTATTTATACAGTATTTCAGTATCAATTAAGTTACTGAAAATTATAGATAAGTATTTTAAGGTAAGAAGTTGCATTCTAACTCATAATCGCTTGGTCGCTGGTTCAAGTCCAGCAGGGGCCACCAAATAAAACAAGGGCTTAGATAAGAAATTATCTAAGCCCTTTTTCTTTGCGTCAAATTTGGGTCAGGTAAGGTTTTGATTCCTTTCTACCTTAGATATCAGAAATGTCATCCAGCCACGACTATCAGAGTAATGCTTGACTAAATCAGAAAGCCTTTAGCTCTGATAAATTACACTAAGTCTGGATTAACACCTTTTTAGTGGACGTGTTCATTATTACCAGCCGCCCAGAGAACGGTTGATGCCCTGAAGAGCTTGTGTCTGCTGCTGCATCAGCATCATTTGCTGTTGCTGCTGTATCTGCTGGTTTGCCTGCTGCATCTGCTGATTGTTATACGCGTCTTGTTGCGCTTGCTGGGCTTGCATCTGCTGCCCCATTTGCCCGATTGCCGCCCATGCAGCTTGTGATCGCGTGGTCTCGGCTTGTTCCTGAGAAAGCTGGTTAACACCAGCCTGTGAAAGCGCCTGGCAAGTTTCTTTTGGTACACTCAATACACCGCCGTGCGCATCCATACGTTTCTGTGCTTCATTACCAACTTCAAGCATACGATTTGAATCACCCGCCGCCATTGAATAACCGTAGGTGGTACAAAGTTCTGCATCAGTCATCTGCATAGCTGGTTTAAGTGGAGTCGTCGAGCAACCCGCCAAGAAAGATATGGAAACTGCTATTGCAAGGGCTATATTTTTTGCTTTCATCATCACTTTTCTTTTGGTCTGTTTTACACCGTAGAGCGGTTATTTACTTCCTGCCGCTTGCGGTATTGTTTTTGGGTTTTATGTTCCAGATATAAGCTGGATAACTGTACTCATGCTGCATCCATCACTATTATTAGGTTCTTCAGCATTGTAGCCACTGCCGGTTATCTGGTTTGCCAGTTGGCCGCGTTGCCCCCTGGACTTACTCATCCTGTACGTCACGATATTACCGTAGCGGTAGACACGTACAGTCTCGGTGCTAAACGTTGCAACAGTGGTGCTGGTTGTATACCAATGATTCATACATAGTGTTGGCACAATAAGAAACCTCTACGATAATTGCAGATAATGGTGTTTTATTCATTTGAACTTTAACTCTATGATTTATCTTATCTCAGCCAGACTTATTTAAAATAAAAACAACTACCTATCGATTAAAACGGTACTAACACAATACAAGAATAAAAATCACAATATCAATCAATAACTATGCTGCATAAATATTTCTCATCACACAAATATAAACAACAATCACACACCCGGTTAACAGGATATCAATCTTAATTAATTTATATTTAATCTCGACTATTGCGGATTTAACAATTAAAAGACCCACGAGAAAACGTGGGTTAGCAATCTAATTAATCAGTATATTAGTTTTAGTAGCAGGTACCGCCTGCATGGTGGCTACCAGTACCGCCATGCGGATGAGTGCCTGCCGGGCAAGCTTTAGCAACGCCAGTGAATGCTGCGACAGCCAGAACGGCAGCAAGGATAATTTTTTTCATTTTTCGCTATCTCATTTTTGGAAGAATTCCCCGGCTCTGCGAGGAATGATATTTATCTGATTGTTGTAATAGTCTCGTACAACAAACTGCGAAAATCTACGGCAGCTTCTTCTTTTCAGCAACCCAAAAAAGATATCCATTGTGAAAAAAGCATGGAAGCCTGTGAAAACAAATTCCTTTAGCTATTCGTGCTTTGAAAAATTGTTTCAATACTTGATATGGAGTTAACAAATAAGAGCAGGAATGCCTCAAGCTCCGTTTATCATTCCGCGCGTTGCTATTTGGTTACAGAACTTTCCGGCCCAGTCTTAGACATTATCTAACCATTACGGTGCCACTCGTGAATATGCCCAAAAATCAAGGTTGCAGGCAGTTGATGTCTGATAAATTACTGCTCATACAACATGAGCAACAGCCCTGACTCCAACGCATCCATTTCAGCAGTTTCGGTAATATCCAGCTTATTCGCTAAAACTAAATCAACTGAACCAGGCTGATAACGCTCTGCCTGTTTGCATCGAAATGTGAAATGAGTACCAAGAAAAACAAGTAGGCGAGCAAAGAAGGTGTATCACGAGACACGCCGATTAAGGCAGTTACATACGAAAGGTAACCCTTCTGGACGCCGCCATCCTTAGATGGAAACGTCCGTTAGCGTTTTATTCAATAGTCAGCTCACACGAGTTCTTTGAGCTGCTCCTGCATATAGGTCGAAAAATACTCTGGGTTTTTGATAAGGATGCGGTTACCGGAGGCGACTTTTTCTGCCCATCCGGCCACTTTTTTCGTGAACTCAGGATTCCATCCCTCCTGCTCACCCCGTGCCATCACAACTTCCGGACTCGCTGGCACACCTAAGTCATGCAAATACTTTAGAATTCCCTTAGCGGTGCTTTCATCCATTGAATGGGGTACTGACGCCGAAGTGTTCATACCACCAATAAAATCCAAGGCTTTTTCAATTGCTGTTGGCATGCTCTTATCCTTAAAATTAACCACGTGAGAGACACCTTGATACTATGTACCCAACTCCGCCGGGATATCAAAGAGAACATCGCCTTTCTTTGACTTACCCCGCAGCTAAACGCTTGCGCGGCTGTTTTCTGCACTATTTTTTGGCTTCTCCGGCTAAAACCAGCCCGGTCGCCACCGCATTGCGCGGGCCTTCAGTACCACGGATATTACCCTGCCCAGCGACAACGCCGTACTGCGCCAACGCATCGGTGATCATCTGCGGAATTTCAAAATCCAGCGATGAGCCACCTACTAGCACCACAAAAGTGATATCGCGAATCGAGCCACCGGGCGAGACCTGACGTAACGCGCGTAGACAGTTGGTCACAAAGACTTTCTCTTTGGCCTGACGGCGCACCAGACGAATCTTCTCCAGCGAGGTCTGGTTATCGACCGGGATCAGCTCGCCCTCTTTCAGATACACCACTTTGGCAAATACTGACGGGCTGAGCGGTTCACGAAAAAACTCCACCGCGCCGTTCTCGTGGCGAATGCTGAACAGGCTCTCCACTTTGGCCAGCGGGTATTTTTTAATTTCCTCTGCCAAAAACGGATCGCTTAAGCCCAGTTCCGTTTGAATTAGCAGGCTGACCATATTCCCCGCCCCGGCAAGATGTACCGCCTTCACTACGCCGTCGCTATTAATAATGGCGGCATCGGTGGATCCTGCGCCTAAATCGAGGATCGCCAGCGGAGCGGCGCATCCAGGCGTCGTTAACGCGCCAGCCACGGCCATGTTGGCTTCCACACCACCGACTTCAACTGGGGTATTTAACCGGGCGCTTAGCTCGCTGGCGATAGCCTGCATCTGTAAGCGATCGGATTTCACCATCGCCGCAATGCCAACGGCGTTCTCCATTGAACATTCCCCGGCAATGCCACCCTGCACCGCGCGGGGAATAAACGTATCCACCGCCAGAAGATCCTGAATATGCACGGCGTTCATGTCATGACCAGTCAGCGAGGCCATTACCTTACGTACCCGCTCAAGCATCCCGCCCGCGTGCGTACCTGCTTCACCGCGAATATCGCACACGGGCGCACAGGCGCTCATCGCCTGCATAATGGCCTGCGCGCCCTGCGCTACGTCGGCTTCACCGCCGCGCTTTTCGCCACGGATAAAGATCTTACCCGCCGGGATCGTTCGCGACTGCACATCCCCCTGCGGCGTTTTCAGCACCACGGCGGAGCGGTTACCAATCAGCGCTCTGGCGATGGGGACGATGGTTTGCGTTTCCTCCGGCGTCAGGGCAAAAAAGGTTGCGATACCGTAAGGATTCGACAATACCCGCACCACCTGCCCGGCGGCCGCCACTTCCACCGCCGCCAGCACGCCTTCCGGCACCTTCTCAAGTAAGGTGACTTCATCAACCACCGGCATTGCCCGACGCAGGCGATTGTTGACCAGTACGCCATCATCCTTTTTCAGGATCGCCGCCACCACGTTGATCCCACGATCCAACGCCGCATTGATAAGCCAGACCGCTTCAAGGAAATCGATCTCTTCGCCCACCAGCGGGATCCAGCCCTGCGCAAAGCAATCCTCGCTCAGTGATGCCAGCTTATCCACGCTGATGGTGGTTCCCATCCCCACGCCGACGCCACCCGGCGTTTGCGGGTTATGGCCAATCATTGTCGATTCAGTAATGATGGTTTCAGTGATGGTTTCCATCGCCACATCGCCAATCACCGGCGCGGCCTCATTGATGCAGATTTTCGCCACGTCCTGAAGCGACCACGGTGTTTTATCCAGTGCCTGCTGCAGAGAAGCGACCACCCCGGCAATGTTGTCCCGCGTCCCTTTCATGCCCGTGGTGGCGACAATCCCGCTGGCGATAAACTGCCCATGCTGCGCCAACGCCACTTCGGTGGTGGCGTTGCCGATATCAATCCCGGCGATTAACGGCATACCTCCCTCCGTCACTGGCTACCTTTACGCAGCTTGTTTCTCTGCTGATACACCTCTGCCGACTCGCGGACAAAGGCAGCGTTCACCGTGGCATGCCAGGTGTGCTCCAGCTCATCGGCAATCGCCTGTAGTTCCGCGAATGAAGAACGAAACGGACGTAGCGCATTATAGATTTCCAGAATACGAGCATCCGGGATGGCAATCAGTTCCGCCGCGCGACGGAAATTGCGCGCCACGGCGTGACGCTGCATCTGTTCGGCAATCTGCGCCTGGTACTCCAGCGTTTGCTGAGAAATACGCACATCCTGCGGCCCGACCTTGCCTGCCAGCACATTCTCAAGGGTAATGTCGGTTAACGGTTTCCCGCCAGGCGTCTGGATTTTCTCCGGGCAGCGGGTGGCTAATGGGTAATCCTGCGCGGTCATGATGTTGTCGTTCATGGTCATTCCCTCACCAGTGCAATATGCAGCGTGACAGGCGCAGCATCCTGCACCACATGTTTGGTTTCTTTGATGTGAAACAGCGCGGCCTTGGCCATAAATTTAGGGCGCACCATCTGGTCATTGACCACCGGCACCGGCGAAGGCGACTCTTTGCGTGCATAGCGCGCGGCGTTTTTACCGATCTGGCGATAGGTTTCCAGCGTCAGCAGCGGAGCCTGAGAGAACAGTTCAAGGTTACTCAGCGGCAGCAGATCGCGCTGATGAATCACCGTGGTTCCCTTCGACTGGATACCAATTCCGATGCCGGAACCGCTAAGGTTTGCCGCGTCCCACGCCATAAAAGAAACATCCGAGGTGCGCAGAATTCTCACCACCCGCGCATGCAGCCCCTCTTCTTCGATCCCCGCCACCAGCTCTTTAAGAATCGCCTTATGCGGCATATCAATCAGAGTCTTGTGCTGGTGCTTATCAAAGGCCGGACCGACACCAATCACCACTTCATCTACGCGTTCGTCCGCTTTAGCCGCTTCGCCTTCGCTTACCTGCAAGGTGAAAACCGGCTTACATTCAGTTGTGCATTCCACGGTGTACCACCTTATTCAATTGAGCCAGGCTGAACCACGCCCGCGATATTTTTAATTTCCGCCCAGCGCTCGGCGGAGATGCGATAGCCGGTGCCTGGTCCCTGATAATCATTAATGTCGTTAACGGCGCTTACCACCTCAAACTGGCGATCCAGAATGGCCGACGTTTGCAGGTAATCACCGGTGACGCGCTGTCTCAGCATATTGAGAATGTTACTGGCGATATCTTCGAAGCCGCTACGGCTTAGCGCGCCGACGATATCCAGCCCGGTGATATTGCGCTTCATCATCTCTTCCACGGCGGCCAGATCTTCCACCACATTGCGCGCGGGCATATCTTTGCTGCCGTGAGCATAAGTGGCGGCCTCAACTTCCTCATCGCTAATCAGCGGCAGGCCCAGTTCGCGGAACACCGCCTGAATGGCGCGTGCCGCCTTGTTGCGGATGGCGATGGTTTCTTCTTCGGTTACAGGACGCAGACCACCGTCAACCATCAGATCGCGTTGCAGAATGTTGTAATCATCGAAGTCTTCCGCGTCGAAGTTCGACCCGGCAAACATGTTGTCGTAGTTCGGTACGGCGCTATAGCCGGAGAAGATAAAGTCGGTGCCGGGAAGCATTTGCATCAGGGTACGGGCGGTACGGCGAATATCAGAGTGGGAAAAGGTCTGGTCATTGGCGGAGGCCACTTCAAGGTCGAGCATTGAGGCAATCAGGTTTTCCGCCAGCACCGCGCGGATCCCCGACGGCACCGCGCCGGTCATGCCAATACAGCTGACCGCACCGTTTTGCAGCCCCTGTACGCCCGCGCCTTTGGTGATAAAGATGCAGCGCGACTCCAGATAGAGCATCGATTTACTCTCGGAATAGCCCATCAGCGCTTCCGAACCGGTGCCAGAGGTGTAACGCATTTTCAGTCCGCGAGACGCATAGGCCGAGGCGAGAAACGCTTTGGACCACGGCGTATCATCGCCGTCGGTAAACACCGACTCTGTACCGTATACCGACACGGTTTCGGCGTAGCTGGTTAACCCGCACATCCCCAGCTCCAGCTCAGTCGCCTCCTCAACGGAACATTGCGTGAGCACGCCGGGGCGACCGCACTGGGAACCGACCAGCAGCGCCAGGGCGTTAAACGGTGCATAGCGGGCGATCCCGACCGTCGTTTCCTGTTCTGAAAAACCACGGATCCCCGCTTCAGCCGCATCGGCGGCAATCTGTACCGGGTTGTCTTTCAGGTTGGTGACATGGCACTGGTTGGACGGCGTGCGTCTGGCGCGCATTTTTTGCAGCGCCATCATCATTTCCACCACGTTCATTTGCGCCATCACCTCCACCGCTTTCGCCGGGGTGATAGCGGTGGTAATAGCAACAATCTCTTCCCGGCTAACGTGGATATCCACCAGCATTCTGGCGATCTCCAGCGCGTCGAGCCGCATTGCCCGTTCAGTTTCAGCTACGTTAATCGCGTAGTCGGCAATAAAACGGTCAATCATGTCGAACTCGGCGCGGCTCTTGCCGTCCAGCTCAACAATACGACCATTCTCTACCTTCACCGACGAAGCCGGATCGTAGGGGCTTTCCATGGCGATCAGCCCCTCTTCAGGCCATTCGCCAATCAGCCCATCCTGATTTACAGGGCGCTTCGCAAGCACTTCGAATCGTTTTGATCTTCTCATAGTTTATGGACTCAAAAGATAAAAAATAGGGACGCCGGGCCGTATTGCCGGGGACACACCACCCGGCATTCGCCTTTCATCAGCAATGGCCGAACTCTAAATGAGCACAGCAATAAAAAAATAAAATTAATTTCGTTCCAATTTGGCACGTAATAAAAATTCATCGTTCCATATTGAAACGGTTCTCAGGAATATCCGGAGCGAATTGTGACGAAGTTAAATGATCATTATCAATAAACACCAACACACAAAATTAAATTAATACTTTTTAAATTTTCACCCTATTGACTTAATAACGCGCGGCGAGAAAATAAAGCCAAACCCAATGATAAAAAAATAGCTGTATCGCGATATTTTCGTGACCTCAGCCCTACAACATTTTCAGGAGAGACTGTGAATAAGAGCCAACCAATCGCCACCATTACGCTGGCGGCGGCGAAAAAAATGGCGCAGGCCGTCGAGGCTAAAGCGCTTGAGATCAACGTGCCGGTGGTCTTTTCCGTGGTGGATCGCGGCGGCAACACGCTGCTGATGCAACGCATGGACGACGCGTTCGTCACCAGCTGTGATATTTCTCTTAATAAAGCGTATACCGCCTGCTGTCTGCGGCAGGGGACCCATGAAATTACCGACGCGGTACAACCGGGTGCGTCACTATATGGTTTACAGCTAACGAATCAACAGCGCATTGTTATTTTTGGCGGCGGATTACCTGTCATGTTAAACGATAAATTAATCGGTGCTGTCGGCGTAAGTGGCGGTACTGTCGAACAAGACATGTTATTAGCACAAACCGCACTGAATTGTTTCTCTGAATTATAATTTAAATCTAAGAAGGTAAATTATGAGCTATCGTATGTTTGATTACCTGGTGCCAAATGTGAACTTTTTTGGCCCGAATGCTATTTCCGTCGTTGGCGAACGCTGCAAACTGTTGGGTGGTAAAAAAGCGCTGCTGGTGACTGATAAAGGTCTGCGAGCCATTAAGGACGGCGCGGTTGATAAAACCCTCGAACATCTGCGTGAAGCCGGTATTGACGTGGTGGTGTTTGACGGCGTCGAGCCAAACCCTAAAGACACCAACGTGCGCGACGGCCTGGAAGTTTTTCGTAAAGAGCAATGCGATATCATCGTTACCGTCGGCGGTGGTAGCCCGCATGACTGCGGTAAAGGCATCGGCATCGCAGCGACGCACGAAGGCGATCTCTATAGCTATGCCGGGATTGAAACCCTGACCAATCCGCTGCCGCCGATCGTCGCGGTGAATACCACCGCCGGTACCGCCAGCGAAGTCACCCGCCACTGCGTGCTGACCAATACCAAAACCAAAGTGAAGTTTGTGATTGTCAGCTGGCGCAACCTGCCGTCGGTTTCCATCAATGACCCACTGCTGATGCTCGGCAAACCTGCGCCACTGACTGCGGCAACCGGAATGGACGCCCTGACTCACGCCGTTGAGGCCTATATTTCAAAAGATGCCAACCCGGTTACCGACGCCGCCGCTATCCAGGCAATTCGTCTGATCGCCCGCAACTTACGCCAGGCCGTAGCGCTGGGCAGCAACCTGAAAGCTCGCGAGAACATGGCCTATGCCTCTTTGCTGGCGGGTATGGCCTTCAACAACGCCAACCTTGGCTACGTTCACGCGATGGCGCATCAGCTTGGCGGTCTGTATGACATGCCGCACGGCGTAGCAAACGCCGTCCTGCTGCCGCACGTGGCACGCTATAACCTGATCGCTAATCCGGAGAAATTTGCCGACATCGCGGAGTTTATGGGTGAGAACACCGATGGTCTGTCCACCATGGATGCCGCTGAGTTGGCGATTCGCGCCATCGCTCGCCTGTCAGCCGATATCGGTATTCCGCAGCATCTGCGCGAGCTGGGCGTCAAAGAAGCCGATTTCCCGTATATGGCGGAAATGGCGCTGAAAGACGGCAATGCCTTCTCCAACCCGCGTAAAGGGAACGAGAAAGAAATTGCCGAGATCTTCCGTCAGGCATTCTGATCAATAAGGGGGCGCAATGTCACTTTCATCACCGGGCGTACATCTGTTTTATCACTCACGCTGGCAGGATACGCGCGAGCTTGATGAACTATGCTGGGGGCTGGAAGAGCAAGGCGTCCCTTGCCGGACAATCTGTTGCGACGAGCATGACTGCGCGCTGGCCCTCAGCAAGCTGGCGGCTAAAAGCTCAACGCTACGCGTGGGTCTCGGCCTCAGCGCCTGTGGTGATATTGCCCTAACCCACGCCCAGCTACCCGAGGATCGGGCGCTGGTCTGCGGGCATATCGCCGCCGGGATAGCCCACATCCGCACACTCGGCGCCAATGCAGGCCAACTGGTCAAAGTGCTTCCCTTCAGCGAGATAAAATAAATGTACCGCATCTATACCCGAACCGGTGATAAAGGCACGACCGCGCTGTTTGGCGGCAGCCGTATCGACAAAGACGACATCCGCGTTAACGCCTACGGTACGGTGGATGAACTGATTTCCCAGCTTGGCGTCTGCTATGCCAGCTCGCGCCAGGCAGAATTACGCCAGGATCTGCATGCCATCCAGAAGATGCTGTTTGTGCTGGGGGCGGAACTCGCCAGCGATGAGAAAGGTCTCGCCCGCTTAACGCAGACGATTAACGCCGAGGATATTCAGGCGCTGGAGCAACTTATTGACCGCAATATGGCGCAGAGCGGCCCCCTGAAAGAATTTGTCATTCCGGGGAAAAATCTGGCATCGGCACAGCTACACGTTGCGCGCACCCTGGCACGTCGGCTGGAGCGGATCCTCATCGCGATGGACAGAACGCTGACGTTACGCGATGAACCCAAGCGTTATATCAACCGGCTGTCGGATGCGCTGTTCTCCATGGCCAGAATCGAAGAAACTACTCCAGATGTTTGCGCTTAAACTGGCTGGCGTCGATGTCGTACTGCTTCATCTTACGCCACAAGGTGGTGCGACCAATATTCAGCAGTTGCGACATCTCCTGTACTCGCCCACTGGTGACGCGGGCGGCATGGATAATCGCCTCTTTTTCGATAGCGGTAAACGTCAGGCTGGCAGGCAGCAGGGAAGACGCCGTCTCCAGACCGGGACGCTCGGCAAACAGATAATCAGGTAAATTACTCAGCCGGATATGCCCGTTATCGCTACTGATAGCGATGTTTTCGATAATGCTGTTCAGCTCGAAGTCATTGCCCGGCCACGAATAAGCCACCAGTTGTGCCAGCGCGTCATCGTCGATCTTCAGGCTGTATGAAAAGCGTTTTTTCAGGCTATTCAGTCGCGTATAAATCAGCGAGGGAATACTGTTACGCCGCGCTCGTAGCGGCGGGATAACAATCTCAAAAGAGTGCAGCGCGTAATACAGTTGGCGGCTAAAGCGGTTTTGCTCCACCAAATTAGCGAGATCAACCGTAGTGGTGGCGATCACTTTCACATCCACCGGAATCAGCCGACGGGCATCAAGACGGGTTAACACCCCCTGCTTGATCACCTGTAGCAGCGCGGATTGCAGCTCCGGCGCCAGATATTCAATTTTCTCCAGAAACAGCGTGCCGCCGTTCGCCAGCTCAAGGCGGCTCAACCGACCATTTTCATCATCGGTGGGCGCACTGCCCATAAAATCCTGCCCCAGCACGCTGTTGGCATACAGCTGACAGTTCACGGCGATATACGGCCCGCTGGCGCGTTCGCTTTCATTGTGAATGGCCTGGCTCAGCAACTCTTTCCCGACGCCCTCTTCCCCACACAGCAGGATCGGGAAACTCCCCCTTGCAGCCTGGCGACCAAAATGGATCAAGCGTCGGGTTTCTGGATCGTCCGTCGACATCTGCTCAAAGGTGTGGCTCACCTTACCAAGCTGGCTGGTCATCAGCTGACGCATTTGCTCCACCGGGTGCAGCAGCAGGATAAAGCTGTTGCCCTGCTCCTCAACAATCGGCTTCAGGGTGATAACAGCATCAACAAACTGGTGCTGGCTTTCAAAAGTGACTTCGACGTGATTCAGACCGCGGGCATGTTTAATTGCCCGACGCAGCAGCATGGGCATATTGAGCAGGTCGTGAATGTTTTTGCCCTGGCTGGCCTGCGCATCGAGATGCAAAAGCAGCGCCGCGCGCGCATTGAGGAACTGCAACACCCCCTGCTCATTCCAGGCCATCACGCCATCATCCATGCTCTCCAGCAGCCCGTACATCTGGTTCAGATGGCGGTTGGATTCTGCCAGCAGGCTGTCGGTCAGCAATGAATTGCCGACTTCTCTGGCAATCGCCAGCGTCAGGGATAAATCAGAAACGGACTCATGCTCTACCAGACAGCATAATGAGATGGAGCCAAACAGACGCCCATGGTTATCGAACACTGGCGTCGAGCAAAACGACCACGGATGCAGCGCCTGTTTAAAGTGCTGAGCGCCAGAGGTTTTTGTCGGCTGGCCCGGCATTGTCGCCAGCGACAGCGCACAGCTGCCGATAATGCTTTCCGCGCAATAGCTGCCGTCGCGAAACCCAAGCTCCGCCAGCTGTTCTATCGTCTGCGGATCGCCGCAACGGCTGAGAATACAGGCCGATTCATCCAGAATCAGCAGCGCGCACGGACGACCGTCCATAAACTCCCAGGCATCTTCCAGCGCGGCCTGCGCAATCGTGAGCAGCGCCGTCTTACGACGACAAATCGACTCAAAGGTCAGCCCTTGCGCCTGATGCGGCGCCTGCCAGGTTTCCCGCTGCATGAACTTGCTGCAACGATGCCAGGACTGGGCGAGAACCGAAGAGACTTCCTGCCCGATGCTATGCGTATGCGCCGTCATATCCATTTCCGCTGTTTTACCATAGACAACCCCTCCGGCAGAGACTGTCAGAGGGGGAGAAGATGCTGGGTAAATTTACCGATGCCCGATTAACGCGCCAGCCACTGCTGTCCCAGCAGGTCTGCCGTCAAAATAGCGGCATGTACGCTTTCAGGCGTCACCGGGAACGGCATATTGTGAATGGTTTCACCTTCTGCGCAGGTGGCTTTAGCCACGGCCATGATCTTGCCATCAATGTCATCTTTTACGCCCATTTCCGCTAACGTTACCGGCAGGCCCACTTTCTGACAGAAATTCAGCACGGTTTCGATCTCTTCCATCGGGCTGTTCTGTAGCACCAGCTGCGCCAGCGTACCAAAGGCGACTTTTTCACCGTGGTACAGATGGTGGCACTCTTCCAGAATCGTAAAGCCGTTATGGATGGCATGTGCCCCCGCAAGTCCGCTGCTTTCAAAACCGATACCGCTGAGATAGGTGTTGGCTTCGACAATACGTTCCAGCGCATCGGTCACCACGCCAGCCTGGGCGGCTAAGCGTGCCTTTTCGCCTTCCGCCAGCAGGGTATCATAGCACAGGCGCGCCAGGCTCAGCGCCGCCACGGTGGACTGCCCGCCCGCCATGCTGGTCGCCCGAGCGTCATAACAGGCTTTCGCTTCAAACCAGGTCGAGAGCGCATCGCCCATCCCGGCCACCAGCAGACGTACCGGCGCTTTGGCAATAATTGCGGTATCCATCACCACCATATCCGGGTTTTTCGGGTAGATCAGATACTCTTCAAACTCACCCGCTTCGGTATAGATAACGGACAGCGCGCTGGTTGGCGCATCGGTAGATGCGATAGTTGGGATCACCACTACCGGCAGCTTCTGGTAATAACCAATCGCTTTGGCGGTATCTAACGTTTTCCCTCCGCCAATCCCAACCACACCACGGCAACCGTGTTTTTTCAGAATGGCAATCAGGCGATTAATTTCAACATGGCTGCATTCACCGTTGAAGCGTTCCGCGTGGCAGCTAATGTCATGGCTGTGCAGGCCATTGAGTACCTTTTCTCCCGCCAGCTTCATCACGAAGTCGTCCGCAATCACGAAAAAGCTGTCCGCCAGATTTTTAGCGTATTGACCAAATAAGGTAGAAGCGTCAGGACCCTGGAGATATTTGGCTGGAGATTGAATAACTTTTAGCATTCCTTTCATCCTCAAATAAGTACATGTTTTTACATGGTGAGCCCTGGCGTTAACCCGTTTAGCCTGATGTTGACGGCGAAAGCGGACGTACCGGAGCGATGTAATAACTGTATGGCGAGGCGTGCACAAAAAAATCTTTCGTCATTTTGTTCTGATATGGAACAGATAAAAATGACATGCGTTTCATATTGGAACACTTAACCACAAAAATAATGAGGTTTGCGATCTCGATCCGTTCCTTTACCGCGAAATCACCGACAAACACGATGATAAATTTCCCCAATTACGCGCCATCCTGCGTAAAACCCCGCAAAAAAGACTGACTGCGCCGTGTGGCCTGCTCTGCTCCCAGGAGAAAAAAGTCGAGCTGGTTCGCATTGTGATGATTTCTCGCCTAATTCAGTTTCATTTCGGAACAAAAAACAGCAATCACGTTTCGTAATGAAACTCATTTTCGCGTTGTTTTTTTCCATGCTGACTTCGCCAGAATCTCTCTATCGCCTCCGCACCATGAACATGCATTCGGGGGTTTGTCTTACACTCAACCTCGAGGAGCCGTTATGTCTCAATTCTTTTTTAATCAACGCCCCCATCTCGTTAGCGACGTGATCGACGGTACAATTATCACCAGCCCGTGGAATAACCTGGCGCGTCTGGAGAGCGATCCGGCCATTCGCATCGTGGTTCGCCGCGACCTTAACAAAAATAACGTGGCGGTGATCTCCGGCGGCGGTTCAGGACACGAACCCGCGCACGTTGGGTTTATCGGCAAAGGAATGCTGACCGCGGCGGTCTGCGGCGACGTGTTCGCCTCCCCGAGCGTGGATGCGGTACTGACCGCTATTCAGGCAGTGACCGGTGAGGCTGGCTGTCTGTTGATCGTGAAGAACTACACTGGTGACCGTCTTAATTTCGGTCTCGCCGCCGAGAAAGCGCGACGCCTGGGCTACAACGTTGAAATGCTGATAGTCGGTGACGATATCTCCCTGCCGGATAACAAACATCCGCGTGGCATTGCGGGAACCATCCTGGTGCATAAAATCGCCGGCTATTTCGCTGAACGCGGCTATAACCTCGCCACCGTCCTGCGTGAAGCGCAGTACGCAGCCAACAACACCTTCAGCCTGGGTGTTGCGCTTTCCAGCTGCCATCTGCCGCAAGAAACCGACGCCGCGCCGCGCCATCATCCGGGTCATGCAGAGCTGGGCATGGGGATTCACGGCGAACCGGGAGCCTCGGTTATCGATACGCAAAACAGTGCGCAGGTGGTGAATCTGATGGTGGATAAGCTACTGACGGTCCTGCCTGAAACCGGCAGAGTGGCGGTGATGATTAACAATCTTGGCGGCGTGTCCGTTGCGGAAATGGCTATTATCACCCGCGAACTGGCAAGCAGTCCGCTGTACCCGCGTATCGACTGGCTGATTGGTCCGGCCTCGCTGGTCACCGCGTTGGATATGAAAGGATTCTCACTGACGGCCATCGTGCTTGAAGAGAGCATCGAAAAAGCGCTGCTGACCGAAGTGGAAACCAGCAACTGGCCGACTCCCGTCCCACCGCGTGAAATCAGCTACGCGCCATCATCCCAGCGCAGCGCGCGCGTGGAATTCCAGCCCTCTGCCAACGCGCTGGTCGCCGGGATTGTGGAGCTTATCACCGGAACGCTTTCCGGTCTGGAAGCACATCTCAACGCGCTGGATGCCAAAGTCGGCGATGGCGATACGGGTTCAACCTTTGCCGCTGGCGCGCGTGAAATTGCCAGTCTGCTGCAGCGTCAGCAGCTTCCGCTGGATGACCTTGCCACACTGTTCGCGCTGATTGGCGAACGTCTGACCGTGGTGATGGGCGGTTCCAGCGGCGTGCTGATGTCTATTTTCTTTACTGCCGCCGGGCAGAAACTGGAGCAGGGAGCTAACGTTGCCGAAGCGCTGAATACAGGTCTGGCGCAGATGAAGTTCTACGGCGGCGCAGACGAAGGCGATCGCACCATGATAGATGCCCTGCAACCCGCACTGACCTCACTGCTGGCGCAGCCGCACAACCTGCATGCCGCTTTTGACGCCGCGCAAGCCGGAGCCGAACGAACCTGCCTGTCGAGCAAAGCCAATGCAGGTCGCGCATCGTATCTGAGCAGCGAAAGCTTGTTGGGTAATATGGACCCCGGCGCGCATGCCGTCGCAATGGTATTTAAAGCGCTGGCAGAGAGTGAATTGAGCTAAGCCATAAATGCCTGATGCGCTTCGCGCATCAGGCAGAACGTTAACGATAAACGCGGAGGCCACCCTCGACGCCGCGGCTAAACAGTACCTGCCAAAGCTCAATATCTCTGGCGCGGAAAGCCCCGGCGCAGGCGCATAAATAGTAATTAAACATTCTTCTGAAGGTGGCGGAGTAACGTGAAGACAGCTCCGGCCATGCCTGATTAAAACGCTCGTGCCAGGCCATCAGCGTTTTATCGTAATCGCTGCCAAAGTTATGCCAGTCTTCCATAACAAAGCGCGATTCGCTGGCCTCGGCAATATGCGAAATCGCCGGTAAGCAACCGTTCGGGAAAATGTATTTATTGATCCACGGATCGACGCTCATCCCCTTTTTGTTGCTGCCAATGGTATGCAGCAGGAACAGCCCGTCCGGTTTTAAACAACGGTCGGCGATGCTGAAATAGGTGTCGTAGTTTTTCGGCCCGACGTGTTCGAACATCCCCACGGAAACAATGCGATCGTAGTGTTTATCGAGGTCACGATAATCCTGCAGCAGAATGTTAACGTCCAGCCCTTCACAGCGCTGTTGCGCCATTTTCTGCTGCTCTTTAGAGATAGTGACGCCTTCGACCGCCACGCCATAATGACGCGCTGCATATTCCGCCAGTCCGCCCCAGCCACAACCGATATCGAGTAAACGCATACCCGGTTTGAGTTGTAGCTTCTCACAAATCATTTTCAATTTGGCATTTTGCGCTTCGTCTAATGTGGTGGCGTCTTTCCAGTAACCACAGGAATATTGCATGTGCGGATCCAGCATCAGCGCAAAAAGATCGTTCCCAATATCATAATGCTCTTTACCGACAATCCACGCGCGGCTCCGCGACTGCAAATTAAACAGGCGGGCGCTGGCAATGCGTAAAATATCTTTCAGGTTGCCCGGCATTTGCTGGTCGAGTTTTGCTTTGAGAATTTTGCAGAACAGAATATCGAGCCGCTCGCAGTCCCACCAGCCTTCCATATAGCTTTCACCCAGCCCTAACGAGCCTTGTTGCAGTACCCGCTTAAAGAAACCGGCATGATGAAGCTGAATATCCCAGGCACGAGAGCCATTAATCTGGATATCCGCTTGCGAAAGCAGCTCTTTCCCCATTCGGGTCCAGTTATCATTTGTTTCATTGACGATGACAGCATCTGAACAAAGCGTGTTCATGGTATTTACCAAAGTGGGCTAAAAATCGTTACGCAAGATTATTATGGAAAACTGAATGCATGTATTATGATCTGCGGACAAGATCTATCGAATATCGGACACATCACCGGGAGCATTGACGATTTATTTATGGAGACTCTCGCGCAAAAACAGTGGAATTCATTTCCCGATAACTCCATTACGGAGCTGCCGCAGGACGTGTACTTCCGTTCTTATGTCCTGGAAGCCAACCATCATGTTCCGCTGCATTCGCACTCTTTTATGCAGTTTCATTTCGCCCGTAAAGGCAGCATGCGAATTGATGTCGCCGGCAAATGCTGGATAATTCCAGCGCATTATGGCATCTGGATCCCCAATAATACCGAGCATGCGGTCTGGGCACTGGATGATGTGTATTTAGAGAATCTGGATATTAAGCCGGGTTTTCTTGAAGAGAGCATCAATGAATGTAAAGTGGTGGCGATCAGTGATTTCGCCAGAGAGTTTATTCATTACGCCACCAATTTAATTTCGGGCCATTATGATAGCCAGTCAAAAGAGGGTAAGCTGGTTAGTGTTCTGGTCGATATTATTCTGCAGCTCCCGGAAGTCGCTTTTGTATTACCCTGGCCGCACGATCGCGAATTAACCAAAGTGTGCCGGACAATTCAGGAATCCCCGGCCCTGGAGCATTCGGTTGAATACTGGGCACAGCATCTGGGCATGTCAGCCCGTACCTTTTCACGCCATTTCAAAAAAGAAACCGGATTGCCCTTCAGCGTCTGGAAGCAAAAAATGCGTATTCTGGAATCGGTATTAATGCTGAAAAAAAATAAAAGCGTAACTGCCGTGGCGCTGGATGTGGGGTATTCCAGCACCGCGGCATTTAGCTATGCATTTCGCCAGGCGTTTGGCGTGCCGCCATCGAATTACTGATTAACGGCGTTGATGCCAGTAAGCCGTTGCGCGCACCAGTTGCTGATCGAACGCCTCGGTTTCAAAGCGAACGCTGAGGTTTTTTACCGCCTTGCCTTCGCCGGTAATCCAGATGAAATAATCGTCTGCGGGCACGTTCAGCCGCGATAAATGTTCGTTCACCACCTGTTCGTCATGGCCGATAAACCACTGAATAGTAAACTCGTCGAGATGGGCAAAATAGTCCTGATACGCCGCATCCTGCACGTTTACCAGCGTCGTTACGTTCGGGCGTACCGCTAAACGGCTGAGCGACTCCAGCCGTCGGCGCAGCGCGGGCATGCCTGATTCATCACACACGTAAACCTGATACGCATAATCCTCTGGCACCACCAAAGAACCGCGCGGACCACCGATCGTCAGCTTGTCACCCTCGCGAGCATTCATCGCCCATGTGCTCGCCACGCCACCGTCATGAATATAAAAATCCAGCGCCAGCTCATGGCGCGCTTCGTCATACAACGGCGTGTAGTCACGGGAGAGCGGACGTACGCCGTCAGCCCAGACAATGCCTTCATCGGTGACAACAGGCGGCACAAAATGGCTGCCCGGCTCCGGGAAAAAGACCTTGGTATGGTCATCAAAACCGTGCGAGCTAAAACCGTCCAGCGCGTCACCGCCCAGTACGATGCGCTGAAAACCCGCGCTAATACGTTCTACGCGCAGGACGGTAAGTTCACGGAAGCGCAGTTCATTGCGAACGCGCTGTGGGTAGCGTGAGGTGTTTTTTGTCATTTTTTCGCCTTCGTGAAGATAATACGATATATCTAAATTTATTTTTAAATGATAATGATTGCTAATCAAAAAGATTGCAAGCACTTTTTTGATATAGTCAGCTTGTGATTAAACAGCGATCAGCAATCCATGAAAACCATTAATAATCATCAAATTAAACAAAAATTATTTTATAGACTTGCAAGCCGATAAACTTTAGATATAAATTAGATATATCTAAACAACATCAGGAGACGATGATGCAAAACCATCATGAAGGTTGCTGTAAACATACAGAGCACCAACACGAAGGCTGCTGCAAGGGTGAAGGACATCACCACGAAAGCCGCCACAGTGAGCACCATGCAGGCTGCTGCAAAAGTGAAGAGCATCGCCACGCAGGCTGTCACCAGGAACATCACCACGAACAGGGTTGCGGACGCCGCCACGGTCGCGGCGGAGGTGGTGGTCGTCGCCAGCGCTTCTTCGGTCACGGCGAATTACGCCTGGTGATTCTGGATATCCTGACCCGCGACGCCAGCCACGGCTATGAACTGATTAAAGCGATTGAAACCCTGACCCAGGGTAACTACACCCCGAGCCCGGGCGTTATCTATCCGACGCTGGATCTGTTGCAGGATCAGGCCCTGATCGCCATCAGCGACGAGGAAGGCGGGCGTAAGCAAATTGCCATCACGACTCAAGGTCTGCAGTGGCTGGATGAGAACCGCGAACATCTGGAACATATCCACGAACGTATTAAAGCCCGCTGTGTGGGTTTTGAATTACGTAAAAATCCACAGATGAAACGCGCGCTGGAGAACTTCAAAGCTGTGCTGGACCTACGCGTCAATCATGGTGATACCAGCGAGGCGCAGATCAAAAAAATCATTGGTATTATCGATCGCGCCGCGCTGGACATTACTCAGTTAGATTAATCTGCGCAGCAGGCGGAACCCGTGTCCGGCGTTGCGCCTGCTGTGGTTAAGATTAATGCAACACCGTGACCGCATCTTCCAGACGACCCGCGCGATGTTTCACCATCGCGGAAATCTGGGCACTCTCTTCAACCAGTTCGGCGTTTTTCTGCGTGATGCTACTCAATTCATTCACCGCACGAGTCAGGCTGGAAAGACCATCGGACTGTTCCAGCGTTGAGTGGCTGATTTGGGCGATCAACTGAGTGACGTTTTGCACCTGCGCCACAATATCGTCCATCGTGCGCCCCGCGGCGTGCACCTGATCGGAGCCGGACTGCACCTTATCGGCGCTGGCATCAATCAGCTTGCGAATATCATTGGCTGCACTGGCGCTACGACTGGCAAGATGACGCACTTCTCCCGCCACTACGGCGAAGCCTTTGCCCTGCTCGCCCGCCCTCGCGGCTTCAACGGCGGCGTTCAAAGCCAGAATATTGGTCTGGAAAGCAATATCGTTAATCAGCGTGGTAATGGTGCCGATCCGCTGAGTGCTGTTGGCAATATCATCCATGGTTTTGATGACGGTATCCATCGCCTCGCCGCCGTGCGTTGCCGCGCTGCTGGCAGCAATCGAGAGTTTATCGGCTGCGGCGGCGGTCTCAGAATTTTGTTTCACCGACGCCGCCATCTGATTCATGGTGGCCACCGTTTCCTGCACATTCTCTACGGTCTGCTGCGTATGCTTGTTTAAATCATCACTGCCTTTCGCCAGCGTTTCGCTGTCGCTGCGCACACAACTCACCTGGCTGGAGACATCATGGATGAGCCAACGGCACATTAACCCCAGTTGCCCCACCGCTCGCAGCATCAAGCCCAGTTCATCGCTGCGGTTAAGATGCGACACGCTGTTGCGCTCACCGGTCGCCACTTTCAACGCCTGACACGCGACATTCTCGATGGGACGCACAATTTGCCATTCGAAAATAGCCGTCCCCAGCAGCATTACCAACGCACTCATCAACAGTAACGGCCATTCGGCGCCCATTTGCTGCAATGCGGTCGCCAGTACGACAAACATCAATGCCATCACGCTGCGTACCCGCCAGCGAATCGGCAGTGCCGGGAGTTTACCCAGCCAGCCTTTGCGTACCACCAAACCTTTATGAATACGTCGGTTGCAACGTCCTTCATTCAGCGCCTTATATAAAGGCTCTACTGCCGCAATCTCTTCGTCAGTTGCCCGGGTGCGAATCGACATATACCCGGTCACTCGCCCTTCCCGCACCATCGGCACCGCGTTGGCCCTCACCCAGTAGTGATCGCCATTCTTACGCCGGTTTTTCACAATGCCGCTCCACGGCTCACCCTGTTTGAGGGTGTACCACATATCCGCGAATGCCGCTTTTGGCATGTCCGGATGACGAACCAGGTTGTGCGGCTTATCGAGCAATTCATTCAGTTGATAGCCGCTGACCTGGACAAAGGTATCGTTAGCATGAGTGATATAGCTTTGTAAGTCGGTGGTGGACATGAGGGTGATATCATCATCCAGCGGTGTATTTTGCTGACTAACGTAGGGATGAGCAGACATGATTGCGTCCTGTGCAGGTTATCTGGTTGTTAACTCTTTCGGCTTATGTTATTTCGGCGATAATTTTTTTATCTTTAGTTGTTAAATTTGATTTAGATCGCAATTTGCGATTAAACCTCAAAATCTGTACGCATTCTAATTCATTGATTTAAAGTACTTTCATTAAGTAACTATTCAATTACGCTTCTTCTCCGCACCGTCACAGTGCAAATATTGCCCATTTTTAGCGCAAATACGCGTTTATTCGATCTGTTTTCAGGTGTCAAATCTGGGCAAAATGCCAGCAAATGTTAAATACCGGCATTAAATGTTGCACAAATAAGATGTTTCCTGGTGTTTATCCCGATTTTTGCTATGCGCGCCGGAATGGCGCAATCCCTGCAATACTTAAATCAGTATCATGTGATACGCCAGCTCCGGGAGCATATTTTGAACAGGTTACCTTCCAGCGCATCGGCCCTGGCCTGCAGCGCACACGCACTGAATCTCATCGAAAAGCGCACGCTTGATCATGAGGAAATGAAATCATTAAACCGAGAGGTGATTGAGTACTTTAAGGAGCATGTCAATCCGGGGTTCTTAGAGTATCGAAAATCTGTAACTGCAGGCGGGGATTACGGAGCCGTAGAGTGGCAAGCGGGAAGCCTTAATACGCTTGTCGACACCCAGGGACAGGAGTTTGTTGATTGCCTGGGCGGTTTTGGCATTTTCAACGTGGGGCACCGTAATCCAGTCGTGGTTTCCGCCGTACAGAACCAACTCGCGAAACAACCTCTGCACAGCCAGGAGTTACTTGACCCGTTGCGGGCCATGCTGGCAAAAACCCTCGCCGCACTGGCGCCCGGTAAACTGAAATACAGTTTTTTCTGTAACAGCGGGACCGAGTCGGTTGAAGCCGCCCTGAAGCTGGCGAAAGCGTATCAATCGCCGCGCGGTAAATTTACATTTATTGCCACCAGCGGCGCATTCCATGGTAAATCCCTCGGCGCGCTATCCGCCACGGCGAAATCCACCTTCCGTAAACCCTTTATGCCGCTGCTGCCGGGATTCCGCCATGTGCCATTTGGCGATATTAACGCGATGCGTACCATGCTCAGCGAGTGTAAAAAGACCGGTGACGACGTCGCCGCCGTGATCCTTGAGCCTATTCAGGGCGAAGGGGGCGTGATCCTGCCGCCGCAAGGGTATTTGACCGCCGTTCGTAAGCTCTGTGATGAGTTTGGCGCACTGATGATCCTTGACGAAGTGCAGACCGGCATGGGTCGTACCGGCAAAATGTTCGCCTGCGAGCACGAAAACGTGCAGCCGGATATTATGTGTCTGGCAAAAGCGTTGGGCGGCGGCGTGATGCCGATTGGCGCAACCATTGCCACCGAAGAGGTGTTCTCCGTCCTGTTCGATAATCCTTTCCTGCATACCACTACGTTTGGCGGCAACCCGCTCGCTTGTGCGGCGGCGCTGGCCACCATTAACGTCCTGCTGGAGCAAAATTTACCGGCTCAGGCAGAGCAGAAAGGCGATATGTTGCTGGATGGTTTCCGCCAGCTTGCGCGGGAATACCCGGATCTGGTACACGATGTACGCGGCAAAGGCATGTTGATGGCGATTGAGTTTGTCGATAATGAAATCGGCTATAACTTTGCCAGTGAGATGTTCCGCCAGCAGGTGCTGGTCGCCGGGACGCTGAACAATGCCAAGACGATCCGCATCGAACCGCCGCTAACGTTAACGATCGAGCAATGCGATCTGGTGTTGCGATCAACACGCAAAGCCCTGGCAGCATTACGGGTGAGCGTGGAGCAGATGTAATACCTGTCGGATGGCGCTGCGAGTATCTGACCTACGAAAGTGTGTCCTTTGTAGGCTCAGGCGTAGCCGCCATCCGGCAAATTCGTTCTCTGGCTCCACTCCTTTTTTGAATCCCATCACAATCACGGCATTCCCCTTTTCCCTTTTACGCTGCGACGGCTAAATTATTAACTCATCCGACCACATAACAATAATTTTACATACTGGACACGTTTATGAGCTATCCGTCGCTGTTCGCCCCGCTCGATTTAGGCTTCACCACGCTTAAAAACCGCGTGCTGATGGGTTCAATGCATACCGGGCTGGAGGAATATCCCGACGGGGCAGAACGGTTGGCCGCGTTCTATGCCGAACGCGCCCGTCACGGCGTGGCTCTGATTGTGACCGGAGGCATTGCGCCATCGTTATCCGGCGTGGGTATGGAAGGCGGCGCGGTGCTGAATGATACCAGCCAGCTCGCGCATCATCGCGTGATTACCGATGCCGTGCATGACGAAGGCGGCAAAATCGCTCTGCAAATCCTGCATACCGGGCGTTACAGCTATCAGCCGCATCTGGTGGCGCCTTCTGCCATTCAGGCCCCCATCAACCGTTTTACGCCGCATGAACTGACGCACGATGAAGTGCTGCAGCTGATTGAGGATTTTGCCCACTGCGCGCAGCTGGCGCGAGAAGCGGGCTACGATGGCGTGGAAGTGATGGGCTCGGAAGGGTATCTCATCAACGAATTCCTGACCCTGCGCACCAATCAGCGCGACGACGAATGGGGCGGTGATTATGCCAACCGCATGCGTTTTGCCGTCGAGGTGGTACGGGCAGTACGTCAGCGTGCCGGCAATGACTTTATTATTATCTTCCGCCTGTCGATGCTCGATCTGGTAGAAAACGGCGGCACCTTCGAGGAAACAGTCCAGTTGGCGCAGGCTGTAGAAGCCGCAGGCGCAACCATTATCAACACCGGTATTGGCTGGCACGAGGCGCGTATCCCCACCATCGCCACCCCGGTGCCGCGGGGTGCATTTAGCTGGGTGACGCGCAAGCTGAAAGGTCATGTGACGATCCCCCTGGTCACCACCAACCGCATTAACGATCCTAAAGTCGCCGATGACATTCTGGCCCGCGGCGATGCCGATATGGTGTCGATGGCCCGTCCGTTCCTCGCCGACGCCGAACTGCTGTCAAAAGCGCAAAGCGGACGAGCGGATGAAATCAATACCTGTATCGGTTGCAACCAGGCCTGCCTGGATCAGATCTTCGTCGGCAAAGTCACCTCTTGTCTGGTGAATCCACGCGCCTGCCATGAAACCAAAATGCCGATCGTTGCGGTAACTGTGCCGAAAAATCTGGCGGTTGTCGGCGCGGGTCCTGCTGGCCTCGCCTTCGCCATTAATGCCGCCGCGCGCGGGCATCACGTGACGCTGTTTGACACCCATAGCGAGATTGGCGGACAGTTTAATATCGCCAAACAGATCCCCGGCAAAGAAGAATTCTATGAAACCCTGCGCTACTACCGTCGGATGATCGACGTGACGGGCGTGACGCTAAGGCTGAACCACATTGTCACCGCGCGCGATCTGGAAACTTTTGACGAGGCAATCCTCGCCAGTGGGATCGAACCACGGATGCCACCGATCGCGGGGATCGATCACCCTAAAGTGCTGAGCTATCTCGACGTCCTGCGCGATAAAGCGCCGGTGGGCAAACGCGTTGCCATCATTGGCTGCGGCGGGATCGGCTTTGATACCGCCATGTATCTGAGCCAGCCAGGCGATCCCACCAGCCAGAACATTGCTGAGTTCTGTGTGGAATGGGGGATCGACACCAGCCTGCAACAGCCTGGCGGCTTACGCCCGGAAGGTCCGCACTTATCCCGCAGTCCGCGTCAGATAGTGATGTTGCAGCGCAAGGCCAGCAAACCGGGGCAAGGTTTAGGTAAAACGACGGGCTGGATCCATCGCGCCACCCTGCTCTCACGCGGCGTGAAAATGATCCCGGCGGTCAGTTACCAGAAAATTGATGATGATGGGTTACACGTTGTGTTGAACGGCGAACCAGTGATCTTTAACGTGGATAACGTGGTGATTTGCGCCGGACAAGAGCCACGCCGTGAGCTGGTCGAACCGCTCCACGCGGCAGGTAAAACAGTGCATCTGATCGGCGGCTGCGATGTGGCGATGGAACTGGATGCCCGGCGCGCCATTGCGCAAGGCACCCGACTGGCACTGGAAATTTAACTCTATGTAGGATTAATCGATGAATAACGCTGGGGAAAGGCCAAATCGTGCAGACAGCTTTTTAGCATGCTCCAGCGTTAGTTTTCGCTGGCCATTTAAAACTCGCGACACCATCGATTTGCTGCCTATTTCGTCTGCAAAATCGGAAAGCGTCAGATGATACTGATCCATAAGGGTGCGCAAAACCGCAATACCCGCCGGAATAGCCTCAATCTCTTCCCGTAATGCACGTAATTCCGGCTGATTGTCTTCATATGCGCGGATGCGAACACACAACAGGTCAACCAGCGGATTTGTTGGGTCGCTTATCAGTAATTCGGCCACCAGTTCCAGAGCGTAACGATGATCGGCTTCAGTGGGGTTATCTCCCAGAAGGGGGATTTCTGCAACCAATGTCTTTGTTGCTTTAAGGGCTCTTGCTGACATCATAACCATGATTTTTTCCCCTTCGTTCTGTGCCTATCTGTAAACCTGTCGTACTCGGTGTGGTTAAAGATGTGTCTAATGTAAAACTTCTGACTTTCAAAAAAGATCAACGCAATAACTCTAATATTATTGTTAGCTATATTTACTACGTAGTGCTTATCAAGATATTTGAAGTTATCCAGTGAGGGATAAAATTCCCTCAGTGCTTCTGGCGTAGGGCAGTATGCTTTCGCAATAGTCTTAGCAAATAACTTAATTTCTTTTGCATACTGAGGAAATCTTTCACATCCCTCGTCAATTGCGATCATTGAAATCAGGTGCATTCTTTATCACGTCCGTTGACAAATTGGCAATATCATAACACGAGTTGCCAAATTGGCAACACCATGAGCTTGTATAAATCCGCGTAACGATACGCCGGAGATCACCACAGATGTAGGGGGCCAACGGAGAGAGTTTATGGTTTGCGAACACGATTCCAAAACCATGCCGGATAAGGCGCTCACGCCGCCATCCGGCACTCGCGATTACCGACGACGACCTAATTTCACCGCTTTCAGAATCACAAACTTATTATTGGTGGCGATGGTCTCGCAGTTACCAAAAATCTTCTTCAGCTTATGGAAGTAATCGAGGTGACGGTTCGCCACAATATACAGCTCACCGTTAATCTTCAGGCAGCGGCGGGCGTGATGGAACATCTCCCAGGCGATATTGTCGGTCAGCGCGTGCTTCTGATGGAACGGCGGGTTGCACAGGACGGCATTAAAGCGGAACGGCTCAACCCCGGACAGCGCGTTGTTAATCATAAACTCGCAGCGATCCAGCGCCTCAGGCATATTGCTTTCGACGTTCAGACGACTTGACGCCACCGCCATCGGCGATTCATCCACAAACACCACGCTGGCTTGTGGGTTTTTCTCCAGCAATGTCAGGCCAATCACGCCATTCCCACAGCCGAGATCGACAATCTCCCCTTCAAGATTTGCAGGCAGGTGCTCGATAAAGAAGCGCGCGCCGATATCCAGCCCGGTACGAGAGAAGACGTTGGCGTGGTTATGGATAGTCCAGTCGGTGCCTTCCAGTTTCCAGCTCAGCGTTTGCGAAGCAGCGGCCAGTTCAGGTTTGCTGAACGTACAGTTGATCAGACGGGCTTTTTTCCACGCCAGCGTCGTGGTGGTTGGACCCAACACCTTTTCAAACAGCTCCAGCGTCGAGGTATGAATGTCGCGTGCTTTCGCTCCGGCAATAATCCGCGTTTGCGGCGTCACCACTTCACGCAGCGCGCGTAACTGCTGCTCCAGCAACGCCATGGTTTTGGGGACTTTAATCAGTACCACGCCCGGCGCCTGCGGGTATTCCGCGGTGCTGTCGAGGAACTTGACGCTCGACTCGGCGATATCGTTGTGACGCAGGTTTTCACGCGTCGCCAGCTCGCTTAAGTAGGAGTCGCCAATGCTGTATGGCGTATGTTCCGCCAGCGCACAGCCCAGCGCGCCAAAGGTATCATTCAGGATCAGCACCGGGCCGCTAATCTCGGTATCGTCCAGCTGTTGCAGCAGATATTCATCCGCCGCTTCCCACGCCAGAAGCGGGTTAACGTCATCCGTCTCCGGGAAACGTTTAAGTGACAGCGAACGGAAACCGTTGTCTATGTGGCTCATCGGCCCTCCTGAATGGTAAAATTTCGGCATATCCCTGAAAAGGGTGCGTGAGTATACACTTTTATGATTTGCGTGGACATTAATGAACCAACTAACTTATCTCCAGGGCTATCCTGAGCACTTACTCGCCCAGGTTCGAACCTTGATTAGCGAGCAGCGTCTGGGTGCAGTGCTGGAGAAGCGCTATCCGGGTACGCATGACTTCGCGACCGACAAAGCGCTGTGGCAATACACCCAGGATCTGAAAAACCAGTTTCTGCGCAATGCTCCACCGCTGAATAAGGTGATGTACGACAGCAAGATCCACGTTCTGAAGAATGCGCTGGGGCTGCATACCGCCGTCTCCCGCGTGCAGGGCGGCAAGCTAAAAGCCAAAGCGGAGATCCGCGTGGCGACCGTTTTTCGCAATGCCCCGGAACCCTTCCTGCGTATGATCGTGGTCCATGAACTGGCGCATCTGAAAGAAAAAGAGCATGACAAAGCGTTTTACCAACTGTGCTGTCATATGGAACCTCAGTACCATCAACTGGAGTTCGATACCCGCCTGTGGTTAACGCAACAATCGTTAAAGCAAAGTGCGTAGTCGCGCACTGGCTTTGTCTTCAAGGCATGTTAAATTGACGAAAGGATCCCTTTTAGCAGCCTGAAGGCCTTTATGATACGTTTCGCAGTAATTGGCACAAACTGGATCACCCGCCAGTTTGTCGATGCCGCCCATGAAACCGGCAAGTATAAGTTAACCGCAGTTTATTCCCGCAGTCTTGAGCAGGCACAGACCTTCGCCAACGATTACCCTGTCGAGCACCTGTTTACCTCGCTGGAGGCGATGGCCAATAGTGATGCGATTGACGCCGTCTACATCGCCAGTCCAAACTCCCTGCACTTCCCGCAGACAGAGCTATTTTTGCAGCACAAAAAGCATGTCATTTGCGAAAAGCCGCTGGCCTCAAATCTGGCGCAAGTTGAAGCCGCTATCGCCTGCGCGCGCGAAAATCAGGTGGTGCTGTTTGAAGCATTTAAGACCGCCAGCCTGCCTAACTTCCTGCTGTTGCAGCAAGCGTTACCCAAAGTGGGCAGAATCAGGAAAGCGTTTATCAATTACTGCCAGTACTCCTCGCGTTACCAGCGTTATCTGGACGGTGAAAATCCGAATACGTTTAATCCAGCGTTCTCTAACGGTTCGATTATGGATATCGGCTTTTACTGCCTGGCCTCAGCGGTTGCGCTGTGGGGAGAGCCGCTAAGCGTGCAGGCCAGCGCCAGCCTGCTGGAAAGCGGTGTGGATGCCCACGGCGTGGTCGTACTGAATTACGGTGATTTCAGCGTCACACTCCAGCACTCCAAAGTCAGCGACTCGGTATTAGCCAGTGAAATTCAGGGCGAGTCGGGTTCGCTGGTCATTGAGCATATCTCTGAGTGTCAGAAAGTGTGCTTCGTGGCGCGTGGTGGCAAAACGCAGGATCTTACGGTGCCTCAGCATATCAATACGATGCTGTATGAGGCAGAGGCTTTTGCTCATCTGGTTGAATCCGGCGAAGTGGATCATCCGGCACTGAGCGTCAGCCGTATTACCGCCAAACTGCAAACGGAAATTCGCCGTCAGACCGGCGTGATTTTCCCGGCAGATGAAACGGCGACATCGCTGACTGCGTAAAGGTATGTAAAACAAATGTTGCAGGCCATTGACTGCATGCATGGCCTGTAATATTTTGTAACCCGCAAAGGGGAGTAACTTCGTTGTCGGTTGATCGTCATTACGATGTGTGCAAAACCACATCCGGTCACCGGGCGATAACAAAGGAATACGCTATCGTATTCCTTTGTTGTTGTAAGTGAGACCTTGCCGAATGGCAAGGTCTATGCATAAAAAGCAGCGGCTAACGTCATTCGGCGTTGGCCGTTTTTTTATGCATGGGGGAATTATGAATACTGTCGGCACACCGTTGTTGTGGGGCGGCTTCGCTGTTGTGGTGGTGATTATGTTGGCCATCGACCTGTTGCTGCAGGGTCGTCGTGGCGCACATACCATGTCGATGAAGCAGGCGGCGGCCTGGTCCATCGTCTGGGTCACGCTGTCGTTACTGTTTAACGCCGCATTCTGGTGGTACCTGGCCCAAACGCAGGGCCGCGCCGTTGCCGACCCACAGGCGCTGGCGTTTCTTACCGGCTATCTGATCGAGAAATCACTGGCGGTAGATAACGTCTTTGTCTGGCTGATGCTGTTCAGCTACTTCTCGGTACCGCCTGCGTTGCAGCGTCGGGTACTGGTGTACGGCGTACTGGGCGCGATTGTGCTGCGTACGATTATGATCTTCGCAGGTAGCTGGCTTATCGCCCAGTTCGAATGGCTGCTGTACGTGTTTGGCGCGTTCCTGCTGTTTACCGGCGTGAAGATGGCACTGGCGAAAGAAGATGCTTCCGGTATCGGCGACAGACCGTTAGTCCGCTGGCTGCGTAGTCATTTACGCATGACCGATACCATCGAAGACGAAAAATTCTTCGTGCGTAAAAACGGACTGCTGTTCGTCACGCCGTTGATGCTGGTGTTGATTCTGGTTGAGCTGAGTGATGTCATTTTTGCCGTCGACAGTATTCCGGCCATCTTCGCCGTCACAACCGACCCGTTCATCGTGTTGACCTCAAACCTGTTTGCTATTTTGGGTCTGCGTGCGATGTACTTCCTGCTGGCTGGCGTGGCAGAGCGTTTCTCCATGCTGAAATACGGCTTGTCGGTCATTTTGGTGTTTATCGGTATTAAGATGCTGATCGTCGATTTCTATCATATCCCGATCGCTATCTCGTTAGGCGTGGTGTTCGGTATTCTGTTCGTTACGCTGGTCGTGAATGCGTGGGTTAATCACCAGCACGATAAAAAGCAGCAAATACAGTAAGTTTCATCCGCTAGCTGAAAAAGCCCGACAGCACACTGCGTGCGTCGGGCTTTTTGTTTATCATGTCAAATTAATGTTAATTTAAAGTTATAAAACATGATCTGAACGCAAAAATCAGGAGATTTCGCTTCCCGGGACTTCATCTTTCCTTATACTCAACCAGGCAAACACTTTGTTACATCCAGAAAGATGCATCATCAGAATGCACACTGGATGGGCAACAACACAATGAAAGGATTACTACATGACTACGCAACGTTCATCGGGGCTATTCTCGCGTTTGGCGCAAGGGAGCCTGGTTAAACAAATTTTGATCGGTTTGGTACTGGGGATATTGTTGGCGCTGGTGTCAAAACCTGCTGCAGAAGCCGTCGGGCTGTTGGGTACGCTGTTCGTTGGCGCATTAAAAGCCGTGGCCCCTGTTCTGGTCCTGATGCTGGTTATGGCGTCCATCGCCAACCACCAGCACGGACAAAAAACCAATATCCGTCCAATCCTGTTCCTTTACCTGCTCGGTACTTTTTCCGCAGCGTTAGCAGCGGTTGTCTTCAGCTTCGCCTTCCCGTCCACACTGCATCTTTCCAGCAGCGCCAGCGACATCGTACCGCCATCCGGCATTGTCGAAGTGATGCGTGGCCTGCTGATGAGTATGGTTTCTAACCCGATTGATGCCCTGCTTAACGCCAACTATATCGGCATTCTGGTATGGGCCGTCGGCCTGGGCTTTGCGCTGCGTCATGGGAATGAAACGACCAAAAATCTGGTCAATGATATGTCCAACGCCGTCACCTTTATGGTGAAGCTGGTGATTCGTTTCGCGCCAATTGGGATCTTCGGCCTGGTCTCCTCCACGCTGGCAACCACCGGTTTTGCCACGCTTTGGGGCTACGCTCAGCTGCTGACCGTGCTGGTAGGTTGTATGCTGCTGGTAGCGCTGGTGGTTAACCCGCTGCTGGTATTCTGGAAAATTCGCCGTAACCCGTATCCGCTGGTGCTGGCCTGTCTGCGTGAAAGCGGCGTGTATGCCTTCTTTACCCGCAGCTCCGCGGCAAACATTCCGGTGAATATGGCGCTGTGTGAGAAGTTGAATCTGGATCGTGATACCTACTCGGTTTCTATTCCGCTGGGGGCCACCATCAATATGGCGGGTGCAGCGATCACCATTACCGTGCTGACGCTGGCGGCGGTGAATACGCTGGGTATTCCGGTCGATTTACCGACAGCGCTGTTACTCAGCGTGGTGGCTTCGCTGTGTGCCTGCGGCGCATCGGGCGTGGCGGGTGGTTCTCTGCTGTTAATCCCCCTGGCATGCAACATGTTCGGGATTCCGAATGATATCGCCATGCAGGTGGTTGCCGTTGGCTTTATCATCGGAGTGCTGCAGGACTCCTGTGAAACGGCATTAAACTCTTCTACAGACGTCCTGTTTACCGCTGCTGCCTGTCAGGCAGAAGACGAACGTCTGGCCAACAACGCCCTGCGCGGCTAATCTCTGCTCCCCTCCGTCATCGGGCGGAGGGGTTACTATCTTGTACGCTTTTTTCAATTTTGAACGGATCAATTCCGCGTTTTTGCATCCGCCGGAAGCGAATAATATTCAAGCCGTTCATCATCAGAAAACTCCCTTCGATCATCGTCCCGCCAATCGATCCCAGCCAGAAGTTATGGATAACCCAGCAAGCGGTTGCGCACCACATAACGCAACGCACGGTTAACCCCTGGCAGCGAAACAGCGCCCAAGTGCTGGCCAGCGTGCCGATTATCGGCAACAGCTCCATCGCATGCTGTAATTTCGCAAGCCCGAGAACCAAGGTGAGGATAATAAAAACGGTCATTACCCACAGTTTGCGGGTATGCATCGAGACGAGTGTGCGGATGGTATTAAGCTCGGCACTCATTCCTGCAGGCCAGGCGCCCATCAGGAAAAAATGCACGCCAATGGTGGCGCTATAGACAGCGAGTTGCAGCCGGAACCGACGCTCATCGCGATTGAAAAAGGTGGTAATGCCGATTAGAAAGGCGATGACACCTACGCCCTGGGCCAGCCAATACGCGGTCATGCAAGCAACCCCAATTCTATCTCGTAGGCCGGATAAGGCGAGTTCGCCACCATCCGGCAACGGTTTGTGCCTGATGGCGCTGCGCTTATCAGGCCTACGGTTTGCGCAGACCTGTATGCAGGTACCATCAGGTATTTACTACAACGTTACGCCGCTTTTAAATATCGCTAACTCTCTAAAATCATTCCGCTCGTTGCAGGTTTGCTTACCGTTGGCGAAATCGACGATGGTATCGACAAATTCTTCCAGTAACTGCGGCATCGCTTTGCCGTGGATCAGTTGTCCGGCATCAAAATCGATCCAGTGCTTTTTCTTCGCTGCCAGCTCGCTGTTGGTAGCAATTTTCACCGTCGGCACAAATCCACCGTACGGCGTACCGCGACCGGTACTGAACAGCACCATATGACAGCCCGCTCCAGCCAGTGCACTGGTGGCGACTGCGTCGTTACCCGGCGCGCTCAGCAGGTTCAGACCGTGCGTTTTCAGGCGTTCACCGTAGCGCAGTACGTCCACCACCTGGCTGGAGCCTGCTTTTTGGGTACAGCCGAGAGATTTATCTTCCAGGGTGGTGATACCACCCGCTTTGTTGCCCGGCGATGGGTTTTCGTAGATCGGCTGGTCGTGAGCAATGAAGTACTGTTTGAAGTCATTCACCATAGTGACCAGCTTGCCGAACGTTTCTTCGTCACGGCAGTGGTCCATCAGCAACTGCTCGGCGCCGAACATTTCCGGTACTTCGGTCAGCACGGTGGTGCCGCCGTTGGCAATGACATAGTCGGAGAAGCGGCCCAGCATCGGGTTGGCGGTAATACCGGACAGGCCGTCAGAGCCGCCGCATTCGAGACCAAACTTCAGCTCGCCCAGCTTACCGGGTTCACGCTTATCGTTACGCATCACGTTGTACAACTGGTGAAGATGTTCGATCCCCGCTTCCACTTCGTCTTCCTGGTGTTGGCAGACCATAAAGTGAACGCGATCGGGATCGTACTCGCCTAAGGTTTCACGAAAAGCGTCAACCTGGTTGTTTTCACAGCCGAGACCGACCACCAGCACTGCGCCCGCGTTCGGGTGGCGCACCATGTTTTGCAGCATGGTGCGGGTGTTGATATGGTCGTCACCCAGTTGCGAGCAGCCGTAGGTGTGGCTGAAGAGATGCACGCCGTCGATCCCTTCGGCATCGTTGGTCTCTTTCAGGAAGCGATTCTGCATCTGACGGGCCATGGCGTTGACGCAGCCTACTGTCGGCAGGATCCACAGTTCATTACGCACGCCAACATCGCCGTTGGCACGACGGTAGATCTGTACATCACGATCCGCCGGTTGCGCCTCAGGTTCCTGAAAGTCGGGTTGATAGCTATATTCATCCAGATCGCTCAGATTGGTACGCGTGTTATGAGCATGAATATGCTCGCCCGCCGCGATATCAGCCAGAGCATGGCCGATCGGCAGGCCATATTTCATGACGTTCTCACCCTGCGCGATATCGCAAAGCGCGAACTTATGCCCACGAGAGACCGCCTGGCGCAGGGTTACCGCCTGCCCGTCAACGGTAACTTCGGTTCCTTCAGCCAAATCAGCGAGCGCTACCGCAACGTTATCCAGCGTATGGATCTTGATGTATTGCATATCAACCCCGGACCTTAGTTCAGTTCAATGGCGAAGTAATCGCGCGCATTGTTGAAACAAATGTTTTTCACCATTTCACCCAGCAGTTGGATGTCGGCTGGGGCTTCGCCCGCAGCAACCCAACGACCGATCATCTGGCACAGAATACGACGGAAGTATTCGTGACGGGTGTAAGACAGGAAGCTACGGCTGTCGGTCAGCATGCCGACGAAGCGGCTCAGCAGGCCCAGTTGCGCCAGCTGTGTCATCTGACGTTCCATCCCGTCTTTCTGATCGTTGAACCACCAGCCGGAACCGAACTGCATCTTGCCCGGCATGCCTTCGCCCTGGAAGTTACCGATCATGGTGCCCAGCACTTCGTTATCGCGCGGGTTCAGGCAGTACAGAATGGTTTTCGGCAGCAGGTTCTGTTCGTTCTGCTTGCTCAGCAGTTTGGACAGCTCTTCCGCCATCGGACGGTCGTTGATGGAGTCGAAGCCGACGTCCGCGCCCAACAGTTTGAACTGACGTAGGTTGTTATTACGCAGCGCGCCGATGTGGTACTGCTGTACCCATTCGCGACGTGCGTATTCTGCACCGAGGAACACCAGTACAGCGGTTTTGAACTGGGCAACTTCGTGCTCGCTCAGGGTTTCACCGGCCAGACGACGCGCCAGGATGCTATCCAGCTCCGCTTCGTTAGATTCCGCGAAAAGTACAACGTCCAGCGCGTGGTCAGACACTTTACAGCCGTGAGCGGCGAAGTGGTCCAGGCGTTTGGTCAGCGCGGTCTGCAGGTCAGCGAAACGACGGATATCGGTGTCAGAGACTTCACCGAGCTTGGCCATGTAATCGTTAAAGGTCGCCAGTTCGATGTTGAAGGCTTTATCCGGACGCCAGCTTGGCAGCACTTTTACGTCGAAGGAGCCGTCTTTAGCAACGGCCGCGTGGTGCTCCAGAGAATCGATCGGGTCATCGGTGGTGCCGACCATTTTCACGTTCATCTGCTTCATGATACCGCGCGCGGAGAATTGATCCTGCGCCAGCAGTTCGTTGCACTGGTTCCAGATTTCGTCAGCCGTTGCCGGAGACAGCAACTTACCTGTAATACCAAACGGGCGACGCAACTCGAGGTGGGTCCAGTGGTACAGCGGGTTACCGATAGTGTGCGGAACCGTAGCGGCCCAGGCATCAAACTTCTCACGATCGGAGGCATCGCCGGTACACAGGCGCTCAGCAACGCCGTTGGTACGCATCGCACGCCACTTATAGTGGTCACCCTTCAGCCAGATGTCATACAGGTTATTAAAACGGTAGTTTTCAGCGATTTGTTGCGGTGGTAAATGGCAGTGGTAATCGAAGATCGGCTGGTCTTTGGCGTAATCATGATACAGACGGCGGGCAAATTCGGTATCCAGCAGGAAATCTTCAGTCATAAACGGGGTCATTATCGTCTTCCTCTCAACGAGTGCGTCAGATTGCTTATGTTTTGATGTTGACAAAGTTATCACACCAATTTCCACACACTGAAGATATTTTCGTGAGTTAGATCAACAAATGATGACAAAAAAATTACTCTCAAAGAGGTAAATCATGCCTCAAGCCGCGCCAGCACTGGCTTTGCTGAATCGAAATAATGACCACACGAAGATTCACACTTTTGTGATGGCACTCACCTTTTAAAGTTGTATGACAAGTTATCTTTTGGCCGTCGCGATACATAAGTCGACGGAATGCAAATTACCGATGTATCACCATCGGATTGACCGGTACGGAAACCGAATTAGCACAACTATTGACATGGCAACGTTCGGGGAGTACCGGCTTTTTTTTCGGTTCCCCCCTCGTAAAAGAACATCCTCCGCTCTGAACTGGAAGATGACCGCTCGTTCGCGGACATAACAAAACGATGAGGTTTTACATGCGTAAAATTAAAGGGTTACGTTGGTACATGATCGCACTGGTGACGCTTGGCACCGTGCTGGGTTACCTGACACGTAACACTGTGGCGGCAGCTGCGCCGACTCTGATGGAAGAGTTACACATCTCCACTCAACAGTATTCCTATATCATCGCAGCGTATTCTGCTGCTTACACCGTAATGCAACCCGTTGCTGGCTACGTGCTTGATGTTCTCGGCACGAAAATAGGTTACGCGATGTTCGCCGTTCTGTGGGCCGTCTTCTGTGGCGCGACCGCACTGGCTGGCAGCTGGGGTGGCCTGGCGTTGGCGCGAGGCGCTGTAGGTGCCGCTGAAGCCGCAATGATCCCGGCCGGTCTGAAAGCCAGTTCTGAATGGTTCCCGGCAAAAGAGCGTTCAATTGCCGTCGGTTACTTCAACGTCGGTTCTTCTATCGGCGCGATGATCGCCCCGCCGCTGGTGGTCTGGGCTATCGTCATGCACAGCTGGCAAATGGCATTCATTATTTCCGGTGCCCTAAGCTTCATCTGGGCGATGTCCTGGCTGGTGTTCTATAAACACCCACGCGACCAGAAAAAACTGTCTGACGAAGAACGTGATTACATTCTGAACGGCCAGGAATCACAGCATAAAAACACGACCTCGAAGAAAATGTCGCTCGGCCAGATCCTGCGTAACCGCCAGTTCTGGGGCATCGCGCTGCCGCGTTTCCTGGCTGAACCGGCGTGGGGGACTTTCAACGCCTGGATCCCGCTGTTCATGTTTAAAGTCTACGGCTTTAACCTGAAAGAAATCGCCATGTTTGCCTGGATGCCGATGCTGTTTGCTGACCTGGGCTGTATCGTTGGGGGTTACCTGCCACCGCTGTTCCAGCGTTGGTTTGGCGTAAACCTGATCGTGTCCCGTAAAATGGTGGTCACCATGGGCGCGCTGCTGATGATTGGCCCAGGGATGATTGGTCTGTTCACCAGCCCGTACATCGCTATCGCCCTGCTGTGCGTCGGCGGCTTTGCTCACCAGGCGCTGTCCGGTGCGCTGATTACACTCTCTTCTGACGTATTTGGTCGTAATGAAGTGGCAACCGCGAACGGTCTGACCGGTATGTCCGCCTGGCTTGCCAGTACGCTGTTTGCCCTGGTCGTTGGCGCGCTGGCCGACACCATCGGCTTTAGCCCGCTGTTCGCCGTGCTGGCGGTATTCGACCTGCTTGGCGCGTTAGTCATCTGGACGGTACTGCAGAACAAATCAGCCAGCGAGATAGATTCAGGTCCGCAAACTGGCGATCCCGCGACGCAAAGTTAACCGGATGCGATACACAAAGGTTATATAATGCTAAGCCGTCAGTTATCTGGCGGCTTTTTTGTCCTCGCGAGTGGAGGCGTAATCGCAAAAGTGGTATAACAAATATAGTCTGCCGTATCATGCCTGGAGCGCATATGGAAATCACCGAACCACGCCGTTTATACCAACAACTTGCCGCTGATCTTAAAGAACGCATCGAGCAGGGTGTCTATCTGGTGGGTGACAAACTCCCCGCCGAGCGCTTTATCGCCGATGAAAAAAATGTCAGCCGTACCGTGGTTCGTGAAGCGATTATCATGCTGGAAGTTGAGGGCTATGTTGAGGTGCGTAAAGGATCGGGGATCCACGTCATCTCTAACCAACCCAAACATTATGTTGCTCCCGACGAAGGTTTGGAATTCGCCAGCTACGGTCCTTTTGAATTGCTGCAAGCGCGTCAACTTATTGAGAGCAACATCGCCGAGTTTGCCGCCACCCAGGTGACCAAGCAGGACATTATGAAACTGATGGAAATCCAGGAGAAGTCGCGCAACGAAAAAAGCTTTCGTGACTCCGAGTGGGATCTCCAGTTCCATGTGCAGGTTGCGCTGGCCACGCAGAACTCCGCCCTGGCCGCCATCGTGGAAAAAATGTGGACTCAGCGTATCCATAACCCCTACTGGAAAAAACTGCACGACCACATCGACTCGCGTACGGTCGATAACTGGTGCGATGACCATGACCAGATCCTACGGGCGCTGATTCGCAAAGATCCCCATGCCGCTAAACTGGCGATGTGGCAGCACCTTGAGAACACGAAGCAGATGCTGTTTAACGAAACCAGCGATGATTTTGAGTTCAACGCGGACCGTTACCTTTTTACTGAAAATCCGGTCGTTCATCTCGATACGGCTGCTAACGGCGCAAAATAATCAATCTTATCGATACAGGCGTGACGGCACGCCTGTACCTGATGCTGAGTAAGCATTAGGTATAAAATGTCAGCCTGTGTAAATCCTCTCGCCTCCCTCTAATGCGATAAGCAAAATCAGAGTTCAGCAACCGTAATTTCTATAACGGACAACGTTGACCTTTGTTACAATTAGATGCTATTTGAATTTTTGTGTTTAAGAGCTTGCTAACTTCACAACTTCACAGGGAACAGTTCAGGCCGTGAATTTGTATCAGACCGCGCACCTTGCAAAAAACATCAATAAAATCGCGGCGTTACAAAATCCAGAAAAACCGGCATGACGATAACCGATTCTCCAGGAATATTGAATGGAACTACTGACTCAATTACTGAATGCTTTATGGGCTCAGGATTTTGAAACTCTGGCCAATCCTTCCATGATTGGCATGCTCTATTTTGTACTATTTACCATTTTGTTTCTGGAAAATGGACTGCTGCCAGCTGCGTTTTTACCCGGCGACAGTTTGCTGGTACTGGTCGGCGTACTTATTGCCAAAGGCGCAATGGGTTTTCCGCAAACAGTACTGCTACTCACCACCGCGGCCAGCCTCGGCTGTTGGCTCAGTTATATCCAGGGGCGATGGCTGGGGAATACCCGCACCGTACAAAATTGGTTGTCGCACCTTCCTGCGCATTATCATCAGCGCGCACATCATCTTTTTCATAAGCATGGCTTGTCTGCGCTGCTGGTTGGTCGCTTCATTGCGTTTGTCAGAACATTATTGCCGACCATCGCAGGGTTATCCGGCCTGAATAATGCGCGCTTTCAGTTCTTTAACTGGATGAGCGGATTGCTTTGGGTCCTGATCCTCACAACGCTTGGCTATCTGCTGGGTAAAACGCCGGTATTTCTTAAGTATGAAGATCAGCTCATGTCTTGCCTGATGCTGCTTCCTGTGGTGTTACTGGTGTTTGGTCTGGCTGGTTCACTGGTTGTGCTGTGGAAAAAGAAATACGGGAACCGAGGATAAATTATGCTGAAATCATGCATAACGTTCCGACGACTTGCCTGGACCACTACCTTTATGCTGTTTATCGGCGCGCTGCTCCTGACCTGGTCGGTTATTCGTCAGCAGGAGTCAACGCTTGCCATTCGCGCAGTAAACCAGGGAGCCAGCATGCCTGATGGCTTCTCTATCTGGCATCACCTGGATGCCAACGGCATTCGCTTTAAAAGCATTACTCCGCAAAATGACGCGCTGCTGATCACTTTTGATTCCAGCGCGCAGAGCGCAGCCGCCAAAGTCGTGCTGGACCGTACGTTACCGCATGGTTTCGTTATTGCTCAGCAGGATGATGATAATCAGGCGGTGCAGTGGTTATCCCGCTTACGTGATACCCCGCACCGTTTTGGTTAATCTCCAGGAATCTGAATTAGATCACTCACTTTGGTGATTTCACCGTTTAGCGCCTATGATTAATAAACTGGGATTGTGACCCAACGTTTTATTAATCTGGAGCATCGACCGCACGCCACAACGTCGAATCACAATGGAAGGTTCAAGAATGAAATACCGCATCGCTTTGGCTATTAGCCTTTTCGCTCTCAGTGCCGGCAGTTACGCCACCACCCTCTGTCAGGAAAAAGAACAGGATATTCAGCGGGAGATTAGCTATGCCGAAAAGCACAACAATCAGAACCGCATCAATGGTCTGAACAAAGCGCTTAGCGAGGTTCGGGCTAACTGTACTGACAGCAAACTGCGCGCCGACCATCAGAAAAAAATCGCAGAGCAGAAAGATGAGATAGCCGAGCGTCAAGATGATTTAGCCGAGGCGAAGCAAAAAGGCGATGCGGATAAAATTGCCAAACGCGAACGTAAGCTTGCCGAAGCTCAGAATGAGCTGAAAGAACTCGAATCACGCGATTACTAAGTACGGTAACTACCCACTCAACTGGAGAAAACTATGTCGAAAGATAATGCTACGGACAACCTGCGCGCTGAGCTGAAATCTCTTGCGGATACGCTTGAAGAAGTACTTAGCTCCTCTGGCGATAAGTCGAAGGAAGAGATGAGTAAAATTCGCAGCAAAGCCGAACACGCCCTGCGGGAGAGCCGTCATCGCCTGAGTGAAACCAGCGATGTGATTGCCAAACAGACCCGTGAAGCCGCGGCCAAAGCCGATAACTATGTACGCGAAAACCCATGGACTGGCGTCGGGATTGGCGCTGCAGTCGGTGTGGTGCTTGGTGTACTGCTGTCGCGCCGTTAACAATGGCTGACTCTCAACACGCACAAGGTCCAGGCAAAAGCGTACTGGGTATTGGACAGCGGATCCTGACGATTCTCGTTGAGATCGTAGAAACGCGGTTGCGGCTGGCCGTCGTGGAACTGGAAGAGGAAAAATCAAATCTCATCCAGATCCTGCTGATGCTTGGGCTGACCATGCTGTTCGCGGCGTTTGGGCTGATGAGCCTGATGGTGCTTATCATCTGGGCCATTGATCCGCAATATCGCCTGAACGCAATGATTGCCACCACCGTTGTGCTGTTGGTTATGGCGCTTATTGGCGGGATATGGACTCTGCGTAAAGCGCGCGAAACAACGCTGCTACGCCATACGCGCCACGAACTCGCAAACGACAGGCAGGCCCTGGAGGATGATGCATAATGAGCAGTAAAGTCGAACGTCAACAACGTAAGGCGCAACTGCTTGGACAGATCCAGCAGCAACGGCTGGATCTGTCTGCTACTCGCCGCGACTGGCTGGAGGCCACCGAAGTCTACGATCGTGGCTGGAAAACGCTGTTGAACCTACGTGGCTGGGTGTTAGTGGGTAGCAGTATCATGGCAGTTCGTACCATTCGTAATCCTAATCTGCTGGTACGCTGGGCTAAGCGCGGTTTTAGCGTCTGGAGCATCTGGCGTCTGGTTAAAGCGACCATCAGACAGCAGCAACTGCGCGGCTAATCCCTCTCACTCCCCCTAACCTCAAAATTTTTGAAAAAATTTGACAGTTTTCCTTGCTAACAATTGTCATTAAGCACGTTTATGATTCTCTCCATCGACAGCAACGACGCGCTCTGCAGCGTCGTTGCACACAAAACAAAATAAGCCGCCTGAGTGGTTTCCTGGAGTGAATGATGAATAAATTAGAAGATGTTGGTGTACTGGTAGCGCGCATTCTGATGCCAATCCTGTTTATTTCCGCAGGCTGGGGCAAAATCACCGGATATGCGGGTACCCAACAGTATATGGAAGCCATGGGCGTGCCTGGTTTTATGTTGCCGCTGGTCATCCTGCTTGAGTTTGGCGGTGGTCTGGCAATCCTGTTCGGCTTCCTGACCCGTACTACCGCGCTGTTCACCGCAGGCTTCACGCTGCTGACAGCATTTATCTTCCACAGCAACTTTGCGGAAGGCGTGAACTCTCTGATGTTCATGAAAAACCTGACCATCGCAGGCGGTTTCCTGCTGCTGGCTATCACTGGTCCGGGCGCATTCAGCATCGACCGCGTTCTGAATAAAAAGTGGTAAGCGAGCTATACTGAACACACCAAAAAGCGAGGGGACATCTCCTCGCTTTTGCTATCTGAGGAGGCGATAAAATGGGACAACTGATTGACGGCGTATGGCATGACACCTGGTATGATACCAAATCAACCGGGGGAAAATTTCAACGTTCAGCATCGGCTTACCGCAACTGGCTCACCGCGGATGGCGCACCGGGTCCAACGGGCGAAGGGGGATTCGCTGCCGAAAAAGACCGCTATCATCTCTACGTTTCTCTGGCCTGTCCGTGGGCGCACCGTACGCTGATTTTGCGTAAGCTCAAAGGGCTGGAACCGTTTATTTCCGTCTCCGTTGTACATCCGCTGATGCTGGAAAACGGCTGGACCTTTGACGATACCTTCCCGGCTGCAATCGGCGATACGCTGTATCAACACGAGTTTCTTTACCAGCTCTATCTGCACGCCGATCCGCATTACAGCGGTAGGGTAACCGTCCCGGTGCTGTGGGATAAAAAAAATCACACCATTGTCAGCAACGAATCTGCGGAGATCATCCGCATGTTTAACACCGCTTTTGATGCTTTGGGCGCAAAAGCTGGGGATTACTATCCGCCAGCCCTGCAAAGTCAAATCGACGAGCTGAATGGCTGGATTTATGACAACGTCAATAACGGTGTGTACAAAGCCGGATTTGCCACCAGCCAGGAAGCGTACGACGACGCCGTGGAAAAAGTCTTCCAATCCCTGGCGCGACTGGAGCAAATCCTGGGGCAGCATCGCTACCTGACCGGCAACCAGTTAACAGAAGCAGATATTCGCCTGTGGACCACACTGGTACGTTTTGATCCCGTGTATGTGACCCATTTCAAGTGCGACAAACACCGGATTAGCGACTATCTGAACCTGTACGGTTTCCTGCGCGACATCTACCAGATACCGGGCATTGCGGAAACCGTCAATTTCGATCACATCCGTAATCACTACTTCCGTAGCCATAAAACCATTAACCCGACTGGTATTATTTCTGTTGGGCCGTGGCAGGACCTTAACGAACCCCACGGGCGTGACGAGCGTTTCGCATGATTTACACGGGTCTACTTTGGGGTAATGCCGATTAGTTAAGCATGTATGGCGAACATGTGATTTTTGCTCAGGGTTCCGTTCACCTCAGCGGTGTCATTTCTTTGAAACGCCGTTACCCGTGAACGTGCAAGGGAGGCTCACCGCCGCCTCCCTTGCAACCCTGGCTCCCGGCGGGAAAATCGTCGCTGCGCGATTCATTCGTTTTATGCCGTCTGCCTGTCGGGTCGGGGCCGAGCCTGCATCCCTGCAGGCCGTCCCCTCTGCCCGCACCCCTGCGGGCAGACCCGGTCAGCCGTCAACGCCTCATCGATTTTCAGCCGGACATGGGTCATCGCTTCAACGCTCTGACTTCCAGTAAAATCTGTTTTGCTGTTCAGATATATTCAAATAAAAATACAGATGGTCAGGTGTGGCTGGTCCGGCTGAAAATTGCCGACGTGTTTCCGTAAGGCCGGGAGAACCCGCAGGGATGCGGGTTCAGGGCGCGCTTTGCAAGGACGCGTCATCGCGCCCGGCCCGAAAGCCTGAAGGAATAAGCGGAGGACAAAATTGCCGGGAGCAATTTTGAACAGAGCTTACGCTGGCCCCGAAGGGGTGAGCCCCAGGGATGGGGCGAATATTCCACGAAGTGGCAATTTTCCGTGCCGGGTAAAGGGCGTGGCGGAGAACGCCCTTTACACGTTCACAGGAATCGATGTCTCAGAGAAACGATGAACATAAGGTGAACGGAACCCTTTCTCTGAGAGCGCATATTCATCACTTCTACCATACAGGCGATAGTTTCTGAAACTAAGGCGTTCACTGATAAGTATTACCCATCAGCGGGCCAAATAATTAACACATCAAATATTTACCATCATTTCATTCACGGCTATTCTTAATTTGATTACTTTAAAAACAAGTAATTGAATGCAGAACGAGGCAAAAATGGATTGGTATTTAAACGTATTAAAGAATTACTTTGGTTTTGGTGGTCGCGCACGTCGTAAAGAATACTGGATGTTTGTGCTGGTCAACATCATCTTCACGTTCGTGCTGGGTATCCTGGACAGAATGCTTGGTTGGGAACGCGCCGGAGGGGAAGGCATACTAACAACGATTTATGGGGTTCTGGTGTTTATCCCCTGGTGGGCGGTACAGTTCAGGCGTTTGCATGACACCGATCGTTCAGCCTGGTGGCTGCTGGTGCTGCTGATCCCGATCGTTGGCTGGTTGATTATCATCATTTTCAACTGTCAAAACGGGACTCAGGGGAGTAACCGCTTCGGGCCCGATCCCAAACAGTTATCCTGACGTAGCATATGTAGATGCCTGATGGCGCTGCGCTTATCAGGCCTACAACATACTCCGTCTTCCAGGCCGGATAAGGTGCTTCGCACCGCATCCGGCGTAACAGTCCGGCTATTTACCCACAAACAGTTTGGGGATTTCCCGCAGACACCAGGATTTCGCCTCACCCATACTGTCTCGCCGCCAGGCCATAATGATATCAATTTCACTTGTCGACTCAGGGCTTACTACCCGCAACCGACCAGCCGCAATATCCTCTTCCACCAGCGGGTAAGGCATCGTCGCCACACCCAGTCCGGCTAACAGCGCCTGACGTTTATCTTCTATCGAACTCACCGTCAGACGAGGTTGTTTATCCAACAGTTGCACGGTCAACACCGGACGTTCACGGGCGGTATCTGCAACCGCGATACCACGGTATTTCACGCGGGTGACTTCCGATAATGGTTCCGGCTCCTGATGGATAGGATGATCCGGTGCCGCCACATACACGTTCATCAACGAGTACAGCTTGCGCGAGTTGATTTCGGAAGATGAGCGAAAATGCATATCCGGCGCAATCACGATATCCGCTCTCCCTTGCTCCAGACGCTCCCACGCCCCGGCCAGAACTTCAGTGATAACGGAAAGCTGGGTATTGGCCTTCCCGGCAAGCCTGTCGATCAGCGGGAAAAACGCCGCCGTCGGCACCAACGCTTCGGTCACGATGGTCAGATGCGTTTCCCACCCACGCGCCAGCGCTTCGGCATCGGTAGTCAGCTTATCCGCAGCTTCCAGCAGGACGCGTCCACGCTCCAGCAGCATACGCCCGACGTTGGTGAATTTTGTGCGGTGACCTGAACGGTCAAACAAGACGACGTCCAGCTCTTCCTCCAGCTTCTGCATGGTATAGCTGAGGGCTGAAGGAACCCGCCCCAGTTCATCTGCCGCGGCGGCAAAGCTACCGCGTCTGTCTATTGCGTCCATGACGCGTAACGCTTCAAGCGTTAAAGCCCTTTCTTTGGCCATCTCGTTCTCATTCAGGAAATTTGAACATACCAGGCAGAATATCTGGCTAACAATGCAGCGTCTAGCCATTTAACATAAAAGGAAGTAAAGAGAGGTCAAGAACTATGATTACTACCCGTACAGCCAAACAATGCGGACAGGCAGACTACGGCTGGCTGCAGGCCCGTTATACCTTCTCCTTTGGACACTATTTTGATCCTAAACTGCTGGGTTATGCCTCGCTGCGAGTTCTGAACCAGGAAGTTCTGGCACCGGGGGCCTCTTTCCAGCCACGTACCTATCCGAAGGTAGATATCGTCAACCTGATCCTCGAAGGGGAAGCTGAGTACCGCGACAGCGAAGGCAACCATATCCAGGCTAAAGCGGGCGAAGTGCTATTGCTCGCGACACAGCCCGGGATCAGCTATAGCGAACACAATATCAGCAAAGATAAGCCGTTAACCAGAATGCAGCTCTGGCTGGATGCCTGCCCGCAGCGTGAAAATGCCTGCGTGCAGAAAGCCATGCTGAGTGCCGGTAAGCATCAACTGCTGGCCTCGCCGGACGGTGAGCAAGGCAGCCTGCATCTGCGCCAACAGGTTTGGGTGCATCATGTTGAGCTGCAACAAGGCGAATCGCTCAGTTTTCAGTTACATGGGCCTCGCGCTTATCTCCAGTCGATCCACGGCAGATTCCATGCGGTGACGGCTGGAGCCGAAAAAGAAGCCCTCACCTGCGGCGATGGCGCATTTATTCGTGACGAAACTAACATAACGTTAGTCGCCGATACCCCGCTACGTGCTTTGCTGATAGATTTGCCCGTATAGTCATGGAAAACAATGGAGTACGACTATTGAGCAAGAAAAAAACAAAAAAACGCCAGCCGCAGGTTGAGCCGCAAAAACAGGACACGGCGACTTTCGGTTATGAAGAAATGCTGACAGAACTGGAAGCGATTGTGGCCGATGCCGAGCTACGGCTCGAAGACGAAGAAGCCGCCTGAAAAGGCGGCTCAGGCTGATGCCGGGTAGCGGCTGCGCCTTACCCAGCCTACAGATTAATGCGCTTTACTGGCCATGATCTCAATGATCTGCTTGTCGGTTTCCTGCATTGACCGACACGCCAGTGCGCACAGGTTAGTGATAGATTGCTCCACATTATGCGCCACAATCCCTTCGTTACCCGTTACAGCAGTATCGTCCAGAGCCATCAGCACCGCTTTCCACGCCGCAGATGCGCTGGTTGAGACTTTCATCGCGCAGCTGTTTGAGGCGCCATCGCAAATCATTCCGCTCACGTCGCCAATCATGCTGCTGATCGCCATCGCTATGGTGTTGTAGCGCCCATCGACAATCCATGCCATACCCGCCGCAGCGCCCATCGCCGCCGTGGTTGCCGCACACAGTGCGGACAAACGTGGAAGCTGATGATGGATGTAGATTGCGCTCAGGTGAGACAGCATCAGCGCACGCGCCAGTTTTTCCTCATCCGCGCCAAAGTGCTCAGCAACCACCATCACCGGAACAGTGGCGGTAATACCCTGATTACCGGAGCCGGAATTACTCATCGCTGGCAGCGTCGCCCCGCCCATTCGCGCATCCGATGCCGCACTGGTACGGATCAGAATGGCGGTAGATAGATCGTCTGCCAGCAGGCCTCGCGCGCACTGCTTCTCAAGCGTGGTTCCGATGTGCAAACCCCAGTTACCGCGCAGCCCTTCCTGAGACAACGCCCCGTTCAGTTTTGCCGCATCGAGAATAAAGCGGATTGACGCAAACGGCACCGCATTCACAAACGCCAGAATCTCTTCCAGCGACGTGTGAGACAGCACCGCCAGCGGTGATTCCTGCTCCTCTTCCTGAGTGCTCTCTTCTGTCGCGAACACCACGCCTGTGTTGGTTTCAATGCGCACAACGTTGGTATGGCCGCCAACAATGGTCACGCACGCCCATCCTTCAGCGCTGTACACTTTCGCACGGGAAAAAAGAATATCTTCGCAAGGCTCTTGCAGCATCACCGTAACCTTCCCGGCGCTCAGCATCGCTTTGGCCTGCGCCACCGCCTCAGCCGAAGCGTCTTTCAGCACTTCCAGCCCGGCTTTGGCGTTACCACCGATCGCGCCCAGCGCGGCGGCAATCGGTAACCCCACCATGCCAGTCCCCGGAACGGTCACACCCAGGCCATTTTTCATCAGGTTTGGCGAGACCCACGCATCAATGCGTTCAACCGCGCCGTCCAGCTCAGACGATGCGACCGCCGCCGCCAGAGCCAGAGAGATAGGTTCCGTGCAGCCCAGCGCGGGCTTCACTTCTTCCTGCACTGCGCGAATAAAACTATCCCATAATGGATTCAATGTAGTCTCAAACATAACAACAACCTTTGCTCAGATAACTCAGGAAAATGCCAGGAACGGAGAAACGCACAGCAGCAAGCCCGTGATAATAATCAGATACAGGGAAGCGCCTTTGTATTTGTGCAGTGCAGGAACTTTGTAGACCAGCCACGCCGGGATCAGACAACCCACCATGCCGAAGATTGGACTACAAATAGACGTGAAGCTCAGTACCGGCGCATTGAGCACAATTGCGCTCCAGGCCAGCAGAATGGCGAAAACCATAATGCCGCGCTGCACCAGGGTTTCATTGATTTTCTCGGCTGGCATTTTACGGCGCAGCACGTTCATCACGATCCCCTGAGTAGCTTCACGGAAGCCTAAATAGACGCCGAAGAAGGCAGTCATTACGGCAAAGATGTTCAGGATAACGCTGACGATTTTCACCCAACCAGCACCATCGCCGCTGATAAACTGCGCAGCAATCGCCAGAGCGGAAATGTTCTGCTCATAGGCTTTAACCGCTTCGTCGTGGCCCATCGCCAGCGTGAAGGAAACGGCGTAGAAAAAGACCGTAACGAACAGAATACCAAACGCGATATTCATAGCGCGCAGCGCTTTATGACGCGCCACCTCAATGGATTTTTCGCGAGAACGATATGAGATAACCATTGGGCTAAGAGTCTGAATAAACAGAATCGAGGTCAGCGTAAACGGCAGCGTGATAATCGCGTTTTTGATCAGCAGCGCCATCGGCGGCAGCGAACCTACGTTATATAAATGCCACATCCCTACCATCGACACGCCAAGCGCCGCTACCACCAGCAGCTTGGTCAGTACCATACCGGTAGAAATTTTAAACAGCAGTTTTTCCCCGCGAGACGAGATGGCCACCAGGATGCAAATCAGCACCAGGCCATAGAACGGGCTGTCGGACAGTAAGCCTTCAGTTACGCCAAACGTGTGCAGATAGGAGGCGCTGTCGTTAGTGATGGCGGTGGAATAGACGAACATCCAGATGACCAGCATCACAAAATACAATGCACCCAACAGGATGCCCCAGTTTTTACCCAGGTAGCCGCTGATCACGCTCGGGTAGTCTTTGCATTCTGGGGATTCAGCCAGCGTATTGATAAACAGACGCTGGAACAGATACATGGCAGGGTAGCCGATGATAGAGGAGAGTAAGAATACCCACAGCCCCATCAGTCCTACCTGGACGGGAAGAAAAACAATCCCCGCGCCGATTGCCATACCGATACTCATAATGACCCAGCCGGTGTCCGTACTGTCGAATTTAATGGCTTCGCGCCATTCGCTTTCGGTCATTCCCGCCCGACGTGCCGGAGCAGATGCGTCGAGTATTACGCTGCTATTCGTTGCCGTTTCCATAATTTCCCGCTCAATGTGTAGGTAGAGGTTTTTTTATTTTTTTCGTACTGCTTAATGCGATACGCAGTACATAAGGTGCAGGTGAGCTATTGGAGTAATGAAGAAATCATACGCGCAGGATCAGAGAAAAACTTCACAAACAAACCCCTGTAATTTCTAAAAGTTAAGAAATATTTTCTCTTTTATATGCATATGTGGGATTTAAATTCTATATTTGAAGCAGATCACAACAAAAAAATGCGCACTAAAGTGCTAATGCTGATCAGTTAACACCTCACCTTCTGCGTTTTTTGTTAAAACAGCAAAACAGATTTAACTGGAAGTCAGAGCGTTGAAGCGATGACCCCGGTCCGGCTGAAAATCGATGAGGCGTTGACGGCTGACCGGGACTGCCCGCAGGGATGCGGGCAGAGGGGACGGCCTGCAGGGATGCAGGCTCGGCCCCGACCCGACAGGCAGACGGAATAAGACGAATAGCTCGCGCAGCGACGATTTTCCCGCCGGGAGCCTGGGATGCAAGGGAGGCGGCGGTGAGCCTCCCTTGCACGTTCACGGGTAACTGCGTTTCAGAAAAATGACAGCGCTGAGGTGAACGGAACCCTGAGTAAGAATCACATGTTCTCCATACATGCTTAACTGAGCGAAATTACACTAAAGTGCACCTTTTCTATCATGCCAAATTGATGGACTCATTGCCGGATGGCGGAGCTTACGCCTTATCCGGCCTACAAACGCACCCTTTCATCTCAGGTACAAACCACTTTAATCGCCAGGCCACCGCGCGAAGTTTCACGGTACTTGTCATTCATATCTTTGCCCGTTTCGTACATGGTCTCGATCACTTTATCGAGCGAAACGCGTGGCTCAGACGTCCGACGTAACGCCATACGCGCGGCGTTAACGGCTTTTACCGCGTTGATCGCGTTGCGTTCGATGCACGGTATTTGCACCTGTCCGGCGACCGGGTCGCAGGTCAGCCCCAGGTTATGCTCCATGGCGATTTCCGCCGCAATGCATACCTGCGCAGGGCTACCGCCAAGCAACTCCGTCAGCCCGGCTGCCGCCATGGAACAGGCTACGCCAATCTCTCCCTGACAGCCCACTTCGGCACCAGAAATAGAGGCATTCATCTTATACAGCGCGCCTATCGCTCCTGCTGCCAGCAAATATCGGGCAATCGAGTTCGCATTCACCGGACGGCGGAATTTGTCGTAATAGGCCAGCACGGCGGGAATTATCCCGCATGCGCCGTTGGTTGGCGCGGTAACAACCCGACACCCGGCGGCGTTTTCTTCGCTCACGGCCAGCGCGAACATGTTGATCCAGTCGATCACGTTCATCGGGTCACTGGACAGATTATCACTGGAAACCAACAGTCGCCGCAGCGCCACGGCGCGACGCGGGACGTTCAGCGGGCCCGGCAGGACGCCTTCGGTGTTCATGCCGCGCTCAATCCCGGCGTGCATGACGTCCCAGATGGCGGCAAAACCAGCATCGATTTCCTCTTTGCTGCGCATCGCCAGTTCGTTTTGCATCATCAGGCCGGAAACAGACAGCCCGTTGCGCTCGCACAGCTTCAGCAGTTCGCTGGCGGAATGAAAATTGTAGGGTACGGGTGTTTCAACGTCATGCACCTGACCAAATTGCTCCTCTTCGACGATAAAACCGCCGCCGATGGAGTAATAGGTTTTACTTAACAGTGTCTCGTTACCATGCCACGCGGTAATACGCATACCATTTTCATGGCGCGGCAGCGTTTCGCTATGAAAGAGAATATTTTCGTCTGGGGAGAAATCGACAATATGCGTACCCTGAGCAACCGGCAAACGTCCGGTACGGGCCACTTCCTGAGTAAAACCAGGGATTGAATCTATATTAACGTTTTGCGGACTGTTACCGGCCAGTCCCATCATGATGGCGACGTCTGTCGCATGACCTTTGCCGGTCAGAGAGAGCGATCCATAAAGATCGACCACGATATGCGTGGTCCTGAAGAGTTCCCCGCTGCTGACCAACAGATCGATAAAGCTTTTACCTGCGTTCATTGGCCCCACGGTATGGGAGCTGGAAGGTCCAATGCCAATCTTGAAAATATCGAATGCGCTAATCATATCCACACCCTCGGATTGCCGTTCAGTGAAGACCAGGTTTCACACTCATTAAGGATCGGGGCGATCCTGCGATCGCCCCGCAAGGGATTACAGCGTATCGCCACGCACGGCGATGGCTTCAATCTCCAGCTTCACATCCTTTGGTAAGCGGGCGACCTGTACGCAGCTGCGCGTAGGGTAGATTGCCTTGTGCTCATCAAAAAACTGCTGGTACACCTGGTTAATGGTGGCGAAGTCGTTCAGGTCAGAAACGAAAACGGTGGTCTTGACGATATCGCTCACCTTCAAACCGGCGGACTCGACAATCGCTTTCACGTTTTCCAGGCTTTGACGCGCCTGATCGGCCACGTTTTCTGCCACTTCACCGGTCTGTGGACACACCGGAATCTGACCTGAGGTCAACACCATACTGCCCAGATCCACACCCTGTACGTAAGGTCCAATCGCCCCTGGCGCACATTCGGTTGCAATAACTTTTCTCATAACCCCTCCGGCGTTACAGCGCCTGGGTGAAAGTACGTGAAATAACGTCCTGCTGCTGTTCGCGGGTCAGCGCGTTGAAGCGCACCGCATAACCAGACACGCGGATCGTCAGGTTCGGATAGTTTTCCGGGTGCTCAATGGCATCCATCAACATTTCACGGTTCATAACGTTAACGTTCAGATGCTGCCCACCTTCCACATGCGCTTCATGGTGGAAGTAACCATCCAGCAGCCCGACCAGGTTGGTTTTACGCACGCTATCTTCTTTGCCCAGCGCAGCCGGCACAATGGAGAAGGTGTACGAAATACCGTCTTTGGCATAGGTAAACGGCAGTTTGGCGACCGAGGTTAACGACGCCACCGCACCTTTGCGATCGCGGCCGTGCATCGGGTTTGCCCCTGGCGCAAACGGCGTACCTGCGCGACGTCCATCCGGCGTGTTACCTGTTTTCTGGCCGTACACCACGTTGGAGGTGATGGTCAGAATGGACTGCGTCGGCACCGCGTTACGGTAGGTTGGCAACACCTTAATTTTTTTCATAAAGCGTTCGACCAGGTCGCAGGCAATGCTGTCTACGCGCTCGTCGTTGTTACCGTATTGCGGATAGTCGCCTTCGATTTCAAAATCGATCGCCAGACCGTTTTCATCACGAATCGGTTTCACGCGGGCGTATTTGATAGCCGACAGCGAATCCGCCGCCACGGACAGCCCCGCCATTCCACAGGCCATCGTGCGATAAACATCACGATCGTGCAGCGCCATCAGCGAAGCTTCATAGCTGTACTTGTCGTGCATGTAGTGGATGATGTTCAACGCGCTGATGTACTGCACGGCCAGCCAGTCCATAAAGTGGTCCAGGCTCTCCATCACCGTGTCGTAATCCAACACGTCATCCATCAGCGGCGCAGTTTTCGGTCCGACCTGGATTTTTAGTTTCTCATCCACACCGCCGTTGATTGCGTACAGCAACGTTTTGGCGAGGTTGGCGCGCGCACCGAAGAACTGCATTTGCTTGCCGATAACCATCGGGCTGACACAGCAGGCAATGGCATAGTCATCGCTGTTAAAGTCAGTACGCATCAGATCATCGTTTTCGTACTGTAAAGACGAGGTGATGATGGACACCTGAGCGGCATATTTTTTGAAGGCAATCGGTAGCTGCTCGGACCACAGTACCGTCAGGTTCGGCTCAGGCGCCGGCCCCATGGTGTGTAGCGTATGCAGGTAGCGGAACGAGTTTTTGGTCACCAGCGTACGACCATCCAGCCCCATACCACCGATGACTTCGGTCGCCCAGATAGGGTCGCCAGAGAACAGGGTGTCGAATTCCGGCGTACGCAGGAAGCGCACCATACGGATCTTCATAATGAAGTGGTCGATCAGCTCCTGCGCCTGCTGCTCGTTTAAAATTCCCGCTTTGAAGTCGCGCTCAATGTAGATGTCGAGGAACGAAGCGGTACGGCCCAGCGACATAGCGCCGCCGTTCTGCGATTTCACCGCAGCCAGGTAAGCAAAGTAGACCCACTGCACCGCTTCCTGTGCATTACGTGCCGGACGAGAGATATCGCAGCCGTATTTCGCTGCCATTTCCTGCATTTGCAGCAGAGCGCGACGGTGTTCTGACAGTTCTTCACGCAGACGAATCGTGGCTTCAAGATTCTGCCCCCACTCCAGATTCGACTGAAGATCGGCAAACTGCAGTTCACGCTCACGCACCAGGTAGCGGATACCGTACAGCGCAACGCGGCGGTAGTCACCGATGATGCGGCCACGACCATAGCCGTCCGGCAGACCGGTCAGTACGCCGGATTTACGGCAGCGCAGCATATCCGGAGAGTAGGCATCGAATACGCCCTGGTTGTGGGTCTTACGCAGGTCAGTAAACAGGTATTCAAAATTAGCATCCATCTCACGACCATAAGCATCAAAAGAGCTTTTGATCATGTTGATGCCGCCAAACGGATGCAGGGCGCGCTTGAGCGGCGCATCCGTTTGCAGACCGACGATTTTTTCCAGTTCTTGTTCAATATAACCGGCGTCATGCGCGGTTATCGTGGTGGCAATATTGGTATCGAAATCAACCGGCGCATGGGTCGAGTTTTCAATACGGATGCCCGCCATAACTTTTTCCCACAACGCCGTAGTTGCTGGCGTTGCTTCGGCGAGGAAAGATTCATCCCCTTCATAAGGCGTGTAGTTGTGCTGAATAAAATCACGGACATTAATTTCTTCTTTCCAGTCCGTACCTTTAAAGCCATTCCAGGCTTCGGCATACAGCATATCGCTGGTATCGATATTTACCTTCATGAAAAATAATCTCTCTGCTGAAAATTAATTATGCAAATGCTACTGGGATATTAATTTTGCCTAACGCAATGGCATCACGAGCAATCATTTTCTCTTCATTTGTGGGAATCACCGCACAAATAACACGAGCATCCTTATTAGAGATAATTCTTTCGCCATGGGAATTTGGCAGACTATTCATCTCGCTATCGATATTTACACCTAAAACGGCCAAATGCTCGATAACCAAACGGCGAATTAATACTGAGTTCTCACCGATTCCGCCGGTGAAAATAATGCCATCAAGACGATGCAGCGATGCGGCATGTCCGGCGATGTGACGCGCAATACGATGCACAAACGTTTTAATCGCCAATTGCGCGCGCTCATGTCCTTCGTGCCAGGCTTTTTCTAACGTACGTAAGTCAGAGGACAGACCGGAAATACCCAGCAAACCGGACTCTTTATTCACTACGCGCTCAAGGTCGCCGAGCGTCTGGTTGGTTTCAGCGGCAATCCACGCCATCGCGCCGAAATCCACGTCGCCGCTGCGTGTGCCCATCATCAGCCCTTCCAGCGGCGTCATGCCCATCGAGGTATCAACGCTCTGCCCGTTACGTACCGCACAGATAGACGCGCCGTTGCCCAGATGCGCCACAACCAGACCAGAATCATCATTCTGCAGATCCAGAAGTTCATGCGCTCGTTGCGAAACATAGCGATGCGACGTGCCGTGGAAACCGTAACGACGAACGCCTAACTCCTCAAAATATTTCCACGGTAAACCGTACAGATAGGCTTCTGGGGCCATCGTCTGGTGGAAGCTGGTATCAAATACCGCGACCTGCTGCACGCCTGGGAAAAGGTGCTGAGCAGATTCAATCCCGCTCAGGTTCGCATAATTATGTAGCGGTGCTAATGGCGATACCCGGCGAATATTGTCGATAACTTCCTCAGTAATAATTGCTGATTCGGTAAAGATATTTCCGCCGTGGGCAATGCGGTGGCCAATTAAGGCCACACTGTCCATTAAATTACGTTTTTCCAGTTCAACGGCAATCGCTTTTAATGCGTCTTCGTAGCTGTGGTGAGCCAGCTTCGCTGGCTCTCCTCCATTAATTGCTATGAACGCATTTTCAGAGTTAATACCGTCTGCAATTCCCGCCATTAAAACTTCGCAGTTTGCTGCATCGAGCACTGAGAATTTAATGGAAGATGAACCACAGTTAATAACCAGTACTACCGGAAACTCATTCATTTCACTACTCCGCTCATCCTGAGCTTAAGGATTAAAACAGTTTGTAGACAATGTTCAGGATGGTCAGCAGACCAATCACGGTAACAAACACGTTATCCAGACGGCCACGGTATTTCGCCAGTGATGGCGCTTTACGGATGGCATACATCGGCAGCAGGCAGAGCAGAGAGGCAATAATCGGCGCGCCCATTGCTTCAATCAGGTCCAGGATGTTCGGGTTGGCGTATGCCACAACCCAGGTGGAACCCATGATGAAGATCATGCTGATGGTGTTGAGCTTGCCCATGGAAACTTTGGTTTTATCGCCTTTGTAACCAAACTTCAGCACCAGACCGTTCAGACCTTCCAACGTCCCCAGATAGTGGCCGAAGAAAGATTTGAAGATAGCAACCAGGGCGATGATTGAAGCACCGTATTCCAGAATGGTGGCGAAGGTAGACTTCGTACCGGACAGTGAAGCGAAGTGGTTCGCCAGGTAAGACAGCACTGGAATGTTTTGCGCTTTCGCATCCGCCATGTTTGCCGGAGAGAGCGTGAACAGGCAGCTAAAGGCGAAGAACATTACTACCGCAACCATCAGCATACTGGCGCGGGAGATGATTTTAGAACATTTCTGCTCGGTGAATTCGCGACCGTAATCTTTCTCATACTCTTCGCGTTTAGAGACTACGAAAGAAGAAACGATTGGCGAGAAGTTGAAAGAGAACACCATGATGGAAATACCCAGCCATACGGTAACCAGGATGCCGTCATGGCCAGTCAGGGCGATATTGCTGATATCCACCTGATCGATAACCGCAGAGTTCCAGTAAGGAATCAGCGACAGAGAGATAAGCACCAGGCTGGCAATGAACGGCCATACCAGGTAGCTCATCACTTTAACCATCAGATCTTTACCAAACCAGATGACGAATGCCATCAGCAACAACAGGAACAGCGCCACGAAGCCACGGTTCAATGCTGGCATCTGCAGCTGGTTTTCCCAGAAGGTCATAAAGGTGTTGGTAATGGTGACGCCATAAATCCACAGCAGCGGACAAATCGCAAAGAAGTAGAGGAACGTGATAACCACGCCGCCCGTTTTACCAAAGTGTTCTTCAACCGTTTCTGTGATGTTACCGGAAGGGTTAGAACCGGAAAGACACAGGCGTGCCAGCGCACGGTGGCAATAGAAAGCGATGGGGTATGCTAACACCAGCATGATCAGAATGGGGATCAGTCCGCCAAAACCTGCGCGGATAGGGAAGAACAGCACCCCTGCGCCGATGGCTGTACCAAATAAACCCAGTGTCCAGGTGGTGTCCGATTTGCGCCAGGACGACTGCTTTGTCTGGCTGGATACAATGCTATCAGTAGTACTCATATCCTATCCTCAACGAAGTATATTAAGCGTCAACTAAACCAGTAATTTGAGATACACGAGAAAGATCGATATTACCGCCAGAAATAATGCTGACTGTTTTTCTGTTCTGGATATAGCTATCTAATTTCCCGCTTAATAATGCTGCGCATGCCAGCGCACCGGCACCTTCAGTCACAACTTTATTTCGCTGAATTAATGCCACCATGCTGTTGCGAATTTCATCTTCGCTGACCAGGACAATGTCATCCACCAACTCACGAACGATTTCATACGTTAAAGTACCCGGGCGAGAGACGTCACAACCATCCGCCAGGGTGCCGGTCGTTCGGTGCGTGGTTATTTCTCCAGCGCGGAAAGAAGCCGCCATGCCGTGAACGTTTTCAGACTGTACGCCAATAATTTTAATGGTCGGGTTAATAGATTTAATTGCCACCGCAATACCTGCAATCAGTCCGCCGCCGCCAATTGGCACAATCACGTTATCGACATCGTACAGATCTTCCAGAATTTCCAGACCAATAGTGCCCTGACCGGCAATCACTTTCGGGTCATCATAGGGCGGAATAAAGATACGGCCTTCCGTTTCCACAATCTCGCTAACCTTCGCGATAGTGTCGTTGAAGTTATCACCGTGCAGCACAACTTCCGCGGAATAATCGCAGGTTGCCGCCACTTTAGACTTCGGCGCGCCTTTCGGCATCACCACTTTGCCGTCAATTCCGAGCATGGCGCAGGAGAGAGAAACCCCTTGCGCATGGTTCCCTGCAGAGCAAGCCACCACGCCTTTACATCTTTCCGCTTCGGTTAATGAACTGAGCTTGTTAAAAGCGCCGCGGATTTTAAATGAACCGGTACGCTGCATATTTTCAAACTTGAGGAAAATTTCCCCTTTGCAACGTTCACTAAAATAGTTAGAGCGAGGCATTCCCGTTTTATATATTTTCCCCGCCAGTCTTTTTTTCGCTTCGAGGATATCTTCAATTGCAACTGGGAGATCGTATGTAATGTGCATTAGAACCTCTTACCTGGGTATTAAATTAAATAGATAGCCGTAACCATTGTCAGATATAGACAGATGGCGTTGAGTCCGTGTTAAAACAAATTCAATCTTTAATCAACTTCAATTAATTGCCTTCGTCTTCGACAATTATATGATGAATATTCTTTGGCTAATTCCACCAAAATAGATGCTGCTTTTTTAATTCGATAATTTTTCGACCACACGGCGGCATAACGCGCGACGGGTAACGTCTCTTGTACCGGGATAGTAATAAACTGGTTTGAGCCAAACGGTGTGGTCATATCACAGGGAATTACAGTTAAGAAATCAGCATTGAGAACAAGATTATAAATGGTGACGACGGAGTCAGTATTAACGATGTTTTCACTGCTGATGCCATTATTTTGTAACGTAGTTAGAAGTTCGCGGTAGTATCCCATATTCGTTTGTGGCAACACCCACTGTTCGTTTTTCAACGCGCTCAGCGAGGTGATGCCGGTGCATGTTCGGGACTTGCTGGCGACCAGTATAAAGTCTGACTCAAAGAGCGGCTCAACATGGAGATCCTGTAGTTTCATCTCATCACTCAGCGTACCGATAGCGAAGTCGAGGCGCCCATCACGAAGCGCGGGTAAGAACGAGGAGAGCTGCGCTTCATACATGGAAACCTGCGCCTTCGGAAACACCTCTTTAAATTTTTTAATCATGCCGGACATGATGGTGAAGGCGATCAGTGAAGGAAAGCCAAACGACACATCAACCACCGCGTTACTCGTCATGCTGTTCATCTCATCAACCATGTTTTTCATTTCACGAGTAATGGATTCAGACCATGAGAGCATCACCTGGCCTGCCTGAGTCAAAGTAACACCGGTATTTTTACGCACCACTAACTCAATACCAAAATAAGCCTCAACATCATTAATGATTTTGCTGACCGCTGGTTGAGTTAAACCTAATTCTTTTGCAGCCGAACCGATAGAACCACTTCTAATGACTTCCTGAAAGACCACTAAGTGCTGTGTTTTAGGGAGAGAAATAGTATTCATATCGTCCTGCTCTAATAACTTTGTTGACGGCAGGAAGTGTACCAAATTAAGCAAACGAGGATATGTGCGACCACTCACAAATCCCCTTCCATTACGTTTTGTAAGATTATTATTAAATTGATAATTGCTTATTAATCATATAGATAGAAAATATCGATCTCACTTAACCCTGACTTTAATCAAAAAAAGATGGGGGGATAACGATTTTTTATGGCTATAACGACATCATTTTATCTGTTATTTCTTCGAACCATGAAAGGCTATATTTCAATCAATTACAGAGTAATTACCGGTAAAAAATGCGTTTAAATTTAATAAGTAATTTATCAAATATAATTATATTTTATCGTTTATGGTGTTTAAATAACGCCATGCATCACATTTTTTTGCCTTGTTTGTTTGTAAAAAAACATTACATTTATCAATATTTAAACCAATAAAAACAAACCGTCATCATATGCAACATTATATTAACACTAATTTTGCGCACTTTGTCAGCAACTAATTTTGTGATGGCGATCGATTGCGCGTGATTATTCTCGATAAAAACGTATCGCATAGCGTTTTGTGTTGTGCATCACAAAACAAGAAATATCCCGAGAGACATTTCCTCTTATAAAAGAAGTCAGGAACATTAATAAGAACGAAATAAAGGTTAGATGAGTGGGAAATAAACGTCGGATTTGTGGTGAATCTATCGCAACGCTATCAGGAAAACATTTGCCGGATGGCGGCGTAACCACCTTATCCAGCCTACAAAACCCGTTCCATACACCCAGTAGGCCTGATAAGCGCAGCGCCATCAGGCATGACAACCTACTCAGAAAGCAAAAACCCCGCCGAAGCGGGGTTTTATAAAGAGTGAAGCTGACCGATAAGTCAGGAAAAATCAACCATACGTCAGGCATCTGTGGCGTTTGTGTTGTCTTGTATCACAGACTGTATCCCACTTTGTATCACAACGATAGTCCTGAAATTTACTCGCTATCAGCCGTGTCGAAGCTTTTGCTGTACGGGCAATGTTTCGACTTCGTGATATAGGTAAACGTGTAAATGCTATTGCTATAAACACAGAGAGTCCGACCATTTTCCATCGTCGATTGATCTGGGTTACTCATCGTTATTCGACCCGCGCTGGCGTTAAACGGCAACAACAAACTGCAAAACATCAATACAGAACCTTTCATCCTTAACCCCTCAATGTTCGTTTTTCACCAATCACGACTACTTAGCAATCTTCAATCTCCTTAGACGATTATAGTAACCATGTTGATCAATTTTACCGATCAATTTTATAGAATCGATCGATTAAAGTAATTTAATAACATCCATGTGTTTGCCTATGGTTCACAAACTTTACTCAACTAATGAGGCTGTTATGAAAAAGATTGTTGCGGTATTTCTGGGGGTTAGCATGTCCAATTGCGTGCTGGCGAGTGATGGATCGCCTGAACTGAAATCAGAAAGCCAGGCTGTTATTCGTAATGCTGGTTATCAATGTGACAAAGTGAATGGTGTCTTCCCTGCTGCTTTTGGTGGCTCAGTCACTGTGTTCTGCGATGACGTATATCAGTACATAATTAAGGACAAAGGCGGGCGGTATACCGTCGAAGTTAATGATTAAGGACTTGTATCATGGCAATGAGGTCTTGCAGAGAGTGTGGGCAGAAGGTTTCTTCAGAAGCGAAAGTGTGTCCAGGTTGTGGTGTTAAAAAACCATATCAGTCTCCCGTGAGAGGATTCATTTTTTTAGGTTTCATCGCAAGCGCGATTTATAAAGGATGTAGTGGCGGAGGTAGCGAGAATACGGGGAACTCCTATTACTCGAATGATGTAGCTAGCAACGATGCCCCAACAAGCCAGCCATTTGTTGCGCCTGAAACTGCAAAGGTAAAGAAAGCTGCGTCGGTGAACCTTATGCCAGTATCAACTACACCATTCACTCAATCTCAAGTCTGTAAGGCAGCAATTGCAGGTATGTTTGGTAAGAATGTGGGTAAAACTCAAGTAGCCAAAACGAAAACGGCTGGAGTGTTTACTGTTTCATACATCCGCCCTTCGGATAACCAGCGTTTTTCATTCGACTGTAAATTATCTGATAACAACGTGATTTGGAAAGAGTCAAGTCAAAGTTCTAACCGTTGGCGGGGCACTGGTAATGTTGAATTTAATGTGGTGTTTATGGTTCGAGATAACGAACTCACAGTGAAAGAGTTACACGCGGACTCTGACGATGTAACGTACAAATTCAGAATGAAAGATTTCCGATGACCCATCTCAGGGGCTGCATCTAGCGGCCTCCTTTCGTAACGTCATGTTGAAAACAAAACAAGATATAAGATCAGCTAAACGGCTCCATATTTATTGAATTAGTTACTCATTCTCTTGACCAAATATCCTTTTGAAAATATTGATAACCAACTGATAATATGAAGGTTTAATCAGAGTAATCTGAGGAGGTTATTCTGCTAACCCAGTCAAACATGATCTGCATATGGTTGCCATTAGGTCTAATCATTCCGACTTGACAAGCATTAACGCCAGTTGTTTCCCCTATCAGAATACGCCCATCTAGCATATGTACTTTTATACCCACCCCTTGTTTAAAGCACTTATTGCAGATAGAGAAAAAGTCTTTCCTTGTTGGGTCACATGGCTGAACATTAAAAACATCAGCAGCAATAAGTCTTGCGGTTAAACTTTCGCCAATCGGCAATTCTTCGAGTGATGCGAGAAACTCAAGTTTTACCTCAATCCTATTGCTTCCCTTAGCTTCATCAGATGCCAAGATCATATTTTCTTTCTGATTAAACTTTGAAATATAACCGATTATTGATTGCCCGTTGCCGCTTACCAACTTTACAGGATAATCATTGAAGCGTAGAAATTGTATCCTGCGAGCAAGCATAGAATATTCCCGAGGCCATTTTTCCGCTTCTCGACCATATGAGATGTCATTCATAACTGTTGTACCTTAGAACCAGTTTTAGCACATTAAACAAAAAAGCCCCGCAATCACGGGGCTTAGTACTATAAACTATATTAACGCAGCAGAGACAGTACGTTCTGGGTCGTCTGGTTTGCTTGTGCCAGAACAGAAGTACCCGCTTGTTGCAGGATCTGTGCACGAGACATGTTAGATACTTCGGTCGCGTAATCAGCATCTTCGATACGGCTACGGGCAGAAGTCAGGTTGTTAACAGTGTTGCCCAGGTTAGTGATGGTAGAATCGAAACGGTTCTGTACCGCACCCAGGTCTGAACGCAGAGCGTCAACTTTAGCCAAAGCATTATCCAGCGCTTTCAGCGGATCCTCAGTCGCTACAGATTTGGTTTTCGCTTCAGTCGTCATCTTCCCATCAGCAGTCTGGTAAATAATTGAGCCAGTACCATTTGTTACTGCGCCATTTGCATGGGCAAAGTAGTTCACAATCTCTTTATCAGTGGTAGTAATTTTACCGTCCTGACCCACAAAGGCTGCCACTGCCGTTGGTCCAGTAGTCTTGTCATTGTCGTATTTAACAACACCACCAGCTACAGTAAACTCT
>NZ_SZXM01000052.1:0-513 GCF_005281355.1 Citrobacter sp. wls615 | reverse complement strand
TGAGACAGGTGCTGCATGGCTGTCGTCAGCTCGTGTTGTGAAATGTTGGGTTAAGTCCCGCAACGAGCGCAACCCTTATCCTTTGTTGCCAGCGGTCCGGCCGGGAACTCAAAGGAGACTGCCAGTGATAAACTGGAGGAAGGTGGGGATGACGTCAAGTCATCATGGCCCTTACGAGTAGGGCTACACACGTGCTACAATGGCATATACAAAGAGAAGCGACCTCGCGAGAGCAAGCGGACCTCATAAAGTATGTCGTAGTCCGGATTGGAGTCTGCAACTCGACTCCATGAAGTCGGAATCGCTAGTAATCGTGGATCAGAATGCCACGGTGAATACGTTCCCGGGCCTTGTACACACCGCCCGTCACACCATGGGAGTGGGTTGCAAAAGAAGTAGGTAGCTTAACCTTCGGGAGGGCGCTTACCACTTTGTGATTCATGACTGGGGTGAAGTCGTAACAAGGTAACCGTAGGGGAACCTGCGGTTGGATCACCTCCTTACCTTAAAGAA
>NZ_SZXM01000018.1:0-406 GCF_005281355.1 Citrobacter sp. wls615 | reverse complement strand
CTAGCTGGGGGTTTTCTGTGCACAATAAACTGCAAACCCCAGGTTTGCAGGCTATAGCCCAGCGCTATCGCAATGCCGATCGCCACGCCAGCTTTAAACTCCAGCCAGGTCAGCTTATGCAGCGTTCGCCACGACAGAAGCGCAACGGCCAGCGCAGCAGTCGCAAAACGCACACCGACAAAGAAAAAGGGCCCGCTCAGAGTAACGGCATATTGCACCGCCAAAAACGTTCCACCCCAGAACATGGTGATCACAATGAGGATCGCCTCCTGAGGTTTAACAGAAAAGGAATAACGAGAAAGTAAAGACATGAGACACCCGATTAACAGAATGTCATTAGTCTGCGTTGCGTTTTGTTACAGTTCAACCTTGCAGACAAAAATAAATATCCTCCGGCATAGCCGGA
>NZ_SZXM01000039.1:0-377 GCF_005281355.1 Citrobacter sp. wls615 | reverse complement strand
TTGATATAATGCAGTTTAGGACCACCTGATTTCACATCGCCGGGCTTTTTATGGTCCATATCCACGACCGCGCCGTTTTCAGAGATAAACTTCAGCTCTTCCTGCGACATACGCGGGTGATCGGTTGGGTTATGAATAAACTTTACCCACAGGCCGGTGAGCACAAAACCGATAACGCCCATCACGGTAAATACGTGCTCCCAGCCCCAGGCAAAGGTCAGCCAGCCCAGCAGCGGCGAAAACAGCGCCAGAGAGAAATATTGTGCGGAGTTAAAAATCGCAGATGCCGTACCGCGCTCTTTCGTCGGGAACCAGGCCGCCACAATACGGGCGTTCGCCGGGAAGGACGGCGCTTCCGAGAAGCCCAGCATAAAGCG
>NZ_SZXM01000040.1:0-377 GCF_005281355.1 Citrobacter sp. wls615 | reverse complement strand
TTGATATAATGCAGTTTAGGACCACCTGACTTCACATCGCCCGGCTTTTTGTGGTCCATATCCACGACCGCGCCGTTTTCCGAGATAAACTTCAGCTCTTCTTGCGACATACGCGGATGATCGGTTGGGTTATGAATAAACTTCACCCACAGCCCGGTGAGCACAAAACCAATCACGCCCATTACGGTAAACACGTGCTCCCAGCCCCAGGCGAAGGTCAGCCAGCCCAGCAGCGGAGAAAACAGCGCCAGGGAAAAATACTGTGCGGAGTTAAAAATCGCGGATGCCGTACCGCGCTCTTTGGTCGGGAACCAGGCCGCCACGATACGGGCGTTGGCCGGGAAGGAAGGCGCTTCCGAGAAGCCCAGCATAAAGCG
>NZ_SZXM01000014.1:0-367 GCF_005281355.1 Citrobacter sp. wls615 | reverse complement strand
TGCCGTAAAACATGGCAACTACAGTTCACTTACACCGCCTCTCAGCCCGGTACGCACCAGAAAATCATTGATATGGCCATGAATGGCGTCGGATGTCGCGCCAGTGCACGCATTATGGGCGTTGGCCTCAACACGGTTTTACGTCACTTAAAAAACTCAGGCCGCAGTCGGTAACCTCGCGCATACAACCGGGCAGTGATGTGATTGTCTGCGCGGAAATGGACGAACAGTGGGGCTACGTCGGTGCTAAATCACGTCAGCGCTGGCTGTTTTACGCGTATGACAGGATACGGAGGACGGTTGTGGCGCACGTCTTCGGTGAACGCACTCTGGCCACACTGGAGCGTCTTCTGAGCCTGCTGTCGGC
>NZ_SZXM01000053.1:0-329 GCF_005281355.1 Citrobacter sp. wls615 | reverse complement strand
TGCAGTGCTCACACAGATTGTCTGATGAAAATTAGCAGTAAGAAAATCTCTGCAGGCTTGTAGCTCAGGTGGTTAGAGCGCACCCCTGATAAGGGTGAGGTCGGTGGTTCAAGTCCACTCAGGCCTACCAAATTCATCCTGGTGAATTTGAAGAGGTTTTAACTACGATGGGGCTATAGCTCAGCTGGGAGAGCGCCTGCTTTGCACGCAGGAGGTCTGCGGTTCGATCCCGCATAGCTCCACCATCTTTACTGCAACAACCCAAGAAAACTTCAGAGTGTACCTGAAAAGGTTCACTGCGAAGTTTTGCTCTTTAAAAATCTGGATCA
>NZ_SZXM01000043.1:0-295 GCF_005281355.1 Citrobacter sp. wls615 | reverse complement strand
TCACCGACAATAAACAGGTAGCAAACCATAGCCATCAGCGCCGAGCATCCTACAAACATCAGCGCGGCATTAAATGAGTGCAACTCGCTCACCAGATACCCAATCACCAACGGAGTAACAATGGAGGCCACGTTGCCAAATACGTTAAAGACGCCACCACACAGACCGACAATCTCTTTCGGCGCAGTATCGGAAATCACCGGCCAACCCAACGCCCCGAAACCTTTGCCGAAGAATGCCAGCGCCATCAGCGCTACCACCAGAGCGGTGTTATCGGTGTAGTTACACAGAATAA
>NZ_SZXM01000044.1:0-271 GCF_005281355.1 Citrobacter sp. wls615 | reverse complement strand
CGGATTAAAATCATGAATATCCATAAATTATCCTTTTGAATTGTTAGGTTGAGGTATATCGCTGGCGTGAGTCTGGAGATATTTCAACAACGTACGGTCTTCCACCGGATTAAGCCGGTAGTAGGTGGACATGGATTTCAGTCCGGCGATCCAGCCATTCGCGGAATAACGAGTCGGCGGCGGCGTGCTGTGGCAAGCGCTACAGGTGGATTGCAACATCTGATCGGCGTATTGCCAGAGGGGGTCAATATTGTCGGTAAAACCCTCCGCC
>NZ_SZXM01000041.1:0-280 GCF_005281355.1 Citrobacter sp. wls615 | reverse complement strand
CAGCTTGATCCAGATTTTTAAAGAGCAAATATCTCAAACATCACCCGAAGATGAGTTTTGAGATATCAGGGTACGCGTCTTTCACTCACGAACCAGCAAGTGGCGTCCCCTAGGGGATTCGAACCCCTGTTACCGCCGTGAAAGGGCGGTGTCCTGGGCCTCTAGACGAAGGGGACACTGAAGTCTCAATCGCAAGACGCCTTGCTATTCACTTTTCATCAGACAATCTGTGTGAGCACTACAAAGAACGTTTCTTTAAGGTAAGGAGGTGATCCAACCG
>NZ_SZXM01000042.1:0-253 GCF_005281355.1 Citrobacter sp. wls615 | reverse complement strand
CCCGTCCGCCACTCGTCACCCGAGAGCAAGCTCTCTGTGCTACCGTTCGACTTGCATGTGTTAGGCCTGCCGCCAGCGTTCAATCTGAGCCATGATCAAACTCTTCAATTTAAGTTTGATGCTCGTGAATTAAACTTCGTAATGAATTACGTGTTCACTCAGAGACTTGGTATTCATTTTTCGTCTTGCGACGTTAAGAATCCGTATCTTCGAGTGCCCACACAGATTGTCTGATAAATTGTTAAAGAGCAGT
>NZ_SZXM01000023.1:0-37030 GCF_005281355.1 Citrobacter sp. wls615 | reverse complement strand
TTTTTGCTATGCGCAAAATTCAACGATTCAGAATCTGCTTGCCTGATGCGCTTCGCTTATCAGGCCTACAGGCAACACCGCACGCGTAGGCCGGATAAGACGTTAGTCGCCATCCGGCACAGTCATCATACCGTTAACGCTGCCACCAGTTTCTCCAGTGCTGGCGTCGCCTGCTGCTGGTCATACACAATATACAAATCTGCCGGAATACGTTCCTCTAACGGACGGAACACCACACCCGGCCAGCTCATTTGCGCATAACTGTCTGCAATCAACGTAATTCCAACCCCCATACTGATCATCGCCAACACCGTTTGCGGCTCCTTCACCTCGCGAATAATCATTGGCGAAAATCCGGCGCTTTGGCAAACGCGCTGTAAAAATGCCCAGTCGGTATGAATGGACGGCATCGTGACAAAATATTCGTTCCGCAATGCTTCCAAGGGTATCGCGGCAAGTTCAGCCAGGGGATGCTCTTCTGGCATCGCCACCAGGAAAGAGGATTCATGCAAACGCAGGCTGGTGAATCCAGGCGAAGGTTCTGTCGCCATCCGCCAAATTCCCGCATCCAGTTCACGTCGTTCCAGCATCGTCATCTGCATTGCAGGCATATTCTCGCGAAACAGCACTTCAACATTAGGGTTATCTTTTAAGAAACGCCGCATTACTGGACGCATTTTTCCCCACATCGCCGTACCGATAACACCGAGCTCAATCCGCCCTGCGTCTCCGCGACCAATCTGCTCCACTCGCGCCAGCGCCTGATTCGCACTGGATAGCAATCGGCGCGACTCTTCCATCAAAATTTTTCCGGCGTGAGTTAAGGCTACACTGCGAGAATGTCGGATAAATAGCAAAGTGCCGAGCTGTTGTTCCAGCTCTTTAATATGCGTACTGAGCGGTGGTTGCGACATATTCAGGCGAGCAGCAGCGCGTCCAAAATGCAGTTCTTCTGCGACAGCAAGAAAATAACGCAGTAACTTCAGATCGATACGGTGCGTGCGTTCCATGGATAGTGCGCTCCTGAGGACAAAGGATAATGCGCAAAGTTACCACATCGCAGCGCAGAACATGAAACAGCGGGGGTCAGGACCCCGCCGCTAATGTCACGTTAATGTGCCAGTGATTTCTGCACCCGCCGTTCAGGGTCATGTTTATATTTGAAGAACAACGCAAAGATAACCGCAAGTGCTAACGCATACGCGGCAAACACCAGCCAGATGGTTTGCCAATCCTTAACGCCATCGACAGAGAAGTAATCTACCGCCATCCCGCTCAGGATTGAACCCACCCAAGCGCCCACGCCGTTGACCATCGTCATAAATAGCCCCTGCGCACTGGCGCGAATGTTAGAACTCACTTCCTGCTCTACAAACACCGATCCTGAAATATTGAAGAAATCAAACGCGCAACCGTAGACAATCATCGACATCAGCAGCATAACAAAGCCGAGCGGGGACGGATCGCCAAAGGCAAAAAAACCAAAGCGCAGCGTCCACGCCAGCATGCTCATTAGCATTACCGTTTTAATACCAAAGCGTTTGAGGAAGAACGGGATGGTGAGGATAAAGCCCACTTCCGCCATCTGCGAAACTGAAAGCAGGATAGAGGGATACTTCACCACAAAACTGTCGGCAAACTCAGGATTACGGGCAAAATCATGCAGGAACGGATTGCCAAAAACATTAGTGATTTGCAGTACCGCCCCCAACATCATCGCAAACAAAAAGAAGATAGCCATGCGTGGATTTTTAAACAAAACAAAAGCATCCAGCCCAAGCTTGCTGGCAAGCGTTGTGTTCGCTTTCTTCTCTGCAACCGGTATTTTCGGCAACGTCAACGCATACAGCGCCAGCAATAACGATGCGCCAGAAGCGATATACAGTTGCGCACTGCTCAGCTCCAGTCCCATCAGGCTCACCGTCCACATGGCCACAATAAACCCTATAGTGCCAAACACGCGAATGGGGGGGAAAGCGGTGACCGGATCCTGACCCGATTGTGCGAGGCATGAGTATGAGACGCTGTTCGATAACGCAATCGTCGGCATATATGCCATCGCGTTAACCAACATCACCCAAAACATCGTCTGCGGATCGGTAACGGTGGTGGCGTATAGCAACACCCCCGCGCAGACCAGATGACAAAGCATATAGGCGCGTTCGGCACGCAGCCATTTATCGGCGATGATCCCCATAATGCCCGGCATGATTATCGCTGCCAACCCTTTCGAACTGTAGACCATACCCACATTCGCGCCGGTAAAATCAAGGGTATTAATCATGTAAGAACCCAGGGTGACCAGCCAGCTTCCCCAGATGAAATATTGCAAAAACGACATGAGCTTTAAGCGAGATGCGATACCCATTTTCCCGTTCCTTGCCAAAAAAGTAAGACCCCGCAAGCGGGGTCATTTTCTAATTATTCAGGCCAGTTTGCGCAAAAAGCCGCAGATCAGATTGATAAAATTCTGCCGTGAGAGTTCCGCTGCCGCCAGCGTCTGCGCGTGAGATAATTTCACATCACCCAACCCTTCAGCCAGGTTAGTAATAGCTGCAACCGCAACCACTTTCAGACCGCAGTGGCGGGCAGAGATAACTTCAGGCACCACCGACATCCCCACCACATCGCCACCAATGATTTGCATCATGCGGATTTCTGCCGCGGTTTCAAAGTTTGGTCCCGGATAAGAGACAAATACGCCTTCGCTCAGCGGGAAACCTTCTTCTGCGGCCACGGTTTGCAGGATTGCACGATAGTCAGCATCATAGGCATTCGCCAGCGAAAAGAATCGCTCGCCAAAACGCTCATCGTTAAGTCCCACCATCGGTGTACCAGGCATCGTATTGATGTGATCGCTAAGCGCAACCAGACTACCCGGCCCAACTTCAGGGCGGAGGGAACCTGCGGCATTAGTACAAAATAACAGTTCACAGCCCAGCAGCTTCAGTGTGCGAATGGCATCGGTCATCACCGTCATACCGCGCCCTTCATAAAAATGCCCGCGACCTTTCATACAGGCCACCGGTACGCCCGCCAGATTTCCCAGCACAAGTTCACCGGCATGACCATGAACGGTACTCACCGGGAATCCCGGCAGTTTCTCGTAGGAGATAGCCACCGCATCCTCAATTTGATCCGCCAACGCGCCCAGACCAGAACCAAGGATAAAGGCGACACGCGGCGTGAAATCCGGCTTGTAACCACGAATAATATCGGCGCTGTACCATGGGTTTTGCGAGAAAAGGGAGTGGCTCATGAGATGTCCTTAATACTGAGTAATCGAAAATGACGTAGCGTACTGCACTGTTATAGCGAGACTACGCAATCGATTACCAATACCGTTTATCCCGACAAGCGATAGCAAATCAGTATCGATGAGGTGCGCTAAATCAGCTTGAAATCACATTATTTTCGAGCCAGAAATGGCATAGGAATACAGATACATGAAGGTTTGGGATTTTAATGATTAAACTCCACTCTGCCGTATTGTCGCTGAAGTTCTGTTCGCTGATGCCGATACTCATGTTTTATGGCACGAGGAATCCGTATGACAACTATCAACGTTTCCACCCCAACTGTTCAAAGCAGTAGCGGCGGTGGAAAAGCATCAGCCGGGAATGACATCTCCGCACAGATTGCACAAATCACCCAAAAGATAACCAAGCTAACCCAGCAGCTCAAAGATATCCCCAATAGCAGTGGCAGTGTTGAGCAGAAACGCGAGCAGCAAGAGCTTATTCAGACTCAAATCAAGATGTTACAAGCACAGCTGGCTCAATTGTTGCGCCAGCAGGCCGAGGAGTCACAGCAAAAGCAAAGCGCCGATCAAAGAAAAGCTGAGGGCGTCAACAATGCTACCGGCCAACATCAGGTCGATATTTATATCTGATACAACGGATCTCGGGCACGACCGGCGGTTAATTCACTGGCCTGCATCCGCACTACGTCCCACAGCGCCTGGGCTGCGGTCGATAAAGAACGATTTTTACGTCGTGCCAGCATCAATTGTCGTTCCACAACCGGCGTCAGGCGTTTTACCTGCAAATGGCTGCCCTGTGGCAGAGGAAGCGCCAGCGCGGGCAGTACGCTGATACCAATGCCCGCCTCTACCATCGGAAACAACGTAGCCGGGTGACCAATCTCCTGAACAATATTGGCATCAATCGAAAAGTGGGCCAGCGCCGCATCGATCAGCGGTCGACTGCCGGAAGCGTAATCCTGGAGCACCAAACGTTCATGATAGAGATCCTGCCAGTTTACCCATTCCCGCTGGGCTAACGGATGATCCTGCCGACACAGCAACAGGAAAGGTTCGGACAGTACGGCTTCACACTGCAGATCGGTCACAGCACCAGGATCAATCACAATGCCAAAATCGACTTCTCCCTGGCGAATGCTTTCCAGCACCCACTGCTGTGGCCTGTCGTGCAGCACAAAATCGATCGCAGGATAAAGCTGATTACTCTGGGCAATACACTGTGGAATCAGGTGCGCGGAGATCGTCTGGCTGGCGGCAACGCGCACCGTTCCGGTTAACTGCGTCCCCACCTGGCCTGCTTCACGCAGGGTGCTGTGCAGTTCATCCAGAATACGCTCCAGTCGTGCCGCCAACTGATGCCCGGCTTCTGTCAGTACCACTTCTCGCGTTGTTCTATCTAATAATCGGACGCCCGTCTGCCCTTCCAGCTCTTTAACGCTATGGCTGACTGCCGACTGGCTTAAGCCAATGATATCCCCCGCCCGGCTAAAACTTTTGGCCTGAGCGACGGTAACAAAGATACGGAGCTGACGCAGAGAGTAATTCATCTATTCGATTCATATATGGATGCAATAAATCAATTTTATTTCTCAAACGGAAAAACGCAAAATGTTCATACCGAATTTCAGGAGCTTTTATGAAACTTTTTCGTATTCTTGATCCGTTCACGATAACGTTAATTACCGTCGTTTTACTGGCCTCCTTTTTCCCGGCTGAGGGCGGTTTTGTCCCTTTTTTTGAAGGCTTAACCACCGCCGCCATTGCCCTGCTGTTTTTTATGCACGGGGCAAAGCTGTCGCGTGAGGCCATTATTGCTGGCGGTAGCCACTGGCGTTTGCATCTGTGGGTCATGTGCAGCACTTTCGTCGTCTTCCCGGTATTGGGTGTTCTGTTCGCGTGGTGGGCACCGGTCAATGTTGACCCGATGCTGTATTCCGGTTTCCTGTATCTGTGTATTTTGCCGGCCACGGTGCAGTCGGCCATCGCCTTTACATCGCTGGCCGGAGGTAACGTCGCCGCCGCCGTGTGCTCCGCTTCGGCCTCCAGCCTGCTGGGTATTTTCCTTTCACCGCTGCTGGTAGGCCTGGTGATGAACATGCACGGCGCAGAAGGCAGCCTGGAGCAGGTGGGGAAAATTATGCTGCAACTGCTGCTGCCATTCGTGCTGGGACATCTTTCGCGTCCATGGATTGGTGACTGGGTATCACGACATAAAAAATGGATCGCCAAAACGGACCAATCCTCCATTTTACTGGTGGTGTACTCCGCCTTTAGCGAAGCCGTCGTTAACGGGATCTGGCACAAAGTAGGAATTGGCTCACTGCTTTTTATCAGCGTGGTCAGCATCGTTCTGCTGGCAATTGTGATTGGCATAAACGTCTTTGTTGCCCGGAAATGCGGCTTCAATAAAGCCGATGAAATCACCATTGTCTTCTGCGGTTCGAAAAAGAGCCTGGCGAATGGGATCCCAATGGCAAATATTCTGTTCCCGACTTCGGTGATTGGCATGATGGTGCTGCCGTTGATGATCTTCCATCAAATTCAGCTGATGGTCTGCGCCGTATTGGCCCGGCGCTACAAGCAACAGACGGACGCATTGCAGGCGCAGCAAAAAAGCCCCGCCGCAAAAGCTTAAAGCGGGCGTTTCAGGGGCTGCACCAGTTGCGTCAGCCCCTCAGTTTTAATCAGCAGCGTGATTTGCATCAGCTCGCCCAGTTTACCCGGCGGGAATTCATCCTTACGGGCAAACCACAGCAGATACTCTTCCGGGACATCAATCAGCCGACGCCCCTTATATTTGCCAAAGGGCATCACGGTGTTGGCGATTTCAACCAGTTGCTCTTTTTCCATCTCAGGCACCCAGTAAGCGGATCATTTCAGCTTCATCAATCACGCTAATACCGAGTTCCTGCGCTTTTGCCAGTTTCGAACCCGCCGCTTCGCCGGCAATAACCAGATCGGTTTTCTTCGACACGCTACCGGCCACTTTCGCGCCCAGTTCGGTCAACCGTGCTTTGGCGTCATCACGCGACATCAGGCTCAGGCTTCCGGTCAGTACCACCGTTTTGCCCGCGAAGGGGCTGTCGATTTCCTCAGCGTTGATAACCACTGGCGCGGGCCAGTGAATGCCCTGCGCCAGTAACTGGCCTATCACCTCGCGGTTGCTCTCTTCGGCAAAGAAATTAAACACGTGCGTCGCCACCACAATGCCGACATCCGGCACTTTTTGCAGCTCGTCAATAGAGGCCGCTTCCAGCGCTTCAAGCGTGCCGAAATACGCCGCCAGACCTGCGGCTGTGGCCTCGCCGACTTCACGAATGCCCAGCGCGTAGAGGAAACGGGCAAACGTCGTTTCTTTCGCTTTTTCCAGCGCATTCACCACGTTTTGCGCCGACTTCGGCCCCATCCGATCGAGTCCGGTCAGCTTGCCTGCCGTCAAGGTGAAGAGATCTGCTGGCGTATGGACATACTCTTTCTCGACCAGTTGATCGATAATTTTGTCGCCCATACCGTCAACATCGAGCGCGCGGCGGGAAACAAAGTGTTTCAATGACTCCTTACGCTGTGCCCCGCAAATCAGGCCGCCGGTACAGCGAGCGACCGCTTCGCCTTCCACACGTTCAACATCCGACCCACACACCGGACAATGCTGTGGAAACACGATTTCACGCGTATCTTCCGGGCGCTCGGAAAGCACCACGTTGACGACCTGCGGGATCACATCGCCCGCCCGGCGAATAACGACTTTATCGCCAATACGCAACCCCAGACGATCGATTTCATCGGCATTATGCAGAGTGGCGTTACTGACCAGAACCCCGGCAACCTGAACCGGCTCAAGACGAGCGACGGGCGTAATCGCCCCGGTACGTCCGACCTGGAACTCCACATCGCGTACAAAGGTCATCTGCTCCTGCGCCGGGAACTTAAAGGCCACCGCCCAGCGCGGCGCGCGAGCGACAAAGCCCAGTTGCTCCTGCAACGCCATGGAGTTGACTTTAATCACCACACCGTCAATATCGAAGCCCAACATCGGTCGGTCTTCTTCAACCTTGTGATAGTAAGCGAGTACTTCCTCCGGCGAGTCACACAGCGCTACCCTGTCGCTTACCGGCAGCCCCCACTCTTTAAATTGCAGCAGACGGCCGAGGTGAGTATCAGGCAGCACGCCGCCTTCCAGCACACCAACGCCATAGCAGAAGAAAGTAAGCGGTCGCTTCGCCGTGATACGTGGATCAAGCTGACGTAATGACCCGGCTGCCGCGTTGCGCGGGTTAGCAAACACTTTATTGCCAGTGCGGCGGGCTTCTTCATTAATTTTTTCAAATCCGGCCTGTGGCAGGAACACTTCCCCGCGCACTTCCAGACGTGCGGGAATATTTTCGCCACGCAGTTTTAACGGGATCGCGCGGATAGTGCGCACGTTAGAGGTAATGTCCTCCCCCGTGGTGCCATCACCGCGCGTTGCGGCGCTGACCAGCACGCCGTTTTCATACAGGATACTGACCGCCAGGCCGTCCAGTTTCAGTTCACAGCACCAGGTCAGCTTATCGGTGCTCTTCAGTCGGTCCTGCACGCGCTTGTTGAAGGCGAGAAAACTCTCCTCATCAAACACGTTATCCAGCGACAGCATCGGTACTTCATGGCGAATCTGGCTGAACGCCGACAACGGAGCGGCGCCAACGCGTTGGGTTGGCGAGTCGGGGGTAACAAGGTCCGGATGCAGCGCTTCCAGCTCGCGCAGTTCGCGCATCAGGCGATCATATTCCGCATCGGGAATTTCCGGCGCGTCCATCACATGGTAGAGATACTCATGATGGCGAAGCGTGGTTCGCAGTTCTGTCAGTTGTTGTTCGATTGATTCCATATCGCACCATCAATGATAAAAAACCCCCGACAGGCGGGGGTTTAGCAAGGAGATGTCACGCCAGAAGTAAATCAGGCGTGAGATTCTTTAACTTCGCGGATGCGGTCCTGATATTCGCGCAGTTTCTGCGGCGTCATCATACGACGTTGATCGTCGAGCACCACACCGCCAACTTCATCAGCAATGTGCTGCGCGGACTGCAGCATCAGCTTAAAGTTTTGCAGCTCGTCGCCATAGGACGGAACCTGCATAAAAATAGTCACGCCAGGCGTGCTGAAGTCGCCCGTCATCTCCGGGTCAAACGTCCCAGGATTAACCATGTTGGCAAGACTAAACAGAGACGGGCCGCTGCCATCCGGGCTCAAATGACGATGGAAAATATTCATATCGCCAAATTTAAAACCGGCTTGCTGAATGCTGTTAAGCAGCACATCACCGTTGAGCTCGCTACCATGGTGTGCCGCGACGTTCATAATGATGACGGCTTCTTTACGCTGCGGTTTTTCTGCAACAGGCGCTTCTTCAACGACCGGCTCAGGCTGCGGTTGATGTTCAACGACAGGCTCTGCTGGCTGGAAGGTTTGTGGCGCAGGTTGCGGAGCCTGCTGCACCGGCTGTTGCACCTGAGGGGCAACGGGCTGATGCTGCACCGGCTGTTGCACCGGTTGCGGCTGAACAGGCTGATGTTGCACCGGCTGTTGCGGTTGAACAGGCTGAGGCGGCTGCTGAACATGCGGCGGCGGTACCGGCGCTTGTGCAGGCTGCTGCGCGGTTGGACGCGGCTGAGCAGACGCATAAGGCGGCTGGTACTGGTGTTGCGGCGACTGAGGAGGAACACCATGTTCCTGCGCGTTACCGGGAGCATGATTCACACGATGAACGCGAACTTCGCCCACGCCTTCGTCTTCCTCGACGTTGTCGTCGAACGAATCCTCGTCTTCACGTTTAGACTTCATGCGTTTCAGTGGGCGATCGCGGAATATAGAAGACCGCTCTTTACGGCTAGTCCAAAAACCATGTACCAGTAAAGCGATTATGGCGATCGCGCCAACAATGATTAATATCAGACGCAAATCCTGCATCATTATATTCTCTGTTGTTCTAACACCTTGCCACCACGGCAAACATTTACTCACTAAGAGTATTTGTCGATTACGCCAAGTGCAAGTGCACTCTTGGCTTTCACGGCATAAAGATGAACAAAATTGTGCTTTTTGCTGTTTTTTCGAACATTTCCGAACAGCTTAACGCTCAACAACCCGGTAAGATACGCCAGGTTTACCAGAGCTTATATAACAAGGAGTATGTCCTTACCATGGTTTCATCATCTGCAGTTGTACCTCGCAGCGGCCTTTATTACTTTTCTCAGGGATGGAAGCTCATCTCCCAACCGGGCATTCGTCGTTTTGTTATTCTGCCTTTGCTGGTGAATATCCTGTTGATGGGCGGCGCATTCTGGTGGTTATTTAGCCAACTCGATAGCTGGATCCCCGCATTGATGAGCCACGTTCCAGACTGGCTGCAGTGGCTCAGCTATTTGCTGTGGCCAATTGTCACTATTTCCGTACTGTTAGTGTTCGGCTACCTGTTCTCCACCGTTGCCAACTGGATTGCCGCACCGTTTAACGGTTTACTGGCAGAACAACTTGAAGCGCGCTTAACGGGCGCAACGCCACCCGACACTGGCGTTCTCGGCATCATGAAAGACGTTCCACGCATTATGAAGCGTGAATGGCAAAAGCTGGCGTGGTATCTCCCGCGCGCTTTTGTATTGCTGATCCTCTATTTTATTCCCGGCATTGGACAGACCGTCGCCCCGGTGCTGTGGTTCCTGTTCAGCGCGTGGATGCTGGCCATTCAGTACTGTGATTATCCGTTTGATAACCACAAGGTGCCTTTTAAGGAGATGCGCGTCGCGCTGCGCACGCGTAAGGTGACCAATATGCAGTTTGGTGCGTTGACCAGTCTGTTCACCATGATCCCGGTACTCAATCTGTTCATTATGCCGGTTGCGGTTTGTGGCGCCACGGCGATGTGGGTAGACTGCTATCGTGCTAAGCACGCGTTATGGAAGTAATGCAAAAATGTGTAAAAGCGGGCTGGCTTATGCCCGCTCTTATTCCATACTGCAAGGCATTATTTCCCATCAGCATATAGATATGCGATTTCCTTACTTCCCCATACTTTCTCAACAGGTATGCTGAAGCGGTATCCCAATTTCATACAGTTAAGGACAGGCCATGAGTAAGATTTTTGAAGACAACTCGCTGACTATCGGTCATACGCCGCTGGTTCGACTGAACCGTATCGGTAACGGACGCATTCTGGCGAAGGTGGAATCACGTAACCCGAGCTTTAGCGTTAAATGCCGTATCGGTGCCAATATGATTTGGGATGCCGAAAAACGTGGGGTGCTGAAACCGGGCGTTGAGCTGGTTGAACCGACCAGCGGTAATACCGGGATTGCCCTGGCCTACGTTGCCGCCGCCCGTGGTTACAAACTGACTCTGACCATGCCGGAAACCATGAGCATTGAGCGCCGCAAGCTGTTAAAAGCGCTGGGCGCGAATCTGGTGCTGACCGAAGGCGCAAAAGGGATGAAGGGCGCGATCCAAAAAGCGGAAGAAATTGTGGCCAGCGATCCGGAAAAATTCCTGCTGCTGCAGCAGTTCAGCAACCCGGCCAACCCGGAAATCCACGAAAAAACCACCGGGCCGGAAATCTGGGAAGATACCGATGGCCAGGTTGATGTCTTTATTTCCGGCGTCGGCACCGGCGGTACGCTGACTGGCGTGACCCGTTACATTAAAGGCACCAAAGGTAAAACGGACCTGATCACCGTCGCGGTAGAACCGACCGACTCCCCTGTCATCACCCAAGCCCTGGCGGGTGAAGAACTCAAACCGGGTCCGCATAAAATTCAGGGTATCGGGGCAGGCTTCATTCCAGGTAACCTTGATCTGAAGCTTATCGATAAAGTCGTTACCATCACCAATGATGAAGCTATCTCTACCGCACGTCGCCTGATGGAAGAAGAAGGTATTCTGGCGGGGATCTCTTCCGGTGCTGCGGTTGCTGCCGCGCTCAAGCTCCAGGAAGATGAAACCTTTACCAATAAGAATATAGTGGTTATTCTACCGTCATCGGGTGAGCGTTATCTGAGCACTGCACTGTTTGCCGATCTCTTCACTGAGAAAGAACTGCAACAGTAATGCCAGCATGTTAAAAACGCGTAAAAAAGCACCCTTTTGGGTGCTTTTTTGTGGCCTACTTCAAAGTTTCAACTCTCCTGGCATTGATTCAACCCGCCGGAACTGGTATTTAACCAAGCTAATTATTTTGATGCGCGAAATTAATCGTTACAGGAAAAGCGTTAGCTGAATCGATTTTATGATTTGGTTCAACTCTTCCTTTCGCTGCATAATGTTTAATGACGAACGAAACGTCAGCGGCAAGAAGTTGCCAACAACGGATTGTACCGAACTCCTTTTGTGTCGCGTCCAGTTTACGCCGATGCTAACAATACAGGCTAAAGTTGAACCGCCAGGCTAGACTTTAGTTCCACAACACTAAACCTATAAGTTGGGGAAATATAATGTTCCAGCAAGAAGTTACCATTACCGCTCCGAACGGTCTGCATACTCGCCCTGCTGCTCAGTTTGTTAAAGAAGCAAAAGGTTTTACTTCTGAAATTACTGTGACTTCCAACGGCAAAAGCGCTAGCGCCAAAAGCCTGTTTAAACTGCAGACTCTGGGCCTGACTCAGGGTACCGTTGTAACCCTGTCCGCAGAAGGTGAAGACGAGCAGAAAGCAGTTGAGCATCTGGTAAAACTGATGGCTGAACTCGAGTAAGTTCAACGAGTTCTTTTAAATATCAGTCACAAGTAAGGTAGGGTTATGATTTCAGGCATTTTAGCATCCCCGGGTATCGCTTTCGGCAAAGCATTGCTGCTGAAAGAAGACGAAATCGTCATTGACCGGAAAAAAATTTCTGCCGACAAGGTTGATCAGGAAGTTGAACGTTTTCTGAGCGGTCGTGCCAAGGCATCTGCGCAACTGGAAGCGATCAAAACCAAAGCTGGTGAAACGTTCGGTGAAGAAAAAGAAGCCATCTTTGAAGGGCATATCATGCTGCTCGAAGATGAGGAGCTGGAGCAGGAAATCATAGCCCTGATTAAAGATAAGCACATGACGGCTGATGCAGCTGCGCATGAAGTTATCGAAGGTCAGGCCACAGCCCTGGAAGAGCTGGATGATGAATACCTGAAAGAACGTGCGGCTGACGTACGTGACATCGGTAAACGCCTGCTGCGTAACATTCTGGGTCTGGCAATTATTGACCTGAGCGCTATCCAGGAAGAAGTTATCCTGGTTGCCGCAGACCTGACCCCGTCTGAAACCGCACAGCTGAACCTGAACAAGGTGCTGGGTTTCATCACTGACGCGGGTGGACGTACTTCCCACACCTCCATCATGGCGCGTTCTCTGGAACTACCTGCCATCGTTGGTACGGGTAGCGTCACCTCTCAGGTGAAAAACGATGATTATCTGATTCTGGATGCCGTAAACAACCAGGTTTACGTCAATCCGACCAACGACGTTATTGAGCAACTGCGTGCCGTTCAGGAGCAGGTTGCGACCGAGAAAGCGGAACTCGCAAAGCTGAAAGATCTGCCGGCTATCACGCTGGACGGACATCAGGTTGAAGTTTGCGCCAACATCGGTACCGTTCGTGACGTTGAAGGCGCTGAGCGTAACGGCGCTGAAGGTGTGGGTCTGTACCGCACCGAATTCCTGTTCATGGACCGTGAATCGCTGCCGACTGAAGAAGAACAGTTCGCTGCGTATAAAGCCGTGGCTGAAGCCTGTGGCTCTCAGGCGGTCATCGTCCGTACCATGGACATCGGCGGCGATAAAGAGCTGCCGTACATGAACTTCCCGAAAGAAGAGAACCCGTTCCTGGGCTGGCGCGCCGTGCGTATCGCCATGGATCGTAAAGAGATCCTGCGTGACCAGGTTCGCGCTATCCTGCGCGCCTCTGCTTTCGGTAAACTGCGCATCATGTTCCCAATGATCATCTCTGTTGAAGAAGTGCGTGCACTGCGCAAAGAGATTGAAATCTACAAACAGGAACTGCGCGACGAAGGTAAAGCATTTGACGAAAGCATTGAGATTGGCGTGATGGTGGAAACACCAGCAGCGGCAACAATTGCGCGTCATTTAGCCAAAGAAGTTGATTTCTTTAGTATCGGCACCAATGATTTAACGCAGTACACCTTGGCAGTTGACCGTGGTAATGATATGATTTCACACCTTTACCAACCGATGTCGCCATCTGTGCTGACGCTGATCAAGCAAGTTATTGATGCTTCTCATGCTGAAGGCAAATGGACTGGCATGTGTGGTGAGCTTGCAGGCGACGAACGTGCTACACTTCTGTTGCTGGGGATGGGTCTGGACGAATTCTCTATGAGCGCCATTTCTATCCCGCGCATTAAGAAGATTATCCGTAACACGAACTTCGAAGATGCGAAGGTGTTAGCAGAGCAGGCTCTTGCTCAACCGACAACGGACGAGTTAATGACGCTGGTTAACAAGTTCATTGAAGAAAAAACAATCTGCTAATCCACGAGATGCGGCCCAATTTACTGCTTAGGAGAAGATCATGGGTTTGTTCGATAAACTGAAATCTCTGGTTTCTGATGATAAGAAAGACACCGGAACTATTGAGATTGTTGCTCCGCTCTCTGGCGAGATCGTCAACATCGAAGACGTGCCGGATGTAGTTTTTGCTGAAAAAATCGTTGGTGATGGCATCGCTATCAAACCAACCGGTAATAAAATGGTCGCCCCTGTTGATGGCACCATCGGCAAAATCTTTGAAACCAACCACGCTTTCTCTATCGAATCCGACAGCGGCATTGAGCTGTTTGTTCACTTCGGTATTGATACCGTTGAACTGAAAGGCGAAGGCTTCAAGCGTATCGCTGAAGAAGGTCAGCGCGTTAAAGTGGGCGACCCGGTTATTGAATTCGATCTGCCGCTGCTGGAAGAAAAAGCCAAGTCTACCCTGACTCCGGTTGTTATCTCCAACATGGACGAAATCAAAGAGCTGATCAAACTGTCCGGTAGCGTGACCGTGGGTGAAACTCCGGTTATCCGCATCAAGAAGTAATTCTTGCCGCAGAGAAGAATGGCGCCAGATGGCGCCATTTTTTTTATCTAACGGATGGCGGCGTTAAATTTGTGAGGTCATCGGCCGGTAACACGCCTCGCGCATCAGAATTTTCATCCCTTCCGGCCCGCTTTCCAGCATCCTCCTTTCGGAATCAGACACCAGCAGTTCACAATCATACCCACCCGCAATACCAAACATCGCCCGCGCTACGCAAATATCTTCCAGCGCCTCTGTCCCACTGGTATCAAAATGCCCGACTAAACGTCCATGCTGGCGTACTACCAGCCGATAACTCTTCATCGTGCCTCCCCTGCCGGTGGCAGAATTAATTCATCACAACCGCACTGATGCGTCCAGCTCATGACGTCCAGCACGCGCTGCGCGGCATCGTATGCCGCCGTAGTCAGCACTTTCCCCAGCACAATGCCGCTCACCAGTTCAGCACAGAACAGATCGCCGGTGCCTTTTAAATCCGTCTTCACCCGCAGGTGAGCGAACACCTCAACCGTTTCAGCCGTCACTACCGCCACATTAATATTCTCTTCGCTATCGCCCGGCGCGCTGGTGATCACCACCCATTTCAGCGTGTCGCTAAGCAGAGATTTTGCCGCTGCGATTGCTTCATCAAGCGTACGACACGGCTTGCCGCTCAGCATTTGGAGCTCGAATACGTTCGGCGTCAGCCCCTGCGCCAGCGGCAGCAGGCGCTGACGATAAGCCTCCGGGATTTCGGCTTTAACATACATACCGCTATCCGTATCGCCAATCACAGGGTCAACCAAAATGCACAGGTCCGGATGCGTGGCCCGAACGGTTTCCAGCCATTGTGCCAGCAAGGCGATTTGCTCCGCGCTGCCCATGTACCCTGTCGTCACCGCCTTTAGCTCGCGCAAGGCATCACGTTCGCTTAAGGCGCGCAGATAGCCGCTAAACCATTCGGGCGGAATAACGCCGCCATAAAAGGTTTCATAATGCGGGGTGTTACTGAACAGTACCGTGGGTACTGCCGTCACGCGTAATCCCTGCGCTTTAATGGCCGGCACAGCGATGCTGTTGCCTACGCTGCCATATACCACCTGTGACTGGACGGCGACGATATCGGTCTGTAATGCCCGATGCTTGTCGTCGAAGAGCACTGACTGAATATCACTCTCCTGCTCCATAAATTTCTCCTCTCGCTGGACAGCGCGCTTACGCCTCATTATTATCGTCATATGCTAAAATCCATTTTGTCATAGGTCAATAATGATCGACGGAAAAACCGCTAACGAAATTTTTGACAGTATCCGTCAACATGTTTCTACAGGCACGCTGGCAGCAGGAGAAACGTTGCCGCCAGTGCGGGAACTGGCAACGGAATTAAACGTGAACCGCAATACTGTCGCGGCGGCTTACAAACGTCTGGTCACCTCCGGGTTGGCACAGAGTCTGGGACGCAACGGCACGGTGATTAAGGGGATTACAGCCCCCGTTGCGCTGGAAGGTGGTAACCCAGATACTCCACTAATCGATCTTTCCGGCGGTAACCCAGCGCCCTCACGGCTTCCTGACCTGAGTAGTTATTTCGCGAAGATAAATAAGAACCCGCGTTTGTATGGTGATGCAGCCGTCTCCCCAGGACTCAAGAGCTGGGCCACGCAATGGATGCAGGATGCGATACCGGATCAGGGGGAAATTGATATCACCAGCGGCGCCATCGATGCCATTGAGCGGCTGCTATGTGCCCATTTACTGCCCGGCGATAGCGTGGCTGTAGAAGATCCGTGCTTTTTGAGTAGCATCAACATGCTGCGCTATGCCGGATTTACCGCCAGTCCAGTTAACGTCGACAGTAAAGGCATGCAACCCGCCATGCTGGAATGCGCATTACAGAAAGGCGCGCGGGCGGTGATTCTGACCCCGCGCGCTCATAACCCGACAGGATGCAGTCTGAGCGCATCCCGCGCGGCGCAATTACAGGAAATCCTGGCTCGCTATCCGCAAACGCTGGTGATCGTCGACGACCACTTTGCGCTGCTGTCCGCTTGCCGCTGGTATCCGGTGATTGCGCAGGAAACTGTACACTGGGCGATTGTCCGTTCGATGTCGAAAACCTTAGGCCCGGATTTACGCCTGGCTATCGTAGCCAGCGATCCCGTCACATCCGGGAAACTGCGTTTACGGCTCAACTCCGGCAGTCAGTGGGTCAGCCATCTGCTGCAGGATTTAGCCTGCGCGTGCCTGAGTGACGAGACATATCAACACACGCTGGCACAAACGCAGCAGTTTTACGCCGTCCAGCAGCAAAAGCTGAATACGGCTCTGCGCCAACATGGCATTGAACTGCCCGTCGGTGACGGTCTGAATCTGTGGTTATCGCTGGCAGATCACAGTCAGGAGATCGCTTTTGCGCTGGCAAAGTCTGGCTGGCTGGTTCGCGAAGGCGAAGTGTTCGGCGTCAATACGCCTGCACACGGTTTACGCATTACGCTGTCAACATTAGAAGACAGCGACATTGATAAGCTGGCGTTTGATATTCATCAGGCGCTAAAGCGCTAACAGGAGACAAAAAGTGCGAGTTCATTTTGTTATTCATGAGTCTTTTGAATCTGCTGGCGCGTACCTGCCGTGGGCCGAATCGCGCGGCTATACCATCACCTGGTCACGCGTATACGCTGGAGAAACAGTTCCCGCCAATGCCGATGGTTTCGATATGCTGGTCGTCTTTGGTGGCCCGCAGTCGCCCCGCACCACGCAGGAAGAGTGCCCATACTTTGACTCTCAGGCTGAGCAGCATCTGATTAACCAGGCGATTTCGGCAAGAAAAATCGTGGTGGGGATCTGTTTGGGTTCGCAGTTAATTGGAGAAGCGCTGGGCGCGAAGGTGTGTCAAAGCCCGGAAAAAGAGATTGGGCACTACCCAATCGTCCTGACCGAGGCAGGCCAACAGCACCCGTTGTTCAGCCATTTCGGCTCACCGCTTATCGTCGGTCACTGGCACAACGACATGCCGGGGTTAACCGACCAGGCGATAATTCTTGCTACCAGTGAGGGCTGCCCGCGACAAATCGTACAATACGGTAATTTCGTCTATGGTTTTCAGTGCCATATGGAGTTCACAGCTGACGCGATTGAAGGATTAATTCAGCACTCAGAGCAAGAGTTGGCTGAAGCCGAAGGGCAACGCTTCATCCGCCCGGTTGAAGAGATGCGCGCCTGGGATTACCAGCAGATGAATGAGAAGCTGTGGCAATTCCTTGATAAGCTGGTGGAAAAACGTAACGATTAATCATCCCTGGCCGGATAAAACATTATCCGGCCATCGTGCCAGGCAGTTACCTGATGGCGCTGCGCTTATCAGGCCAACAAGTTAAATTCCCAGCCCCTGGTTAAAGTGCTCTTCACCAAAGACGCCGGTCGAAAGGTAGCGATCGCCGCGATCGCAGATGATCGCCACAACTACCGCGCCGGGCGTGGCACGTGCAACGCGTAACGCGCCCGCGACCGCGCCGCCAGAGCTGACACCGCAGAAAATTCCTTCACGCACGGCCAGTTCACGCATGGTATTTTCGGCATCATTCTGATGAATATCCAGCACCTCATCCACCAGCGAGGCGTTAAAAATGCCCGGCATATATTCCGCAGGCCAGCGGCGAATTCCCGGAATACTGCTGCCCTCTTCCGGCTGCAGGCCAACGATAGTGACCGGTTTTTCCTGCTCGCGCAGAAAACGCGACACGCCGGTAATGGTACCGGTCGTCCCCATACTGGAGACAAAATGGGTGATGCGACCTGATGTCTGCTGCCAGATTTCGGGTCCGGTGGTGGTGTAGTGCGCGTACGGGTTATCGGGATTATTAAACTGATCGAGCAGTTTACCTTCTCCGCGTTCAGACATAGCGAGGGCTAAATCGCGTGCCCCTTCCATCCCCTGCTCTTTAGTGACCAGAATCAGTTCCGCGCCATAGGCACGCATTGCCGCCCGGCGTTCCTGGCTCATGTTGTCCGGCATCAGCAGCTTCATGCGGTAGCCCTTCAGCGCAGCGATCATCGCCAGCGCAATACCAGTATTGCCGCTGGTAGCCTCAATCAATACGTCACCCGGCTTAATTTCCCCACGCTTTTCCGCTTCAACAATCATCGACAGCGCCGCCCGGTCTTTCACCGAACCCGCAGGATTATTCCCTTCCAGCTTGACCCAAATTTCGCTGCCGTTATCCGGCGCCAGGCGTTGTAATTTCACCAGAGGCGTATTGCCAATTGTTTTTTCTAATGTGTTCACGTTTTCAGCTCGTAAAAAAGCCCGGTAAGCGTAGCGCCACCGGGCGATAACTATGCAAATTAACCTATCAGGCTGATTGCGCCAGGGCAAGTTCCTCTTCACGCGTTTCAATACGCTGGTCGCCGTTATACAAACGTGCATTTTGCAGTCCAACAAACAGCCGTTCACCGCGGCTCGGGGAATCATCGCCTTGCATGATGACCGTCAGCGGTTCGTTGTACCACCCGAGGGGTTGTACAACTAATTGGGTGTAGTGCCCCTTCGGACTGGCTTCCAACACCTGCACCGGCAGCGGCGAATCCAGGCTGGTACGGCGGCTCACATCCACTTCCCATGGACGCAGGAACAGATCGACCGGTCCCTGATAGCCAGGTGTATAGCCCAACGGCCAGCGGTGTGCGCCCACGTGGAACTGTCCGCCACGAATCGTCCCCTGCAGGCGGTTAACCTCGCCCATAAACTCCAGCACAAAACGGGTGGCCGGTTCGCGCCAGACCTGATCCGGCGCATCGGCCTGTTCAATATGGCCCTGGCTCATCACCACCACGCGATCCGCAACTTCCGTCGCTTCTTCCTGATCGTGGGTGACAAACACGCTGGTGAACTTCAGTTCCTCGTGCAGCTGACGCAGCCAGCGGCGAAGCTCTTTACGCACCTGAGCGTCGAGCGCGCCAAACGGCTCGTCGAGCAGCAGGATCTGCGGCTCGACCGCCAACGCACGCGCCAACGCCACACGCTGTTTCTGGCCGCCGGAAAGCTGCGCCGGGAAACGATCTGCCAGATGAGCCAATTGCACCATCTCCAGCAGTTTGGTCACTTTGGCTTTGATCGCCGCCGCGTTCGGACGCTCACGCCGTGGCAGAACTGTCAGACCAAAAGCGATGTTGTCGAAAACGGTCATATGGCGAAACAGCGCATAGTGCTGAAACACAAACCCCACCTTACGGTCGCGGGCGTGCAAACGACTGACGTCGGTGCCGTGAAAACGAATATGCCCGCTGGACTGATGCTCCAGCCCGGCGATGATACGCAGCAGCGTGGTTTTGCCCGAACCGGATGGCCCCAACAGAGCCACCATTTGACCTGAAGGAATATCCAGCGAGATATCGTTCAGCACCTGGGTGCGACCAAAAGACTTCTTAATATTGGCAATCTCAATGCTCATGATTTTCCTCCTGCTGCGCGCGTTTCTCCTGGTTCTCCAGGCGCCATTGCAACATGCTCTTCAAAAACAGGGTAATAATCGCCATCAGCGTCAACAGCGCGGCGGCGGTAAAGGAGCCGACGGCGTTATAGTCCTGCTCCAGTAATTCAATCTGTAGTGGTAGAGACAAGGTTTCGCCGCGAATCGAGCCGGAAACCACCGACACCGCGCCGAATTCGCCTATCGCACGGGCATTGGTCAGCACCACGCCATACAGCAACGCCCAACGGATATTTGGCAGCGTGACGCGGCGGAACATCTGCCAGCCGGAGGCACCAAGCAAAATCGCCGCTTCGTCTTCATTGCTGCCCTGACTTAACATTACCGGCACCAGTTCGCGCACCACAAACGGACAGGTCACAAACACTGTCACCAGCACCATCCCCGGCCAGGAGAACATAATTTGCAGGTTGTGTTCATCCAGCCAATCACCCAGCGGGCCGTTAGAACCGTAAAACAACAGATAGATCAGACCTGCGACCACCGGCGAGACGGCAAACGGAATATCCAGCAGCGTCAGCAGCAGTTGGCGTCCGGGGAAGTTGAAGCGAGTCACCAGCCAGGCCAGCAATACGCCAAACACCAGATTCACCGGCACCGCAATCAGCGCAATTAGCACCGTGAGCCAAATGGCATGCAGCATATCCGGGTCAGCCAGGTTCTGTAGTACCGGCATTAATCCCTTGCTGAACGCCTGCACGAAGATATAAATCATCGGTACCAGCAAAATAAAGGTCGATACCAGCATGCCCGTGCCGATCAGAAACCATTTACCCCAGTTAATACGGGGTGCGTCATAGCGTTTCAATTGAGTAATGTCTGCCATCAGTGACCTACCACGCGTCGACCGAAGCGACTTTGCAGGGTGTTAATTGAAAACAGCAGCAACAACGACGCCCCGAGGATCACAGAAGCAATCGCGCTGGCGGCCGGGTAGTCAAACTCCTGCAAGCGAACAAAAATCATCAGCGAGGTCACTTCGGTTTTCCATGCGATGTTCCCGGCGATAAAAATAACCGCGCCAAACTCACCGAGACTGCGGGTAAACGAAAGCGCTACGCCCGCCACCAGCGCGGGAGACAGCTCTGGCAGCACCACTTTACGAAAGCTCTGCCAGCGCGTGGCACCGAGCGTTTCCGCCGCTTCTTCATACTCCGGGCCTAACTCTTCCAGCACTGGCTGTACGGTGCGCACCACGAACGGAATGCTGGTAAAGGCCATCGCCACCGCGATGCCAAGCCAGGTGTAGGTCACCTTAATGTCCAGCTTCGCCAGCCACTCGCCGTAGAAGCCATTGACCGAAAACAGCGACGCCAGCGTCAGGCCAGCTACCGCCGTAGGCAACGCAAACGGCAGGTCCATCAGCGCATCCAACAGCGTACGGCCCGGAAAGCGATAGCGGGTTAAGATCCACGCCATCAGCAAACCGAACACGCCGTTAAAAATTGATGCCACAAACGCCGACAGCAGTGTCACTTTATAAGCCGCTACCACCTGCGGATTGGTAATCACTTCCCAATACTGCGCCCAGCTCATTTGCGCCAGTTGCATGACCAGCGCACTAAGCGGCAGCAGCAATATCAGGCAAACGAACAATAAGCTGGTCCCGAGGCTTAAAGTGAAGCCGGGCAGCACGCGTCGGGAGGAAACAGCAAACATTTACTTACGCCCCGCCGCCAACAGTTTGTCCAGCTCGCCGCCGCTGACAAAGTGCGTTTTCATCACCTCAGGCCACGCGCCAAACTTGTCTTCGACGCGGAACAGTTCGGTTTGCGGGAATTTATCTTTCAGCTTGTCCATCACCTGCGGGTTGTTCACGCGGTAGTAGAAATCGGTAATGATGGTTTGCGCCTGTGGGCTGTACAGCCAGTTCAGGTACGCTTTCGCCGCTTTTTCAGTACCGTTGGCCTGCACATTTTTATCGACCCAGGCTACCGGGAATTCCGCCAGAATGTTGACCTTCGGCACCACGACTTCGAAGCCCTGATCTTCATACTGTTTACGGATGTTGTTCACTTCCGATTCAAATGTGATCAGCACATCACCCAGGCCGCGTTCAACAAAGGTGGTCGTTGCACCGCGACCGCCGGTATCAAACACTTCGACATTTTTCAGGAACTGGGTCATAAATTGTTCGGTTTTGGCTTTATCGCCGCCGTCAGCTTTGTCCGCCGCGCCCCATGCCGCTAAATAGGTGTAACGCGCATTTCCGGAGGTTTTCGGGTTCGGGAAAATCAGCTTCACGTCCGGGCGAACCAGATCGTTCCATTCGTGGATATTCTTCGGGTTACCCTTACGCACTAAAAACGCCATGGTGGAATAGAATGGCGAGCTGTTATTCGGCAGGCGGCTTTGCCAATCGGCGGAGATCAGTTTGCCTTTATCGTGCAGGATCTGCACATCGGTGACCTGGTTATAGGTCACAACGTCAGCTTTCAGTCCCTGCAAAATCGCCAGCGCCTGTTTTGATGACCCGGCATGAGATTGTTTAATCGTCAGTTTGTCGCCGCCGTTATCCTTTACCCATTGCTGTTCAAATGGCGGGTTAAGGGCGGCAAACAGCTCACGAGAGACATCGTATGAACTGTTCAGCAGTTCCGTTGCCTGCGCCTGCCCCACCAGCAACAGCATTGCTGCCAGCGTCAGGGTTCTTTTTTTCAGTAAGTTAACGGCCATTGCGCACCCTTATAAATTTAATGACTTTCTTATGGTCATCATATTTATAACCAGTGCTAAAGGAGTAACGGTTTTATATACCGTTTGATGATTTGAAAGTTGAAAAGAGAATAAGGGGTACCTCCTCCCCATCGCGCGGGGAGGAGACCGGCATCAATCAGACGCCGACGCTAACGCTTTCAGGCAAGGTACTACCGCCATCAATGACGTTTTGCGTGCCAGTTAAATAACTGGACTCATCCGAGGCCAGGAACGCAGCCAGCTCACCGACTTCTAGCGGGCAGGCCAGACGACGCATCGGGATCGCTTTCGCCATTTCGGTTAATACAGATTCCGGATCGTCCGGATTGGACTGACGCGCAATATTTTCCGCCATCGGCGTGCGAACATAGCCAGGGCAAATGGCATTCACGCGAATACCGGACTGCGCATATTCCACCGCCAGCGATTTGGTTAAGCCGATAATCGCCGCTTTTGACATTGCATAGGCCGTTTCGCCCGGATCGGCCACCATATCGCCAGTCACTGAGGACATCATCACGATACGCCCGTCTTTGCGATCAATCATCTCCGGCAGCACGGCTTTCGTTACGTTCCAGACGCCTTTGATATTGATATCAATATGGAAGTCGCGATCTTCATCGCTCATCTCAAGGAAGTTGCCGAGGCGACATACGCCGGCATTGTTGACCAGAATATCGATTTTTCCTTCAACCTTCTTCGCGCGTTTCACCGCTTCCGTGACCGAAGCAAAATCTCTAACATCCGCGTGAACCGCAGTGCAGCGGTGACCGCGTCCTGCCAGCTCATCCGCCAGTTTTTCAATCTCATCGGAGATATCCAGCAGGATTAAGTTCGCGCCATGGCGGGCAAACGTTCTGGCGATCCCCTCGCCAATACCCTGAGATGCGCCCGTAATCAATGCTGTTTTGCCCGTGAGTTTTCCCATTTCAATATTCTCCTTTTGAATATGAAGCCTTCGCTTCATTCACGCAGAAGATACAGCAATAATAAATCGGTGCTGCGAAACGGCTCACTAATCAGTCCGGTCAATGAAAAAATATCGTCACCGCGGTTGTTTTTCGTTCGCTGACGCAACCGTTACGCGAACAGGTTGCTTTGTCTGCTCGACGTTTGCTGGCCCTAATAGTTTATCCGGCGTGCAGTCACGAATGATTTTGCCCCCTTTCATGACCAGCACACGATCGAAATACTTCAGCAAATAGCGACGGTGCGTCACCATGATCAGTGTCTTACCGCTGATAAAGTGATCGAGATGATCGAAGATACGCTGTTCGGTTATTTCATCCATATTCGAGGTTGGCTCATCCCATAAGTAAATCTGAGCATCGCTACTCAAACTACGCGCCAATAACAGCTGCTGGTTTTGCCCTGAGGATAAGTTACGCGCCATAAACATCACCGGGTAACGCAGCCCCATTGGATGCTGGAGCACAAAGGTACAGTTCGCCAGATTAAGCGCCTCGATCACCTTCTTGCGGTTGTCGCAATCTTTAAGGGCAAAGTTACTTTCAATGCTGCCGGTAAACAGCGTGTCGTTATTGGTCACCATACTGATAAAGCGGCTGAAAAAGTTCTGCGCCAGATGTCGGGTATTGTAGCCATCGTACATAATACTGCCCTCAGTAGGTGGACAGTAGCCAGAGAGCAGGGAAATCAGCGAGCTTTTCCCGGAACCACATTCGCCAATAATTGCCACCCGCTGCCCATGAGGAATATCCAGCGTCAGCGTATCCAGCGCTTTTGGTAATTGCGGATCGTACTGATAGCTCAGAGCGCGTAGAGAGATATCACCGCGCACGTTCACGATCGACTGCAGCAATTTTTGCTCATGTTCCTGCCCTGCCGGCATAAACATTTTCATTAAATCCGTAATGGTTTTATTGGTTGTGAAAATAGTAGAGAGCGTTGATGATAATCCCGAGATGATCCCTGACATCCGTCCGGAGACTATAACGGAAGAGACAATTGCCCCCGTGGTGATTTCTCCTTTAATGACCAGAAAAAAAGCGAAAACCATCAACAGGATCTGATTCAGACTCGACATCGCGCTGAGCGCAGACTGATAATAGACTCCAGCCTTGCGCAGTTTTAAGCTCAGCCATGACTGATTGTTACTGCTATTAACCCAATCAAGCATCAGGTTTTTATTGTTTAGGGTATGAATGGTACGTAAGGAATAGAGTAATTCAGTAATGAAAACGTTACGGTTTGACTGGCTCTCCTTCATTTTATCCATCAGCACTTCCGTATACCTGAAATATCCCCAGGCCAACAGTAGCGACACCACCATCATCATCACGGGTACTAACACCAGGGCGCCGAGATTAATGTAAATAATCACACAAAAAATAATAAATACCGGAATATCCGACACGCGCTGGAAAACAGAGTTTAACAATACCGGCTTAATTTTTTGGAATTCTGTCCAGAGAACAAAAACTGAGGACATAGAACTGCTTTTGGTGGTGTTGTAGATCAGCGCCTCGACAAAAGAAACATCAATATTGACATCCTCCTGACGCGAGACAATCGACTGATAGATATCTTTCGAGGATCGCAGTAAAAACTCAAAAACGATGAATACCAGCACGATACCGACCACCCCAAACAGAGAAGCGGTCGATGATCCGGGCACGAGCTTATCGTAGTAAAGATTACTGAAAACCGGGATCGTCAGCGCAAACAGGGCCATAAACAGCGAAGTGAAAAAATACTTACTGTAAAAAAATTTATTATTTTGCAGCCCGGATTTTAGTATTGAACTTATTTTTATCGATTCAGTCATCCCGCTTAAAGGCTGGATCAGAAAGACCGAAATCGTCTGGATGTTTTCTCTGGCGCACGCAACGACACCCAACTCGTTGTTACGCTTGACCAGCTGTAGCCCCCCTTCCTGGCACCCGACACACACCATCCATTGCATGTCGGAGGTTAATATAATCAGCGGCATATTTTCATTCAGCAAATCGTCGGGGCGCGAGAATTTCACCTCGTGAATCATCAGACCTAATGACAGAAAATAGTTTTTAATCTGTGCTTCATGGTTCGGATCGTTTTTATCATATTGCGACAGCGTGACCGGTATTTTTGCCTCATCTATTTCAATACGTGAATCGTGGTTTTTGGCGATGTATTGCATAACGCCAGCCAAGCCTAAATCATATAGCGTAAAATCATTCATAGAATTTGCACTCATTCCCCCGCACGTCCTGTACGGGGGAAACGGTTATTTATTGATGGTGATGTTGCTGATCGTCCTGATTATCTTCGACGCTCTGGCTAATGCTCATCACTTGTGCCGCGAAGCTGGCTGCTTCATGCGAAGAGGATTGATCCGCTGCAGAATGCGGCGCGTCACTCTCATCGCTGCGGGCGTTGTCCATGCCTGCAACGACGCTGCGGCTACTGGTATCCACCGTAAAGGCGATATCCTGACGTTCGCTATTCCCGGCACTGTCCTGCGTGCGCAACACCAGAGAATGTGGGCCATCCTCCAGCGCCACAGGCACGTCGAACTGAGTAGGGCCAGACGGCGAAGGCACCAGCGGATGAGTGACACCGTCCAGTTCAATGCTGGCATGGGTAATGCTGGCGTCCAGGTTGAACTCAAAGACCGGATGCGACGACTCCACTTCTATGGTGTCATTGGTGTCCTGCTCGCTACTGTACAGACTGCTGCGTAGCGACACCGGGTCATCGGTTCCAACATTCACATCGTGCGTCACAGTGCTGGTGTTACCCGCTACGTCGGTAATGGTGAAGGTAAGCTGATGCTCGCCCTGCGCCACATCCTCAAGCTGGAGATTCCAGTTACCGTCTTTGTCCACGTTTGCCGTCAGCACATCGCCATTATCCAGTGAGACGCTAACCAGGGCTCCCGCTTCGCCATGCCCGCTAAACGATAAGGTTGACTCATCGGTCTGCCAGGTTTGTTCCTGGCTACTCGTACCATCAAAAGTCACATCAAAATTATCGACATGGGTATCGACAGTGAACTCAACCGACTGGCTGGCAGTATTACCTGCCGCATCGCTGACATTCACCACCAACGTCCAAGTGCCTTCAGCCAGCGCCTCTTCAGGTGTCCAGGTCCAGTGGCCTGATTCATCCTGCGTGGCGCTGTGGGTTTCGCCGTTTATGGTCACCGTTACGGTAGTTGCATCAGGATCGATGTTACTCAGGATAAACGTTGGCGTGACGTCCTGAGTAATGTTGTCCCCTGAGGCACCGCTATCGCTGCCCGCATCCAGGGAAACTATCGGCGTGCTGATAGTAGTGTCGATGGTGTAATCCAGGGACACATCCGCGCTATTACCCGCCGCATCGGTCACGGTAACCACCAGCGTTCCGCTGCCGTCCGCGAGCGGGGTTTCCGGCGTGTAGCTCCAGTGACCAGACTCGTCTTTGGTTGCCGCATGAGTTTCGCCGTTCAGCGTCACCATCACCGACGTGGCATCCGGGTCGATATTGCTCAGGATAAAGGTCGGCGTCGTATCCCTCGTCAGATTATCACCCACCGTACCGCTATCGCTGCCCGCATCCAGGGAAACTGTCGGCGTGCTGGTAGTAGTGTCGATGGTGTAATCCAGGGACGCATCCGCGCTATTGCCCGCCGCATCGGTCACGGTCACCACCAGCGTTCCGCTGCCGTCCGCCAGCGGGGTGTCCGGCGTATAGGTCCAGTTACCCTGTTCATCTTTGGTTGCGCTGTGCGTTTCGCCGTTCAGCGTCAGCATCACCGACGTGGCGTCCGGGTCGATATTGCTCAGGATAAAGGTTGGCGTCGTATCCCTGGTGATATTATCCCCTGCCGTTGCGGTGTCACTGTCCGTATCCATCATTACTGTTGGTGTGCTTAGCGTACTGTCAATGGTGAAATCCAGTGAAGATTCCGCAGTGTTACCTGCGCCATCCGTGACTTTCACCTTCAGGGTCCAACTACCGTCTGACAGCGCAGTTTCCGGCGTATACGTCCAGTTACCCTGCTCATCTTTGGTTGCGCTGTGTGTTTCGCCGTTTAGTGTCACCATCACCGAAGTGACATCCGGGTCAATATTGCTCAGGGTAAAGGTTGGCGTCGTCTCATTCGTCAGGTTGTCACCGACATCACCGGTATCGCTGCTGGCATCAAGAGCCACCGTCGGCGTACTGATACTAGTGTCGACGGTGAAATCCAGGCTGGACTGCTTAGTATTCCCTGCCGCATCGGTTACTTTCACCTCAACGGTCCAGTTACCGTCTGCCAGCGGGGTTTCTGGCGTATAGATCCAGTTACCCGAAGCGTCTTTGGTCAGGGTTTGCGTATTGCCGTTTAAGGTCACCTCTACCTTCGTCACATCAGCGTCAACGTTAGTCACGACAAACGTCGGTTTAACGGTTTGCGTGATATTGTCGCCCGCCGTACCGGTGTCGCTAGCAGCGTCCATGGTAATGGTCGGTGCGCTAAGCACGGTATCAATGGTAAAACTAAAGGACTGCGTCGCCGTATTTCCTGCCGCGTCCGTGGCGCTCACCTGAACGTCACACACGCCGTCACTCAGCGGGGTGCCCCATGTTATGGTCCAGACTCCATCACTGACCTTCGTTGCCGGCACCATCGTTCCATCAATCGTTACGCTCACCGCAACGACATCCTTCTCGATGTTGCTAAGTACCAATGTCGGCGTTGAGTCGTTGGTCAAGTTATCGCCCTGAGCACCACCGTCTGAGGCCACGTCCAGCGCTACGGCTGGCGTGGTGAACATCACATCCAGGTCGACAGGAACACTGACATTAGTGGCTGAATCCTCCGCCTGAATGCTGATTTTACCGCCATCAGGATAGTTAATCGCGGTACTCCAACTGCCAGAATTATTGACATTAACCGTGGTGATAACGTTGCCGGACTCATCCTTGATGACAATGGTTGTTCCCGCTTCCGCCTTACCTGAGAGGATCCATAGAGTCCCCTCTTCGCTCCAGGAAGAGATCTCTACCGTTGGCGCCAATGGCGCAACGCTATCGACCAGAATGTCATGGTTAATGGTTTGGGTATTGCCGGCCGTATCTTCAATGGTAAAGGTTAAATTGCTTGTCCCTTCAGGCAACGCGCTGGCATTGATGCTCCATGTGCCGTCGGCGGCAACTGTGGTGGTAGCAACCACCATCCCTGCCACCATCAGGGTAACGGTCGCCCCAGCCTCTCCCATGCCATTAAAGGTTGGCGTGCGGCTGTTAACCACCCACTTATCGGCCGAACTGTCTTTGTCGTCCTGCACGTTGGCGGTGAACTGGCTAATTGAGGTATCAATCACTATCGTGAAGGTTGAGACGGTACTATCGTTCCCCGCACGGTCTTCTGAACTCACCTGAACGGTCCAGGTCGCATCACTAAGCAACATCGGATTAACGTTTACGCTCCACGTTCCCGTACCGTCTGCCCAAACATTGCTAACAGTCATCCCATTAATCTTAACAGTGACATAGCTGTTAGCCTCAGCCATACCGCTCAGCTTAATACCTGCAGAAATATCATTGATGTAAATCGTACCATCAATGGTGTGGTCAGCGACGCTCTCTCCGTTAATGTTGTCCAGCGTGATGGAAGTATTGTTGACCGTATCTATCGTGAATTTCTGATCCCCTGTGGTAGCCGTATTCCCTGCCGCATCGGCGATATCAAAGCGGATAGTATGGCTACCGTCGTTCAGCGCTTCAGGGATGGTATATTGATAGTTCCGTCCGCTGATCGTAATGGTTTCAACATACTTACCGTCAATATAAACCTTAACCGGTTGGCCCGTTTCACCGTTGATTTGGAACGTCGGCGTCGTTCGGGCGGTAATAAAATCGTTAGAGTAGAGACCACCATCAGGATTCATTTTATCCAGCTCAATCCAGGTGCTGGTATCGACGGTCACCAGAATACGTGCAGATTCTGCGGTATTGCCCGCCGCATCTTCTGCTATCACACGGATAGAATATTCACCGTCCGCCAACGTAGTTGGGTATTGCCACGTCCAGTTCCCCTGGGCATCCACCGTTACCGTTGCTACAGTCTTTTCATCCACCAGAATAGAAACCGTCGCCCCCGGCTCTCCCGTACCATGGAAGGACGGCGTATTAACGTTGGTAATATTATCGTCCAATGAGCCTGAGTTAGACACATCATCAAGATTGATGGTTGGATAATCGGTGTGGCTGTCCAGAGTAAAGACTAACGGATCGCTGGTCTGACTGTTTCCGGCCACATCCGTGATCTGCACTGTCAGGCTGTAATCACCATCCTCTTTAAGGATCAGCGGTACCGTCCAGCTTCCGTCTTCAGCCACTGTCCCCTGACCCACCGCTTTACCATTGAGATAGACAGTAATGGTTGACCCCGCTTCCCCCACACCGGAAACATCCAACGCTTTGTCATTAGTCAGCGCGGGAAGTGAATCAACGCTAAAGCTATCAATCACCGTATCAATAGTAATCGTCGTGGTGTTACTGGTGGCCGTATTTCCTGCGGTATCTGTTGAAACCATTCTGATGTCATATTCGCCATCCTCGCTTTCTGGCATCGTCCAGGAGATCGTACCCGCTGCATCAGCCGTCACGGTAGCCACTTTGACATCGTTAACATAAATCTCGACCGTCGCATTAGCATCGGTCACCGCCGTCAATGTGGGTACATTGACATTGGTGATAGCATCCGTAATTGCCGCGCTGTTTGACATCTTGTCGAGGACAATATCGGTGATACTATTTTGCGTATCGCAGACAATATCAATATTTTTAGTCGCTGTGTTCCCCGCCGAATCAGTTTCAGTCACCACAAAGGTTTGTGAGCCTTCCTCAAGGGCTATTTCACTGCTCCAGTCGCCCTTATCATCTGCGGTAACCGTCGCCAGTATTTCTCCGCTGGTGTTGGCAATCGTTATTACCGCCCCCGCTTCTGCGGTACCGTCCAGATGCACCAGTGTTTTATTGGTAATATTATCAGTAGCGCTACTACCACTATCATCGGTATCCCGTAGTTCAACGGTGATCGGCGTGATATAGGTATCGAGAATAAAATCCTGTGGACCAAAGTTTTCCGTATTACCCGCCACATCCGTTACCGAGAAACTGATCTCGTGCTCACCGTCAACACCAATACCCGGAATAGAAACCACCCAGTTGCCGTCGCTGGCAGCCACCGTTTCCACGACGGTACGACCATCTATGATAACCGTAATATGGGCCCCAGCTTCAGATGTTCCCCTGACTACCGGTGTATTCGAATTCAGATACCCTTCGTCGTTCAGCCCGGCAATTTCCCAGACCAATGGGACGACATGGGTGTCAATCACCAGGCTTGCCGGATCCGACTTCACCTCTTCGCCGTTATTGGGGTTGATAATGCTCACTTCAACGCTATATGTGCCTTCCTCCATTTCCGGCAAATTGAAGTTGTAGCGACCTGTGGAATCCGTTGTCGCGGTACCCACCACTTCACCATTGACATAAACAGTGATGGTATTGCCCGGTAGCGAAATCCCGGTGATCGATGGTGTCGTGTCGTTAGTCACAAAGTCACCAATAGAGCCGCTATCTGACCCGGCCTGCAGTTGCAGCGTCGGCGGATCAACATCCACTAACGGGATAATGAAGGTGAAATCTGTCTCTTCTGAAACGTTGCCGGCCTTATCGGTCGCAATCACACCGATGACATGATCGCCGGAGGTGATAGCGCTCGGCGGCGTCCATGCCCAAGAACCATTGCTGTCAACCGTCACGCTGGCCACGGTAACGCCATCGATGATAATGGTGAGACTCGAACCCGGTTCAGCCGTACCGCTGAATTCCGGCGCCAGATTTAACGCCTCGTGTGAGTTTTCAGGATCGGACGCCGATAGCGCTACTACCGGAGCATTGACCACGGTGTCAATTTCAAAGTTCACACTGGTGGTGGCGGTGTTGCCCGCCTGATCGATAGCGGAAACGGTAATGGTATACGATCCATCAACCAGATCGTCCAACGTAACAGACCAGCTGCCATCCGCTGCTGGCGTGATTTCCTGCGTCTGGACGATGGCACCTTTATCATCGGTAACAAGGATAGTAAGCGTGGCATCTTTATCGGTCTGCCCGCCAAACGTCGGTGAGGTATCGCGCGTTAGCTTATCGCTTTGTGAAGTACCGGTATCCGACGTGGCAAGCAAATCGAGGGAGAGGGAGATCTGCGTATCCACGGTGAAATCTATACTGCTGTTTTCAGTATTTCCCGCAAGGTCAGTAACAACCACGGTGGCCGTGTAATCGCCATCCGCCAGTTTTGAAGGCTGGACACTCCACTGCCCATCGTCACTTTGTACCGCTGCATATTTTATCCCATTAATCTCGACATATACGGTATCCACATCATCCGGGATGCCAGAAAGGATAAACACAGGTTGTGTATCGTTGGTCAGATTGTCGCTGTCGCTGGCTCCGGAATCACTGGCGCTATCCATATCAATGGACGGTACCGGTATCTGAGTATCCACAGTGAATGTTAGCGTTTCAGTCTGGTGGTTACCTGCCACATCAACTATTTCCACACTGATGGTCCAGGTTCCGTCTGCCAGCATCTCGGCAGTATAGATCCACTGCCCCTGCGCGTTCTGTTCAAGCGACGTCGTCTTACCATCCAGCGTAACCGTTACGGCGGACAGCGTTTCACCGGCGCTGATTTCAAAGCTCGGGGTATTTACGTTAGTCAGGTTATCGTTGGTATCACTGCCAGTATCGTCAATGAGGATAATGGCAGGATCGGTGAGCACAGTATCAATAACAAAATCATAGGTCGTTGATGCACTGTTCCCTGCGTTGTCGGTAAACGTCACCACTACGCTGTAGTTACCATCAGTAAGATTCTCAGGTACCCGCCATTGGGTAGTACCGGGTTCCAGAGACCAGGTTTGGTCCCCGAGTTTCACTGATATGCTGGCAATATCTTCCGGCTCACCGCCGATAGTAATCATCGGTGCCGTGTTATAGGTGATGCTATCTGCAGTATCTCCACTGTTGGATGCCTCATCCATTCCGACAACCGGTGGTGGACAGAAGGTATCCACCGTAATAGAAATGGACGAAGATTTGCTGTTACCCGCATTATCTTCTGCGGTCACTTTAACAACGTAAACACCATCGGCCAACGCATCGGCCTGCGGGATCTGAACGCCCCAGACGCCATCCTTCTGGGTGGCATTATACGTTTTACCGCTAATAGTCACGGTAAGGCTATGAACATCGCTGTCCACATTGCTGATGACAAAATACGGGGTGGTGTCTTTGGTCAGATTATCATCTGCCGAGACCCCCGTGTCGCTCTCAGTATCCAGATCGATAGCAGGAATATTCAGCGTGGTATCGATGACAAATGAGACCGACGTTTCTGCCGTGTTTCCTGCTTTATCCACCACGTTGATGTATAGCGTATAGCTGCCGTCCGCCAGCGACGGTGTCTGGTACAGCCACTGTCCCGTTTCATTTTTAGCCAGCGGCGAAGCGACGCCATTCAGGGTTACGCTGACCGATTCGACATCAGCAGGAACGCTGACCTCAAACGTTGGAGCATTATTATTAGTGATATTATCGGTATCCGAATAGCCGGTATCGTCACCAACAATAAAATCGACGCTCACGGATGTTTGCGTATCGACAGTAAAGACCAGACTCGTATCCTGGGTATTGCCAGCCTTATCAGTGACCGTCGCCGTTAAGGTATAGTCACCGTCACCCAGCGGCTGAGGTGGCGTAAAGCTGATCGGCTGCGCTGTTAGATCAATAGGATAAGAGATACCATTGAATGTTACGACCAGGCTATAAGCATCGCTGTCAATGGAGCTAAAATCGAAGGTCGGCTGGGTATTGCTGGTATAATTATCGGTATCACTACTACCAGAATCATCCTCAGGGCGCAGATCAACGGTAACCGGATTTAGCGTGGTATCAACCGTGAAGGTAAAGCTCTCTTGTGTGGTGTTACCGGCCTTATCGGTGACGTTCACCACAATAGTGTGCTCGCCATCGGGCAACGCTGACGCGACGGTATAGGTCCACTTACCGTTGCTTGCACCAAGATCGACAGCTGTACCGCCGTCCAGCGCCACCGAGACATGGGAGACATCATCCGGGACGTTAATTTGGAACGTTGGGATCGTATCGTTGGTTAAATGGTCGTCGGAGGAATAACCGGTATCTTCTGACATGACGATGCTGTCAATTACCACAGTCGTATCAATAACAAAATCCAGATCCGACGAACTCACGTTCCCGGCCTTATCCGTTGCCGTCACCACTATGGTGTATTCGCCATCGGCCAGTTCCGGCGTTTGGAATACCCAACTACCCTGCGCGTCTTTCGTTAGCGGATAATCGTTGCCGTTTAGCGTCACGACAACCTGATAGATATCACTGTCGATATTACTAATCACAAATTGCGGGCGCGTGTCAGACGTCAGGTTATCTTCAGTGCTATCGCCAGAATCAGAGCCCGTCATCAGATCAATCACCGGTGCACTCAGCGTGGTATCAACCGTAAAGGAGAGTGTTTGCGTCTGAGTGTTACCGGCCCGGTCCTGGATATCAACCGTCAGCTTGTGCTCTCCATCCGCGAGTGCGGATGACGGCGTAAAGATCCAGTTACCGCTACCATCCTGCACGAGCGAAGTTTGCTGACCATCCAGCGTAATGACCACATGCGTCACATCGCCGTCAACGCCACTAATGATAAACGACGGTTTATTGTTGGTGGTCAGATTGTCCATGGCATCGTAACCAGTATCATCCCCCGCCTCAAACGCGATCGTAGGCACGGAAAGCTGGTTATCAAAGGTAATCGTTTTGCTATCGCTGGTTTCATTACCCGCCGCATCCTCTACCGTGACAACAAGGGTATAGTCGCCAGAAGTCGAAAGCACCGGAGAAGTCACCGTCCAGTTACCGTCGGCGTTTTGCACCACGCTGCACTCAAGGCCGTTAATTGTCGCCTTAAGGCTGATCACATCCTCAGAGGTTGTCACGCTAAATACCGGCTGACTGGCATTGGTGATGCCGTCAGAGGAGGAATCCCCGGTATCCGTTGTCAGAATGATAGAATTAATCTCCACCGACGTGTCGATGGTAAAGCTATAATCTGAGGTCCTTTGATTACCGGCATTATCCGTCACCAGTACCTCCAGAGTATACTCACCCTCCGTCAGTGCGGTATCAGGGGTAAAGATCCATCGACCATCTGTCTGCTTCTTGACGTTAGTGGTAATACCATTCAGCGTGACGTCAACGCTGTACACATCCTGCGGAATATTGCCCAGTTCAAACGTCGGTTTGGTGATGTTAGTCACGTTATCGCCCGCAATACCACTGTCATCTGCCGTTGCCATTTTGACGGTAAGCGGCTCAAGCGTGGTATCGACGGTGAAACTCTGCTCACGGTTAGCGGTGTTTCCGGCTTTATCTGTGACGGTTACCTCCAGCGTATATTCCCCATCCGCCAGCACAGACGGCATCGTCACCACCCATTTACCGTCCTGGAATATAGCATCCTGCGTTGTCGTTCCAACGCTGACGGTGACAGTTTGCGCATCGGCGGGTGCCGTAATAGCAAACGTTGGGGTGGAATCGTTGGTCATCCAGTCGTTTTGCACCCCTGTATCACTTTGCAGGGTGATACCGTCCACGCTGGTGGTGGTATCAATAGTCACGGAGAGTGACGTTGTCTTTTCATTACCCGCATCATCAACAACCCGCAGTTCAGCCTGCCAGACCCCATCAGGCAAATCGGCTGGAAGAGTAAAGATAGCGCTGCCATTTTCAACCGTAATAGGCCATGTCTGACCGTTAATCGTCAGTGAAACGCTGACAACGTCACTATCAAGATTACCGATCACGAAGGTTGGGCGGACATCCGACGTAATGTTATCGGAATCGCTATACCCGCTGTCGCTCTCACTTGAAAGTTGCAACGTTGGTTGAGAAAGGGTTGTGTCGACCGTAAAGTTGAGATCCTTATGGCTGCTATTACCCGCTTGATCCGTTACGGTAACCGTAATGGTATGCGCTCCGTCAGCAAGCGCTGCGGTAGAAAAATGCCACGTTCCATCACTCTGTTTGGATGCGTCACCAGCCGCTTTACCATCAATTGCAATGCTGACATGCGTGACATCATCCGGCACGCCGATCGCGAACTCAGGCGTATTCACGTTGGTCTGGTTATCGGTGGAGCTTGAGCCAGTGTCATCCAACAACACAATTGAATCTATGTAAGTGACCGTATCGATTTCAAACGCTGCTGCATCAGAGGTACTCTGATTACCCGCCATATCTTCAACCATGACGGTAATCGTATACTGCCCATCATCCAGCTCGACTGGACAGATCCAGGTCCCGTTTCCGTAGGTTTCACTATCCAGCGTCCAGCTACCTTTGTAGCTGCCGTCGTTGCTCACGATCGCTATCGTTATCGTATTGGCGTCATCAATATCCACGCCGCTAAGCTGGAATTGCGGCTTCGTCTCATTAGTCAAGCCATCAGTCTGGCTATCGCCCGAATCAGAGACAGTAGCGAGCTCGACTGCCGGTTTATCAACAAGAGTATCGATAGTAAAACTAATCTGGCTGTCGGCACTGTTGCCTGCTACGTCAGTCACCGTCACTGTTGCGGTATATGTGCCATCTTTTAATTCATCCGGCAGGGTAAATGAGGTTCCTTTACTTAGATCAATCGTGTAATGCTGCCCAGTGTTCAACGTCAGTGTGACCGTGGCGACATCGGCAGGAATATTGCTAAATGTAAACGTTGGGGTTGTATCCGCTGTATAGTTATCATCTGCTTTAGCCCCTGTGTCTGAGGCTTTATCCAGCGCAATATTGACAGGCAGAACCTCTGTATCCACCGTCACGGTCAGTTCCGTGGAGTTCGCGGTGTTCCCCGCGTCGTCGGTGACCTGCACGGTGATGCTGTAGTCGCCGTCCGCCAGTTCCGGCGCGGTAAAGCTCCACTTCCCGTCCGCCAGCGTCGCCGGGTAGGACGTGCCGTTGATAATCACCTGCACCTCCGTCACGTCGGCATCGATATTGCCCAGCGTGAACGTTGGCGTGGTGTCGTTCGTGATGTTGTCCGTCGCGCTGCTGCCGCTGTCGCTGGCGTCTGCCAGATCGAGGGTCGGCACCGAGAGCGTGGTGTCGACGGTGAAATTCAGGGGATCGGAGGTGGCCGTGTTGCCCGCCACGTCGGTCACGGTGGCCACGATGGTGTGGTCGCCGTCGGCCAGCTCGCCGGACGTGATATACCACTGCCCGTCCGCGTCCTTCGTCGCCGCCACCGGGATGCTGCCGTCGATGGAGACCATCACGCTGACCGCATCCGGGTCGGTGCTGATGGCAAAGCCCGGGGTGGTGGCCAGATCGAGGGTCGGCACCGAAAGCGTGGTGTCGACGGTGAAATTCAGGGGATCGGAGGTGGCCGTGTTGCCCGCCACGTCGGTCACGGTGGCCACGATGGTGTGGTCGCCGTCGGCCAGCTCGCCGGACGTGATATACCACTGCCCGTCCGCGTCCTTCGTCGCCG
>NZ_SZXM01000051.1:0-36845 GCF_005281355.1 Citrobacter sp. wls615 | reverse complement strand
CTCCGGCTATGCCGGAGGATATTTATTTATTGGTCAACGTCGGCGATATCCGACTTTCACGGCGTGACGCCAGCCACAATCCGCTATTTTTCATCGCATAGCCGAATACCAGGCCCAACGCCAAAGATGGCACGACCAGTCGCCAGTCTCCCTGCCCTGCAAACGTTGCACAAGCACCAATAAATGTGCCCGGCACAAATGAAAGCAACCATTGCTTTGCCTGTATACACATCATAAACGCGACAATTCCCGTCATGACATAGCCAACAATATCCATATGTGGGGCAAGCGCACTGCCGTTAATAATCACCAACGCCCACACAACACCGCTTAGCAGCGTACACGCCGAGATCCACAGCCCTTTCAACCCACCTTGCGGACAGGCAAAGTAGGCTGTGCAGCCCAGAAAACCAGCCCAGCTGAGTAAACCGAGAGAAACGGCCACCCATCCCCAGATCCCGGAGAGAATGCCCGTTGTGATTGCAATTGAGAGAAGTATATTCATGCCGCGCATCTTAGCAGAAAAACGGCATGAGAATGCGATCGCGCACACATTTTATGCAAGTTGATAAATTGAGTTGCAGTTTAATGTGATTAAAATCACATTTATTCATCTGTCTCTTCCTGCAATTCGTCCCACATCGCACCAATCGCATCGCGCGTCAGAGCCGCTATAGTACGCCAGAATAGCGTATTCGCATGCGCTTCAACTTTGCCCAGAAACGTGCCGCACCAGGGTAACAGGTAGTCCACAAACAAGGTTTCAAGCGCTTCGCTTTCATCTTCCGCAGACTGATCTTCAAGCCATGAAGCCGCCAGCAACAGCGTGCCTATATGATCTGCCGGCGTATCTGCCAGCGGCATTCCCCGGGCAGAAAGGAATGCACGCACATCCGATTCATTCGCCCCTTCTACCCAGGCGCTACGATAAGGCGGCACCGCACAATCGTCTCCCACAAACAACGCGTTGTAATCCGCAGCCAACTGAGGCATATCGCAACTCTTCTGCAGACGAGCCAACAGTTCGTCCTGTTCCAGCGGCCAGTTGGCGGAAAGTTTACCTTCGCTAATCAGGGTAAACAGAGGAACCAGTATAGGGTCCTGAGGTTGGCGGTAAAACAGCGAGCCCAGTACACGACACAGGATAGAAAACTCGTTCATTGATATATTCCAGTTAGTAACAATTACAGTTCAGCAAATTCCGCGATCGGCTCCATGCCTCGCGATTCCAGAAACGTCAGCAGGCGTTTTGGCGTAACGTTTAAAATTCGGTCTTCCGGGAAATTCACATCATCCAGAATTTTACGGCATTCACCGAAATCTCCTAATGTGAAAGCGGTATGTGAATCTGACCCTAACGCGACCCAGCCGCCAGCATCACGCACAGCCGCAGCAACCGCGCGGCAATTGTCCTCACTGCCCTTACGCGAATGCAAAAAAGAAGAGTTGTTGATTTCCAACGCAACCTGATATTTTGCCGCGGCCTGAGCAATCGCAGTGATATCGACGGGATATTTGGGGTTACCCGGATGGCTGATGATATGTACGTTGCCACTGGCCATGGTGGCTATCATCGCCTGCGTATTTGTGTCTTTATCGTGTGGAGCGAAAACCGGCTCATGAAAGCCTGCGATAATCAAATCCAGGGAAGTAAACATCGGACCTGAGCAGTCAATTTCACCTTCAATATTTTTAATATTCGCTTCAATTCCGCGCAGGATCCCTACGCCGTCCACGATTCGAGGCCAAATGCGCATATTAATAAAGTGCCAGTGGTGAGGCGCATCCGCCATGTCCGGTCCATGATCGGTAATGGCAAACAGCTTGATGCCTTTGCGACGGGCTTCAGCGATGTAATCACTTAAGGTGCTGTAGGCGTGGGTGCTGGCGACGGTATGCATATGCAGGTCAACGGGATACATAACTCTCTCCTGTAGTCATTTTCCGTCAAGGATAGCAGGTATCGCCGCCATTTATTAGCGGAAACCCGGCACTTGCCGGGTTGGCATTAGTATCCCCGTACGCGATCGACCTGACCCGTAACGGCTTTGCCACTTTCCAGACTCAAAATCGTACGGGAGATATAATCCACCGCTTCCGCCGGACGGGTAACAGCAGCAATGTGCGGCGTCATCGCCACTCGCGGATGTTTCCATAGCGGGCTGGTTTCCGGCAGCGGTTCACGGCTATAGACATCCAGCATGGCGCCTTTCACCTTTCCGCTGTCCAGCGATGCCAGAAGATCGTCTTCATTGAGATGAACGCCGCGCGCCAGGTTCAGCACATAAGCGCCATCCTGTAACTGGCTGAGTAAACCTGCGTTAATGATGCCCACGGTTTCTGCCGTATTGGGTAGAAGGTTGATAAGCACGCGAGTTTGGCTCAAAAACGCGCCCAGCTCTTCGGTACCAGCAAAGCTTTCCACGCCAGGCCAGGATTTACGCATGCGACTCCAGCAGCGCAGCGGGAACCCCCATGACTGTAAACTCTCGGCAACTTTCGCACCTAAAACCCCAGCCCCCATAATCCCGATGGTGAACTCATCGCGGGTATACTCTGGTAAAGGTTGCCATTTCGCCTGGTTTTTTAATGCCTGGTAATCATCAAAGCGACGAAACCAGTGCAGCACCTGACTTACCGCATATTCCTGCATTTGCAGGCCCATACCCGTATCTTCCAGACGAAAAAGCGGGATCGAGGTATCCAACATTTCCGGGTGAGCCTTTAGTTTACTGAGAATAGAATCGACGCCCGCACCCAGCGCAAAGACGGCTTTTAATTTTCGCCCCGCGAGCATTTCAACCGGCGGATGCCAAACCAGCGCATAGTCAGCATGCGCATTATCACCCGCTTTCCACTCACGAACGTTCGCGCCAGGTATTGCTTTTGCCAGCGCATTAATCCACCAGGTTGTATCGAATGTTGGGTGATAAAAAATTATATCCATTTTGTCTCCTGAGCATTGCTATGCGGAACTTTCTCGCACTTATTATCATCATTTTTCGAGGGAACCTCAGAGTAGCAAATTTTAGGATGCTGGCAAAAAAAACAATTCCCGCTTATTTTAGCTGCAGATTGTTTGAAGTTTGTGTAAATGCACGTTTTTTTCAAAAAGTTGATTGACGCCGGGGCGGTATTTCCCTAAATTAGCGCCCGTTCCAGCAGCACTGGAACAACAATATGGTGAGGTGTCCGAGTGGCTGAAGGAGCACGCCTGGAAAGTGTGTATACGGCAACGTATCCGGGGTTCGAATCCCCGCCTCACCGCCATATTTTAAGAAGAGCTCGTACGCAAGTACGGGCTTTTTTTTGCATATTGCACGCCAGCGGGGGGGATGAGAAGCTCCGACCGGGGTTCGACAACTGGCGCAGCCAGTTGGACAGATGACGAGCCCGCGAGGAATCTACCCGCAGGGCGAGCGAAGCGAGTCAATCCCCGCCTCACCGCCATATTTTAAGAAGAGCCGCACTCCACAGTGCGACGCAGGGTTCCCATATAGCGCATAACGCCATATCTCACTGTCTGAAACTCCTTCATTTGCTTTCTTTTTATACTATTAATGGTTTCATCAATCGTTACCCAGGCAGGCATGACGGAATTGTTACTATGATAAGGAAGAAAACTCATATCACATTCTCCTGTTTTATCTTCCAGAGGAACTCAACATCATCGTTAGTTAATACACACAGGAACATCACTGATAAATAAAAACTGATTAATAGAATCAACCCAAAACACATCAAAGATAAACAATAAATATCAAATAAGATCATTTCATATGATCTATGAATATAAAAACAACCCTCCTGAATTTATCAATAACAGGATATAATAACAATCGGAGTTTTATAATTGCATGGATTCCCATTATACATTCCAGGAAAATATATGAAAACCTGTTCAATAATATATTTATGCGCAGCAATATTTTTATTGAGTGGCTGTGTTCGCTCCCCAATTGACGCAAAGAAAAAGTATGTTTCCATAAAGGAGAGTGGCATCAGTAAAAATGATTCCAACCAGTTAACAGATAAAGATATCTTTGGCAACGAGACCACACTTGCTGTTTCAGAAGAAGATATCCAGGCGGCACTGGAGGGTGAGAAATTCAGCGTACCGCTGAACTCCGCTGTCATCCTGGTCCAGTCTGGCAATCGCGCACCGGAAATGATCATGCAGCAGGAAATGAGCAAGTATTATACTGTTGCGACGTTCTCTGGCATCCCGGACAGACAAAAGACTGTGACCTGCAGTAAAGACAAAATTAAAGACGGAAATCAGGACATTGCTACTGCCGAAAATATGAACTGGATGCAGGCGCTGCGCTATGTTGCCGCGAAAGGACATCAGAAAGCCATTGTCGTTTATCAGGATACGTTGCAGTCTGGCAAATATGACGCCATGACAAAAAACACCGTCTGGTCAGATTTTAAAAATGAAAAACTGACCGACAGCGTATCCTTGCGTTATCTGGTGCGTTTCACCTTGGTGGACGTGGCTACGGGCGAATGGGCCACCTGGTCGCCACTCAACTATGAGAATACAGTACTTCCACCGCAGCCGGGGAAAAAAAATTCCGCAGAGGCAACTACAGAACAGCAGATTTCGCAGCTCAGGCAAAGAACCTATGCGTCAATGGTGAAAGATCTGGTGAACCGCTATCAGTAATCTAACAGTGCCAATACGGAGCCGGTGGACTCTCCGCTGACATAACCCCAGAGGAGCTGTCGCTCCGCTTTTTAAGTCTTTGGATTCAACACTGTCAGCGGGGTTTCATCGGCATGGAGCACATCGCAGATCAGCAGTTCCTGATGCAGTGTCTTTGCCAGCGGCAACAGCAGGACGCTACACCATGAATATCGCCAGCAAGTCAAAATATCAAGGGCTGCGGGAAGGATCAGTTGCGCAGTTTAGCGAAAGGAATTTAAGGAGGACATAGTGGAGTGCGTCATCAAAAATAACGAGAGCAGGAAGAGGTAAAGGGATATTTTTCATTCCGGTATCCAGCTGAGAAATCAGTAGGATAAGGATGGTGGTTACGGGGAGAGCCTGCAGTCAGGGCAAGATTACGAAACCCCGCACCCCGCAAGGACTGACGCGAGGTACTCTCTGTCCATCGCCGCTCTTCTCATCTTTCTTCTCAGCCCTGCTTTGAATTCCTTGTTTTCCGTCAAAATATTTACCGTTATATGTCTTATGCCAGAAAATAATTCTGCTGCATTTCCTCTTCTTATTCTGCAATCATCTTCATTCATCGCCACGTCTAAACGCCAGTGCAATTTATTTTCCACATCCCAATGACTTCTCATCGCACTGGCAAATTTCTCTGCTGTTAAATCCGCTGAGCTTATATAATATCTCACCAGCATTTCTGGTTCTTTCTTTCCGCTATCTTTCTCTTAACGAAAAGATACCACCACACATAGTTTTTTTAAACCCTTCCATTCAAATGTAAAATCAATTAACTCATCAGGAACATCGCTGACAATATGAGACCGGGTTTCTTCTCTTCCATGTCCCTTTTCGGTTGTGGCATAACTGTCATACTTTGGATTATTTAGTTCTTTTAACGGAAATTTTTCTTCAAATGCTTTTTGTAATCGTCCCTGATTACCTTTTACTGAAAATAAATAGTCACCTTCCTGATGACGTATCTTTTCAGCAATATCTTTCTGGCATCCCATTGCATCCGTTGTAATCAGTTTCCCTTTGATATCAAGCATGTTAAGCAGTTCTGGTATTGCAGTAATCTCATTCGATTTCTCATTGGTTTTTATCTGTCCCAGTACAAGGCCATTCATTGTGGAAAACGCACTTATTACATGAATCGCCCCCCGGCGACAGCTTTTATCGTAAGAATGTCGAAGTGTTTTTCCATCAATAGCAATAATATCACCATCATCTGAAGAGTGACAATCTCGCATCCAGTTAATAAAACATTCATGGAATTTTTTAGGACTTATGCAAGATATAACTCTGGCAATGGTATCATGAACCGGAATGCCATTTTCAAAATCACCATATCCTTTTAAAAATTCTATATGGGCCTCGCCAAAATCCTGGATATCTTCCCAACCCTCAGCACCATAAATGACAGCGCAGATTGTCAAAAGCAGAATGTCTGATAATTTATGCTCTACTTTCCAAGGTTGTCTGTAATCAGGGACAATTGAAATATGTGCCATTAATTTTTCAAGATTCATAATCTGTTCTCCTTATTTTTCAGGAGATATTTGATCATATGTAAAGTCAGAAGAACAGTTGCACTGAATAAGGATTAGCTTAATTTTTAAACAAAAAATGCTGATTTATTAGTACAAAAAACATACTTCTGATGATCTTGCCCTGCAAGAGGATCTTTCCCGACTCTTTACTAAAAGTATTTATTTCAGGAGATCAACAGAATTAAATTCAAATGATATTTTAAAATCTTCAACATCTTCTAGCTTATATTTATTACGATCATTTGAAACATCAATCACTGATATTTTAAGATGCATGAATTGAGTTAATCCACCACCTATATCTTCCATTCTCATATTACTGACATCATAAAAATAAAAAGATACTTCATCGACGACATCTTCATTATCACTTAATGAAAATAATACATTATATTTCATGGTGATAGGATCAATATCTATATGCATCATCTTTAATATATTGCTATTTATTAGTACGTGATTTAGCTTATTGATATTCATGGTCAATTCCCCCCTGTATTAGTTCTGGTTTGTTTCCCTTTTGGACTATATCCAGGACCATATTCATACTCATGCACATGAGGATTAGAATGATAATCTGGAGCCGACGGATTACCATACCCATGATTAGTATAATCGGTACGTTGGATCTGCCTGCCATATTGATCATACTTAACAGTGGAGTATTCAAGTTCACCTGTATCAGGATTAAATTTATAATATTCCAATTCTCTTGTACCTGGTGTTACTTGATGGGGCGCATTCTTGTGCCATGCTGAATCAGGCAATAATGGACCATCATTATTTATCTCTGTTTTACATAATCCCAACGGATCTATGTATTTCAGTGGATTCGGTACATACGCGTAACTGTTTATCCCCCCACGTAGCCCTATCGGGTCCGGCGTCAGATACTGCACCGCCTCACTATCATAGTACCTGAACCGGTTATAGTACAGCCCCGACTCCTCATCCTCCCACTGCCCCGCGAACCGCCACGGACAGCCCGGACCACTCTCATCATTCGCCGCATTCCAGCCGCCGAATCGGTAACGCTCCGACCTCCCCCACACGCTCAGCTTCTGCGCCCACACCACCTCACCGCTTTCTGTCAGCAGCTCGCGCGGGGTGCCCATATGGTCCCTGACCACATAATGCAGTTGCCCTTTTTCGTACCTCGCCCCCGGCGTCAGCGCCCCTGGCTCGTACAGCCAGTACACGCTCTCCCCGCTGGCCGCTCCCCCGTCCGCATACACCGGCGTTTCCGCCACCAGTTGGTCCCCGCTCCACTGGTAATCATAACCCGCTATCCCTTTTGTCGTACCCTGCCGCCGCTTGCTTATCCGGCGGCCAAAGGCATCATAGCAGTATGTCCAGCATTCTCCTTCCGGTGTGATAAGTGACGAAAGCTGCCCCTGTACGTCCCACCGGTAGCGCCACCGCTGCGGACGAAAACCATCTGTCAGGACCGTTTTCTCCTCCAGTCTCCCGCACCCGTCATAGCGGTAAATGTTCTCTCCCCGCTTTATCACCCGCCCTGAATGCTGCTCATATTCCGTGAACGTCATCCCCTCAAAGTGGTTATTGGGCGTCTGCCCGTACTGCCGTATATTCAGGTTCGAGTCATAGCTGAACGTTTCCTCGCGCGGCAGCGTCCTCACGCCACCTTCCGCACACGTTATCTGGTCGTTCACGTCATAGCGGTAATCCGTCTCTCCCCACCGCCCGTCCGCGATGTGCGTCACGTTATACACCCGGTCATATTCCATATGCCGTGATACTGCCTGCGGCGGGTGAGGAGACTCCGCTGCCAGCCGTCCGGCCCACTGCGCCTCCAGGTTACCCGTCGCGCCGTGCCGCTGCCCGGACATGAACCCCGCCTCACTCCGCCGCCCGGTCTCCCTCCCCGCTGCGTCATGCGTCAGCCGCAGCGGCGCATGGCCGTTTACCTGCCATTCGTTCAGGACACCTCCCGGACCGTGTACAAAGCGCACCGCCACCCCATCCAGCCGCCAGGTGACCGGCCTGCCGCTGAGCGCGTCGTACTCCTGCTCCACCCGGCGACCGTTGAGCGTCTCCGCGATGACCTGGCCGTCCGCGTCATATTCAAATTCCACCACCGCATCCGGCGATGTCGCCCGTACCAGACGGTATTCACTGTCATAACCGTATTCCGTACTGCTGACCGGCTTCTCAGCCCCGTCCCGCAGCCGGAACACCTGCCGCCGGAGAGGCCGGTCGCCGTCGTCGTAATACCAGCGGATAAGGTGGTCGTCCGGGTATCGGGTACAGACCCGCCGTCCGGCGGCGTCGTATTCATACGCCAGGGTTCTGCCGCTGAAATCAGTCTCCCGGATAACCTGCCCGGCGGCGTCATAGTCATACTGCCAGGTTTTCCCTTCCGCGTTTGTCACCTGTTTCAGCCGCAGCAGACCGTCATACGCAAAACGGTAACGCTGCCCGTCCGGGAGCACCACCGCCGTCAGCAGGTCAAAACTGCCGTATTCATGGCGTGTGGTTCTCCCTTCCCCGTCCGTCACGCTGGACACCTTTTTGCCCGCGCCATAATCCTGCCGCTGCTCCACACCGTCCGGCAGGGTGATTTTCGTCACGCTGCCGCCGGGGCTGGCGTGCTGCGTGCTGTGCTGCCACGTCGTCTCCTGGTTCAGCGGGTCACGCACCGACAGCAGGCGGCCCAGCATGTCCTGCGCCAGTTGCGTCTCGCCCTCGCGCGGGTCTGTCACCCGGTTCAGCCGGTGTAGCGGGTCGTAACCGTAGTGCCAGGCCTCACCGTCCGGCAACACCTGCTGCAACAGTTCGCCGTGGTCGCCGTACAGGCGGCGACTCTGCCGTCCCTGCGGGTCCGTGACGCAGTGCAGTCCGCCGTGTTCGTCATAATCAAACTGCCAGATTTTGTTGCCCGGCCCCTGAAAGCGAATAAGATTGCCGTTATCGTCATAGCGGTAATGCAGCACCACGCCACCCGGCATCGACAGCCGGGTGATGTCCCCGTAGCGGTTGTATTCCCACGCAGTGATGCGGCCCAGCGCATCGATCACGGTTTTTCGGCGGCTGTTCTCCCATTCAGTCAGCGTCTCCCGCCCCAGCGGGTCAGTGCGGCGTACCGTCAGACCGTCTTCGTTGTACCGGTAGTCCGTCCGGCCGCCTTCTGCATCCACATAGCTGTTCTGCCGCTCCGCGTCGTTATAAATAAACCGGTCGTTGTAATACCCTTCCGGGGTCTTCGTCTCCGTCACGCGACCCTGTGCGTCATAGCATAAATCCACCTGTGTGCCATCTTCATCCCGCCAGAACACCATCCGGCCTTCGGCGTTATAGCGGTGCCAGCAGTGGGCAAACTGGAAGGAGTCGCACTCCGCCAGCATTCCCTGCTCATCGTAGCAGCAGGTGACCAGGCGCTGCGTTTTCTCCTGCATGGCGAGGGTGATGGACGCCAGTTGTCCGTTCCGCCAGTCCACGTCCAGTACATACCCGTCGCTGTGTGTGACCTGTACCAGCCGTTCATCCTGGTAAACAAATGTCGCGGTGTTGCTGTAGCCGTCGCGAATGGCGGACAGGCGGCGCAGTGGCCCCTGCTTCTCACCAAAAATCAGGTACTGCTGTGAGCGGCGGTCGAACACCGACAGTTCACCACGGATATCGCCGGAGAGCACATAGCTGCTGACGCGACTGTTCACCCCATCCACCAGCAGGCCGTTATCCGGAATGGTGTAGGTCAGCGTGACGCCTTCATGGTCGGTGAAATGGATTTTTCCGGCGTCCAGTTCGAGAAAACGCGACCACTCGTCCGTCCATTTTGCGCCGAACAGGCCGCTGGCGTCAGTGCGGGAGCGGTAAAGGCGGGTCAACGTGAGGGGGAGCGTACCGGGAACAGTGAGGACGGACAGGTGCTGGAGGAAATCACCGGTGACCATATCGACCGGCTCTCCTGCTGAACTCACATTTTCAGCCGTCTGCCCTGTCCCTTCATTCCCTGGTTTTACTGCTGGGTTCTGTCTGACCTGCATACCCGGTTCAGTGATTGTGTTCGGCGGCACCGTTTTTGCGGCAGTCAGTTCTGCGCCTTCTCCGGTTACAATCACGCCGCCTTCCGGCCTCACCTTACTGTAGTCTATCAGCGAGGCACCTTCATCTGTCAGCCTCGTTTCCATGTTGATCAATCCCCTTCCTTCAGCTAAGGCCGGTCCCTTTAATCCGGCTTCAGCCGAGGCCATGCTTTTTAATCCGGCCGCCCCTCCGCCCGAGACGTACATTAACCCTACACTGCTCAATGCCGTAAGGGCCCCACCATATTTATCATATACACGGTCAAACACTGCCTGTTCTTCTGGCCCACCGTTTGCTGCTATTTTACGGAACACATCAGAAGGAATTTGCGGGTTTGTCACTGCTGCAAGAATGGAAAAATTGGCCAGCCCTTTGGGTGGAGGTATGGCGGGTGGCGAATTCACAAGAACGTCCTTGAGATTTCTGGTAGCCGCCACTCTGGAGTCCGTTTCCTGATTAAGCGAGTCAGCCAGCGTTTTCCAGAACCCCTTTTCCTCCGGTGTTTCCGGCACCACTTCCGGATTCGAATCTGACGCTGATTTACTGGCAGACGGCGTCTGTCCGACGATTTTTCCCACCGTGTTTTTATTATTCATGTAAAACTGGTCATCATGCCGCAGCGTACAATAACCGCCCGCTTTGACGCTGCTGCTGTGCTCCAGCGGCTCACACATATCGGCCACCGTGCCGCTTTGCACCCCTTTCGCCACGCCCGGCTCATCGCCATCGGTTTTCGGGATAAAACTTTGCGTCAGCACGACAAGCGGTTTACCATTGGCATTCACAGTGGGGACCACCTGAACAGCATCGGCCATTTGCGCCGTCACCCGGTAGGGAACCGGAGGCGTTGAGGAGCCCATCGGGGTTTTACAGACATCCGGTGTTGTACAGACGACAATCCAGCCTGTGGCCTGCCTGGCCGCGACATTATCAGCCATTCCCTATCCCTCCTGCGACGTTTCCGTGATATAGCGCGCTTCCATTACCCGCACCGGCGCACTGATGTTGATGTGGTAACGCCAGGTGACGGCCAGCGTCATTTTCTCCGTATCCAGAATCAGGGTATCCATCACCATCCACTGCGGAACCAGCGAACCATCGTCCATACGCAACAGCACAACCGCCTTATCTGCCGGAAGCTGAACGGCGATATCGCCATGAGGATGCATCCCCTGCACCTCAAAACGCAGCCCCGGTGACGGGTAAGGAATTTGCTGTTCCTCCGGCGCACCGTTCCAGTGGCTGAAATCAAAATCCGCCGGTAAGCCGGGATGCCGGGTCTCCAGCCAGTGCCTGTCGTATGTTCCGGCCAGCGCCAGACGTGGCTGCCAGCTCTGCGCCAGAAAACCAAATCCGGCTGGCTGAAACGCCGCCGCCGCAAAATCGGCCTGTCCATCCTGACAACGCAAAAAGGAATCCAGAGTAAAAGGATGGCGGGGATCGGTAATGCGCGGAGCAGGAAATTGCGACTGCCGCAGAGTGTCCGCGTACCAGCGCTCAATAAAACCCCGCCCCGACGGGTTCGTGATGCAGGCCGTATGGGCAACTGGCGGGTTATCCGGCTGCGGATGTCCGGCCTGTTGTTCAGGGTTAAGGCGGTGTTTATCCGGCACCCGTCCGGCCGCATCATTATCTTTATCAATACGGCACTCACCGCCAAAAGCATACTGATAATGCAGGGGCAGGGAGATGAACGGCTCCGGCTCTGACAACGACCACTGGCCTGTTAACGGGTGGCGGACGAAAAAACGCTCTCCGCTCACCCGAAGCGGCTTATCCAGCAGTATCTGGCGATCTGCTGTCAGCAGACGCAGGCTGACGGACATTTCCCGGACGGGCAGACCGCCGGGCGCATACGCTGAACCATTAACAATAACATCACAGCGGGGTTTGAACGGGGACAGATCGCTTTCCTGTAAGACCTGCGAAAGACTCTGCTCACCGGCGTATTCATCCTGCATACACAACGGCATCGCCGGGTTTTCCTGAATGCACACGCTGAAAATATCACCAGCGGCGCGTTCCAGCCTAAACTCCACCTTCATGGCCACCACACGGTGCTCCACATCCTGTTTATCCAGCATCGAATAACACAGGGTGGAAAACGGCGTCAGATTACGAAATTCCATTTCACACCTCAGTTGATATCCACATCCTTGCCCTTTATGGCGACCGGCCCGCTGGCGCTGAAATTAAATTCAGTTCCGCTGATGGTCACCACACCCGCCGCATTCATCGTGATGGAACTGGCACCACAGGTGAACGTGATGGACGTGGCTGAACTCACATTCAGAGGGCCATTCACGGTGACTGATTTCAGCAGCCCCACCTCTTCGGTCTGGGCCATAATGACGGAGGTGTTCATCTCCCCGACAACAGTGGTCTGATAGACGCCGCCCACCGTGACGGCTTTCAGCACCCCCACTGTTTCCCGGCTGGTCAGCCCGGTGAACTCTTTTTTATGTTTCAGGGTGGTGGTTCTCTGGTTGTTCAGCACAACCTGTCGCAGATTGTGGCCGATCAACACTTTTCGATCCCTTTTGATCCTCACCTTCTGGTTATGACCGACATTTTCGGTGTGATCGTGAATAACGGTGGTTTTACGGTCATGCAGCACTTTGGTGTCCATATCCTTCTGCGCGTGCATCGACAGCAGTTCCTGCCCGGTCTTGTCCTCGAACATCAGCTCGTTATAGCCGCTGCCCATGTATGTCTTCGAGCGGATGGTCATCTGCGTCTTTGTCCCCGGCAGCCCGCCCGGCGGTGGGTTATCCGCGTGATAGGTGCGCCCCATGATGATGGGCTGGTCCGGGTCGCCGTTGAGAAAGTCCACTATCACTTCCTGCCCCACACGCGGTATCGCCAGGTTGCCGAACCCCGGCCCCGCCCACGCCTGTACCACCCGTATCCAGCACGAACTGTCCTGGTTCGCCGGGCTATACCGGTCCCAGTTAAATTTCACCCGCACACGGCCGTGTTCGTCGCAGAAGATTTCCTCACCCTCCGGGCCGGTGACCACCGCCGACTGCGGGCCGTCCACTGACGGCTTTGGCTGTGGACCCGGCCGCCACGTCCTGTCCGCCGGTATCACCGTAAAATCATTCTCAAGGGTGGTCCCTGAGCCGGAACGCCCCGCCACCGCCTGCGGCTGTTTCCCCTGCAAATCGCTGCTCACCACCTGCCACTCCCGGTTCAGGCCCGCTGCGGGTGTTCCGTCAGCTGAATACGCCGTCCCGGCCATATCGCCGGCGAACGGCTTTTTCCCTGCGCCTCTTCGGCATTATTGCGCCATCCCTCCACCTGCCAGCGGGCGAAGTTCTGACCGTGGCCGTCCTTGAAGCGCCCCGGATAGTCAAACACCTCATACTGTGTACGCTGGTAATCCAGATTCTGCCCCTGCTGCTCAAAGCGACCCGCCCAGCCGGGGCGTTTAAAGGTGTAGTCCTTGCCGATGACAGAAGACGGGCGTATCTGCGCGCTGTGGCGGAACTGGCTGATGCACGGCGTGCTCACTTCGGTCCGGGTATTCGGGTTCCAGGGGATTTCAAACGCCTCCGGCAGAAAGCGCACCGTGTCGCACAGCACCAGGCTCTGGTCGTCGCTGTCAGACGAGTGCTCTTCGTAGAAGAACACCCCTTCCTCCGCCGCCATCCGCGCCAGAAAGTCATAATCCGTTTCACCGTACTGCACGCAGAACTCCCGCGCAGGATGCCCCTCGCTGAACAGCGGACTCCAGTCCGTCACCCCGTTTTCCTGCAATATCGTCCCCAGAATGCTTTTAATGTCCTCATTCTGAAAAATACGGGAATTCTGCCGCAGGGAGGCACGCCACACCGGTGGCCGGACCACCATGCTGTACAGCATCTGGTGTCCGTCGTTTTCCCCCTGTTCAAACCAGGTCACAATACCGTTCACCCGGCGCTGTATCTCATCCCCCTGCCAGATTTTAAGATGGGCTGTTTTTTCCAGTACCTGAGAGAAATCAATGCAGAGAAGCTGCTGGCTGACCAGCGAGATATCGAGAGTGAACAGCGAGGAAAGGGACTGCTCCAGGTGAAAGGATGCCACGGCCAGCGCATCCGGTGGCAGGCCGTCCACCTCCAGTGTGAAACGTAATCCTGTTGACATGAATAACCTCCTGAATTAACAGGGAAAAGAAACCAACAGCCGGACTGAGGCGAATGACAGTACAGTGCCACGCTTGCATTCAAGCACGCTACCGCCGAAGTTTCTGGCGTCCGCCATCTCCCGTAAAAAAACGTAACCCCTTACTGACACTGCTTTTTTGTTTTCGATCCCCAACAAAAACAGCATCCCGCAAAAGCGGGATGCTGTTGATACTTACGCTTCCAGCGGCGCGCGCCAGTCATCAGCACCAGAGGTGCCGGACTTGACGTGCTCCCACTCGATTTTGCGGTAGGCCAGTGAGACTTCGAGCAACTGCGTGAACTCGCGCTTGGCCGGGTCCTGGCAGTGCGGCATATGCAACCTCATATCCACAATCGTCGAGTCTGTCAGGCGGGTGGTGAAATAGTGCTCCTGTTTGCCTTCAACAGAGGTACGCCACCAGTGCAGTTCAGTTTTCGGCAGCATTTCTCCTGAAGCCAGCGCGTTGTACAGCAGCGGTACAGCTTTGTTCAGCGCCACAGTAAAAATGAACGGCTTGTGCGAACGCTGGCCACTCGGCTGCCCGGACTGTGGATCGGTTGGTACAGTCACGTTGTGCTGGAATTCCTGTACCAGCATTTCATCCTCGTGACCCTGCACGTAGATATTGCCGACAGAATCTGCGGTGAATGCACCAGCGGTGATGTTGCCCTGGGTTTGCCCCGTAATTGAGATGTAACACGGTGTTGGCATTTATAAACTCCTTGTTAACGATTAATGACACTTACATACATCTGCAGAAAGATATCCGACAGATAAAAATATGTGGATTACATTAAAAACCCTGTAGCTTAAGCTCTCTTCATATAGCAAGCTGAATCGTACAATCCGAGACTAAAAAGCATTCACATGATGACTAAATTACATGCCGACATATTCACATGATAATATATCAGCATTTATTTTTATAAAATAAGGACGATACTCACTCATGAATAAATATTATATCCATTCTTTTTTCACCATCACCATCTTCGTAAGCATCATTCATCACTCCATTTTATTAATGATGAATGAAAAGTGTATGAATACATATAGATAGCATTTAACTCATGCACAAACAAACAAAAAAACACATAGAAATCAACCAACTAAAAAAAACAAAACACCATTCATTAAAATAGTTTTCAAGATATTATTTACAAAAACAACGCCATCCTAAAATAACAAAAAAAGAAGAATACTCCTGTATTCAATTTTGAAAAAGTGCTTCTCAAAAAATTTTCTGCGCGTAAAATGATTACCAGGTTTTTTATTACACGGCATTCCATAGTCTGTACGGAGATGCAAAAAACATAACGTAACCTGATGGATGATCTCTATGAGCAAAGATTATAACGGCAGCGTGGCACCCAAAGAACGCATTAATATTTCTTATATTCCAAAAACGGACGGTGAGCCTTCTGAAGTGGAATTACCCCTTAATATGTTGATAGTGGGGGATACCGGAAACTCACAGGAAACAACGCCACTTGATGAACGCCAGATGGTTTCTATCGACAAACATTCATTCAATTCAGTGATGGCAGAAGCGTCCATTAGCCTGAATTTTGCGGTTCCGGCATCATTGAAGGACGACGCAAAAGATGGCGATGAGATGAATATCTCGCTGGAAATCAAATCCCTGAACGATTTTTCTCCGGACAGTGTGGCAAAACAGGTGCCGGAGTTGAACAAATTGCTGGAACTACGCGAAGCGCTGACAGCATTAAAAGGGCCGCTGGGTAATCTGCCTGCATTTCGCGCCCAGCTTCAGGCATTGCTGGAAAATGAAGAATCCCGAGAACAGTTACTGCGGGAGATCAGCCAGGCAGAAAACCAGTAACCTCTGTTTTTCAGGGAGATTATCCTGGTATGGGCTTGCGGGAAGAGACCTACAGAACCGATGACGCAATAACGCAGGCAGTGATCCGGTTATTTATCAGTCAGACAGGCGACATCAGCACAGAAACACTGGATGTATTGGTCGCGGCGCTTGACCAGAGGATCGGATGTCTGATGGATGAAATCATCCATATCAACGGGTACCAGCAGATGAAGCCACACTGGCGAAAGGTGTTCCACCGACAGTGAAACCTGGTTCCAGAAATACAGATCAACACAAGGATTTTCAGTATGTCTTTACAGGAAGAAGAACTTGTTTCCACCCGCACTGAACAGGGAAGCCATGCCCCGTCGTTGCTTGATGAAATCATGGCACAAACCCGTATCCAGCCCGGCGCTGACGGTTATGATATTGCCCGTCAGGGCGTAACGGCTTTTGTTGCCAGCCTCCTGCAATCCAGTTCACCTTCAGAACCCGTAAACAAACTGGCCGTGGACAGCATGATTGCGGACATCGACGGCCGTATCAGCCGTCAGATGGATTCTATTATTCACGCCCCTCAGTTTCAGCAACTGGAGTCGTTCTGGCGTTCAATGAAAGCCCTGGTGGACCGCGTTGATTTTCGCGAGAATATTAAGGTTAATATTCTGCATGTCACCAAGGAAGAACTGCTGGACGATTTCGAGTTTGCGCCAGAGATTACCCAGTCAGGCTTCTATAAACATGTTTATTCCAGCGGATTTGGCCAGTTTGGCGGTGAACCCATCGCGGCGGTATTAGGCGCATATGAGTTCAAAAATACCACGCCGGACATGAAACTGCTGAATTATGTCAGCGCCGTCGGCGCTATGGCCCATGCGCCGTTCCTGTCTTCCGTATCGCCGGAATTTATGGGGCTCAATTCATGGACTGAGCTGTCCAATATCAAAGATCTTTATGCCATCTTTGAGAGCCCGGCCTACACAAAATGGCGTGCTCTGCGTGATTCTGAAGACTCTCGCTACCTGGGGCTGACCGCACCGCGTTTTCTGCTCCGCCAGCCCTATTCCGCCACCGAAAACCCCATCAGGAGTTTTAATTACGCCGAAGATGTCAGCCACAGCCACGAGCACTATCTATGGGGCAATACCGCCTGGATGTTGGCAGCTAACATCGCTGACAGTTTCGCAAAATACCGCTGGGCACCCAATATTATAGGTCCGCAAAGCGGCGGCGCTGTAAAAGATCTGCCGGTACATCTGTATGAATCAATGGGGCAGATTCAGGCCAAGATCCCAACAGAGGTGCTAATTACTGACCGCCGTGAATTTGAACTGGCCGAGGAAGGCTTCATTACACTGACCATGCGCAAGGGTAGCGATAACGCCGCCTTTTTCTCCGCCAATTCGGTTCAGAAACCCAAGCATTTTCCGGGCAAAGATGCCGAAACTAACTACAAGCTGGGTACGCAACTACCGTACCTGTTCATTATTAACCGCCTCGCACACTACATTAAAGTTTTGCAACGTGAGCAGCTCGGGTCGTGGAAAGAGAGAAGTGACCTTGAGCGGGAACTTAATATTTGGGTCCGCCAGTATGTCGCTGACCAGGAGAATCCGCCTGCTGACGTCCGCAGCCGTAAGCCCCTGCGTGGCGCTAAAGTTGAAGTTCTGGACGTGGACGGCGAACCGGGCTGGTATCAGGTGGCAATTTCCGCAAGACCCCATTTTAAATATATGGGTGCGTCGTTTGAATTGTCTTTAGTCGGACGGTTAGACAAGTGATACCGGAGCGCGACAGGCCTGCCGGTTCGCTGTTTGAGCGCCTGGAAAACCCTCCTGCCAGAAACTGGCGGAGGGACAGCAATATAGAGGCATTCAGACAGTCCATTCGCCACAGCCTGAGAAATATTCTGAACACCCGCTCCGGCAGTTGTCGGGGTACCCCGGAGCTTGGCATCGAAGAGCCGGAAGGGTCAGATAATTATCGTAGCGCCATGAGCCAGGCCATCGTGCAGTGTATTGAGCGTTATGAACCCCGAATCTCACATGCTGAGGTTCGGGCGGTGCTTCCCCTGGTGGCCAGCCCGCAGGAAATAACATTCCATATCACCGCCTGGGTGACATTTAACGACATCAACGATGTGCTTGAGTTTGATATGGCACCAGACGGCAGTCAGCATTATCGGGTGGAGTAGTAAAATGGAACTCGAAGAGCGTTATTACAGGCAGGAACTGAATTACCTTCGCCAGTTAAGTAAACAACTGGCGACCGAAAAGCCGCATCTGGCCCAGTTTCTGGCTGAAAAAGGGGCCGATCCGGATATCGAGCGTCTGCTGGAAGGCGTGGCCTTTCTGACCGGCAATCTGCGCCAGAAAATTGAGGATGAGTTTCCTGAGCTGACACACGGCCTGATCAAAATGCTGTGGCCCAATTATCTGCGTCCGGTGCCGTCGATGACGCTGATTGAATACAGCCCGGATATGGACAAAACCTCCGTGCCAGTATGCATCCCCCGTAACGAACAGTTCACAACCGGTGCGAAGGGGACTCAGGGAAACCAGGTATTGTCTGCGTATTCCGGCAATGAACACGATGTAGCCCCGCCCTGTACGTTCACTCTTTGCCGGGATATCTGGCTACTGCCCGTTAAACTGGATCAGGTTGAGGATCGCAGTACGCCCCGCCATGGCATCATTGATATTACATTTGCCGTCGCACCGGGTACAGATTTTACCACCCTGGATCTGAACAGGCTGCGCTTCTGGCTGGGCAACGATGATAACTATACCCGCCACCAGCTTTATTTGTGGTTTTGCGAATATTTACAGGGAGCAGAGTTGCTTACGGGTGAGCAGTTGATCGCGATGCCCGAATTTATGCTGAAAGCTGTGGGGTTTGAGCCAGAAGATGCCATGCTGCCCTGGCCTGGTAATGTCCACAGCGGCTACCGTATTCTCCAGGAGTTTTTCTGCTACGCCGACAGTTTTCTCTTTTTCGATGCCTGTGGCATCCCGGCGCTACCTGACAGGTTGAAGGAGAACCGTTTCACCCTGCGGCTGCGTTTTTCACGCCCCCTACCCGTGGACATCCAGTTACATCGCGGTTCCCTGCGTTTATACTGTGCACCCGCCATTAATCTTTTTTTCCATCATGCCGAAGCAATTACACTGGATCACCAGCGGGCAGATTATCCGCTGATACCCAGCCGCCACTATCCGGATCATTACGACATTTTTTCGGTTAACAGTGTGGTGAGCCAGACGCAGGGTATATTCAGAAAAAAAGAGTCTGGACACCCTGTTACCACACCTTCTGTGCGTCAGTGGCCTGCTTTTGAAAGTTTCAGTCATCAGATGGAATACAGCCGTAAGCGGGAAGTGGTCTACTGGCAGCACCGGACCAGGACCTCGCTGTTTCACCGGGGCTTTGATCATACACTGGCTTTTATTCATGCCGATGGCTGCCACCCGGATGCCTCGCTGCTTAATAATGAAGTGGTCTCGGTATCGCTGACCTGCACCAACCGTGAGTTGCCGGTACAGATCCTGCCTGGCGACATCACAGGTACAACAGGTAAAAACGCGGCAGTGGCGTCATTTCGCAATATCACCCGACCCGCGCCGCCACTCTGGCCGGTTATAGACGGCAGCCTGCACTGGTCCCTGCTATCCGCCATGAACCTAAATTATCTGTCACTGCTGGATGCTGATGCGCTCAAACAGGTCATAGCTAATTTTGATCGCCACGCCATTCATCATCCGCAACTGGCTCGCCTGTCACAGCAAAAACTGGATGCCATTGAACGGCTGGAAACCAGGCCTGTGGATCGACTATTTACCGGGATACCGGTGAGAGGTCTGGCATCAACCCTGTATATCCATCCGGGGCCGTTTGTCTGTGAAGGAGAGATGTACCTTCTGGGTGCGGTTTTGTCACACTTTCTGTCGCTGTATGCCAGCGTCAATTCATTCCACATGCTCACCATTATTAACACGGAAAGCCAGGAGTCATGGAAATGGGCGGAAAGAACCGGGCAACACCCGCTCATCTGAATCCGGGCGATGCCCCGGTACAGGATGAACAAAACACGTTGCGAGAGAATTTTCTTCAGGACGCCTGCGCCTGTAATTTTTTCGCCCTCTCTGAATTGCTGCACCGACTGGCATCAAAGGGTGGTGATACACCGGCGTTATCACTGGATACCCCTCCGACACAGGAGACCATTCGTTTCCGGGCTGACGCCAGCCAGGGGTTTCCGGTAAGTGATGTCAGCGCGCTGGAGCAGGAGACCGCCGGACAGTTCCGAATGACCACCACCTTTATGGGGCTACAGGGCAGCCAGTCTCCTCTGCCCGGTTATTACCTTGATCACCTGGCCTGGAAGTCCGTGCATGAGCAAAGTCCGGTTAGCGATTTTCTGGATATGTTTAACCATCGCCTGACACAGTTTGTCTGGCATATCTGGCGTAAGTATCGCTACCACGTCTCGTTTCGTAACGGCGGTGTGGATGCGTTCTCGCAGCGGATGTATTCCTTGGTCGGGCTGGGCCACCGGCAGCTTCGCGATCGACTGGAAATTAATCACAGCAAAATGCTGGCCTATGCCGGAATACTGGCGAATCCGGGACGCTCGCCGGAGATCGTCTGCTCGCTGGTCGCTCACTGTTTCGATTTAAATTTATCTGAAGTGACGCTGCAAAACTGGCAGCGACGGATGGTGGAAATAGAGCAGGATCAGCAGAACAGTCTCGGATGTTACACAATTAAAAATGGCGAAAAACTGACCGGGCGAACGGTGCTGGGCAGTTTTGTTCTCGGGACGAGTGTTCCCGATCTCAGCGGTAAATTTCAGTTAAGCATTAACAACCTGAGTCGTAAGCAATTTCTCTCGTTCCTGCCATCAGGAGAAAACTTTCTGCCGCTGGCGATGTTTGTCTCCTTCGTCCTGCGTGATCAACTTGCCTGGGATTTGCACCTGGGACTGGCACCGGAACAGGTGAGCACCATGAGGCTGGGCGATAACAAGAGCGCACTGTTGGGCTGGACGTCATTTCTCGGCGATCCGGGGGAACATCCCTCAGTCACCATCCAGGTCAGGGAGTAAAATATAACCATTATGGAGCATGATATGGCGGAAGGAAAAGCGCGGCAACAGACGCTTTCACTGCATGTTGTTAACGGCAGTGAACTAGAAAGCGGGCGCGCGGCACGGTGTCTGTTCACGCAGGGCGGAGATGTGGGCCACAGCAGTGAGTGCCACTGGTCGGTTCAGGACAGACATCAGGATATTCCGGCGAAAGCGTTTACCATCAGTCTGCATGATGGCGCATTCTGCCTGCATCCGCTGGCCGCACCACTATGGCTGAATCAGGCCAAAGTTACGGTAGCCTCGGATCTGGTGCAGTTACGCCAGGGCGATGAAATCCAGACGGGGAATCTGATACTCCGGGTTTATCTGAACCAGGGCGGGATGCGGAATTACGACGAAGAGATGGCCACCCCTGAAACAATCGTTTCTAACCACGACATTCTGTCAGACACATTGCTGTCCACTGACGGCGCACCGGAATATCCTGGGATACCATCCCGCCACCAGATTGCAGATACCGTTGTTAATGGCTTTTCCACCGATCCATTGCAGGCACTGCGGGCCGAAAGTCTGACCACGAGGGACGATCCTCTTGCGGCGATCACGCCTGCCCGACCATCCGCGCCGTTGTCCGATCCGGTTACGCATGGAGGGATCAACACGCCGTTTATGGATCTGCCGTCCATGTGTGCCAATCCACAAGACAGCGATAATAACGCGATTTCACCGGCGGACGCGGCGCAGCGCCATCTCGCCGTCACCCCGTTGCTGCGCGGGCTGGGCGGAACGCTTGCCGTGCATAACACAGAAGACGCCGACGATTTTCTGGAAGAGGCCGGAAGAACATTGCAGGCAGCGATTCAGGGACTGCTTGAACTACAGCAGCGCCGCAACAGCCTGTCTGACAAGCATCTTCGTCCGCTGGAAGATAACCCGCTGCGCCTGAATATGGACTACGCCACAGCGCTGGACGTGTTGTTTGCCGAAGGGAAAAGCCCGGTGCATCTCGCCGCGCCTGCCGCCGTTAGCGAGAGCCTGCGTAATATCCGCCATCACGAAGAAGCCAACCGCGCCGCCATTGTGGAATCGCTGCGCGTGCTGCTGGACGCCTTCTCGCCGCAGAGCCTGATGCGCCGTTTTGTGCAGTACCGCCGAAGCCATGAGCTGCGCAAGCCACTGGATGATGCCGGCGCGTGGCAGATGTACAGCCATTATTACGATGAGCTGACCTCCAGCCGCCAGCAGGGTTTTGAGATGCTCTTTAACGAAGTGTATGCCCAGGTTTATGACCGGATACTTCGTGAAAAACAGCGGGAGCCGGAAGCATGACCAGGCGTTTTTGCCGTGTCTGGATGGCAGTGGCATTGCTCTCCGTCGCTTTGAGCGGCTGTGAAACAGCAAAAAAAATCGGCCAGGTCATCAAAAACCCGGATATTCAGGTCGGCAAACTGGCTGACCAGCCGTCACAAGTGACGATTACGTTGCTGACGGAGCCGGATATCAACATCAATTCGGACGGTGAAGCGGCGGCGGTAGACGTACAACTGGTTTACCTGAGTGATGATTCGAAATTACAGGCCGCGGATTATGACCAGCTCGCCAGTACGCCGTTACCGGATGCGCTGGGGAAAAACTATATCGATCACCAGGATTTCAGCCTGCTGCCCGACACCATAAAAACCCTGCCGCCGGTGAAGATGGATGAGAAGACGCAGTTTATCGGCGTGATTGCCTACTTCTCCGACGACCAGACCACACAATGGAAGCAGATAGAACCGGTGGCAGGGACAGGACACAACTACCGCCTGCTGGTACATATCCGGCAGAGCAGTATTGAAATGAAAAAAGAGGATGATTAACGATGGCAACCACGCGAAACAAGGTGATGTGGCGAGAAGGAACGCTGATGCGTCCGCACCATCTCCAGCAGCAGCAACGTTATAACGATTATGTGAATAATCTGCGTTTCCGGGCCACACATGATTTGTCCTGGGGATTTACCGAACTTTCTCTCAATGATGAACTGCTGAGACAGGGCAAAATTATGATCGACAGCGCGTCGGGCACCCTGCCGGATGGCACCGTGTTTTCCCTTCCGGACCAGGATGCACTCCCCGATCCGTTGCATCCGGACAGTTTTCCTGATGAAGAGAGCCGTAATGTCTATCTGGCCTTACCTGTTGCCAGCGATGTGAGAGGCGAAGTCAGTTACGGGCAACAGGTGGGGCGTTACCGGCTGAACGATGCCAGCGTCCGGGATCTGCATTCCGAAAATGGCGATGCGCGGACGCTGACGCTGGGCCAGTTAACCCCCCGTATTATGAGCGGGGCGGACGATATGAGCGCGTATATCACGCTGCCTCTGTGCCGTATCAAAGACAGGCGCGCAGACGGTTCCCTGATGCTGGACGACAGCTTTATCCCCACCTGCCAGAACATCTACGTCAGCACGCGGTTGCGTGAATTTCTCCGCGAGGTACAGGAAGCGGTTGGCGGTCGGGCTAATGACCTGGCTAATCGTATTGGCTCTCCGGCGCAAAGCGGTATTGCAGACGTGGCGGAATTTATGATGCTGCAACTGCTCAACCGCAATCAGACCCGGTTCACCCACCGTGCCCACAGGCCACAGCTTCATCCGGAAATGTTTTATCTCGATCTGGCCGGGCTGCTGGGCGAACTCATGACATTTACCGAGCCGTCCCGTCTGCCCTGCCCGCTGGATGTCTACGATCACCGCAACCTGACAGAAACCTTCAAAACACTGTTGCCGGAAGTGAAGCGAGCACTGCATACCGTCCTGTCACCCAGGGCGGTTAACCTGCCGCTGCATCTGCGCGACGGTATCTGGCAGGCTGACGTACATGACTCAACACTGTTGCAGTCGGCCACCTTCGTGCTGGCGGTGGCGGCGAAAATGGAGACACAGCAACTCCAGCGCCAGTTTATCCAGCAGTCAAAAATTTCCTCGCCGGAAAAAATTCGCAATATGGTCAGTGTGCAGATCCCCGGCATACCGCTGCACACCCTGATGGTGGCTCCCCGCCAGCTCCCGTACCATGCCGGTTTCAGCTATTTCGAACTGGACAAGAGCGGTGCTGTGTGGGCTGAAGTCGTTGCTACCGGAGCTGTCGCCCTGCATGTTTCCGGCAATTTTCCGGATCTGAATATGCAGTTGTGGGCCATAAGAGGATAACGCGATGGATGAGCTGTCACTGCCCCCGTTACCCGGATACGAAAGTGCAGGCCACCGCCAGTACCAGCTTTCGCTACGCGGCAACAGCCTGAACCCGATGATCGACGCCGCCACGCCGCTACTGGGGATGGTGATGCGTGTTGCGGGAATGAATAGCCATGCCATGCCGGAACACCTGTTCACCCAGGTGGTGACGGATGTGCAGGCGATGGAGCTGTTACTCCAGGAGCAGGGTTATGAGCCTGGTGTGATTATCTCGTTTCGCTACATCCTGTGTACCTTTATTGACGAAGCAGCGCTGGGTAACGGCTGGTCCAACAAGAACGAGTGGATCAAACAGTCGTTACTGGTGCATTTCCACAATGAAGCCTGGGGCGGTGAAAAGGTCTTTATTCTGCTGGAGCGCCTGATGCGCGAGCCAAAACGCTACCAGGATCTACTGGAGTTTTTGTACATCTGCTTTTCACTGGGCTTTCGCGGGCGTTATAAAGTGGCAGTCCAGGATCAGGGGGAGTTTGAGCAGATATACCGCCGCCTGTATCACGTTCTGCATAAACTGCGCGGCGACGCGCCTTTCCCGCTGCTGCACCAGGATAAAAAAACCCAGGGCGGACGCTACCAGCTCATTAAACGACTGACTATCCGCCATGTTTTGTGTGGCGGTATCGTCGTGCTGGCGCTGTTCTATTTCTTTTATCTGCTGCGTCTGGACAGCCAGACGCAGGACATTCTTCACCAGTTAAACCGGCTGCTTGCCAGATAAGGACGTCTATTCCATGATCCAGATTGATTTAGCCACCCTGGTAAAACGGCTCGCCCCCTTCGCGAAACAGGCGCTGGAAGCCGCAGCCTCGGAGTGTATGAGCCAGCAGGCGACGGAAATCACCGCCAGCCATGTACTGATTCAGATGCTGGCTATCCCGCGCAGCGATTTGCGGGTCATTACTGAACGCGCCGGGATCTGCACCGATGATTTACACCGGGCGCTGACAGTGGAAAATTACGCAGCCCACCGCTCAGCGGACAGCTATCCGTCGTTTTCCCCCATGCTGGTTGAATGGCTGAAAGAGGCCTGGCTGCTGGCGTCTGCTGAAATGCAACTGACAGAGCTGCGCGGCGGCGTCCTGCTGCTCGCCCTGCTCCACTCGCCGCTGCGCTACGTGCTGCCTGCCGCCGCCCGGCTGCTTACCGCCATCAACCGCGACCAGCTACAGCAGGATTTTGCCGGATGGACGAAGGCGTCCGCCGAGTCAGTTATGCTGAATGCGAACGGACAGATTATCAGCGCCACAGCCGATACCGGCGACAGCCTGCTTGCCCGCTACGCCAGGAACATGACCGATGATGCCCGCAACGGCAAACTCGATCCGGTATTGTGCCGCGACAATGAAATCGACCTGATGATTGACATTCTCTGCCGCCGCCGTAAGAACAACCCGGTGGTGGTGGGTGAAGCGGGCGTGGGTAAAAGTGCCTTAATCGAAGGACTGGCGCTGCGCATTGTCGCCAGCCAGGTGCCGGACAAGCTGAAAAACACCGACATTATGACGCTGGATATCGGTGCATTACAGGCTGGGGCATCGGTTAAAGGTGAGTTTGAGAAGCGCTTTAAGGGGCTGATGGCGGAGGTCATTCAGTCACCGAAACCCGTTATTCTGTTTATCGATGAAGCACACACTCTGATTGGCGCGGGCAACCAGCAGGGCGGGCTGGATATTTCCAACCTGCTGAAACCGGCGCTGGCGCGCGGCGAGCTGAAAACCATCGCCGCCACCACCTGGAGCGAATATAAAAAATACTTCGAGAAAGACGCCGCCCTGTCGCGTCGTTTCCAACTGGTAAAAGTATGCGAACCCAGTGCTGCCGAAGCCACCATTATTCTGCGCGGCCTGTCGGCGGTGTATGAGCAGTCCCACGGCGTGCTGATTGATGATGAAGCGTTACAGGCAGCGGCGACATTGAGCGAGCGCTATCTTTCCGGACGTCAGTTGCCGGATAAAGCCATTGATGTGCTGGATACCGCCTGTGCGCGGGTGGCAATTAACCTGTCATCTCCACCCCGGCAAATTTCGGCGCTGACCACACTGAGCCATCAGTGCAAAGCAGAAATTCACCAGCTTGAGCGTGAAATCCGCATAGGCCTGCGATCTGATACCTCGCGATTGAATGAAGTACTGGTGCAGTATGACGAAACGCTGACCGAATTGGATGAGCTGGAAGCGGCATGGCACCAGCAGCAGGCGCTGGTACAGGAAATTATCTCGCTGCGTAAAGGGCTGCTGGATGAATCCGTTAGCAGTGAAGAAGAAAATGTGAAGTCAGAAGAAGTGGATGTCGAAAACATCCCCGTTCCGGCAGATGAATTCGCGACGAAGCCACCAGAAACCGTCCCAGAACGCTGTCCTGCAGAACGACTGGCAGCGCTGACCGCCGAGCTGGATACTCTGCACCATACGCAGTTACTGGTTTCCCCGCACGTCGATAAAAAGCAAATCGCCGCCGTCATTGCCGAATGGACAGGCGTACCACTTAACCGCCTGTCGCAGAATGAAATGTCAGTCATCACTGATCTGCCGCAGTGGCTGGGCGACACCATCAAGGGCCAGGATCTGGCGATTAAGCATCTGCATAAACACCTACTGACAGCGCGTGCGGATCTGCGCCGCCCGGGGCGACCTCTGGGTGCATTCCTGCTGGCCGGTCCCAGCGGCGTGGGTAAAACGGAAACAGTATTGCAACTGGCAGAACTGCTCTATGGCGGTCGCCAGTACCTCACCACCATCAATATGTCAGAATTCCAGGAGAAACATACTGTTTCCCGCCTGATTGGTTCCCCTCCGGGCTATGTTGGCTACGGCGAGGGCGGCGTGCTGACCGAAGCGATTCGTCAAAAACCTTACTCCGTAGTGCTGCTGGATGAAGTGGAAAAAGCGCACCCAGACGTGCTTAACCTGTTCTACCAGGCGTTCGACAAGGGCGAGATGGCAGATGGCGAAGGCCGTCTGATTGACTGTAAAAACATCGTCTTTTTTCTCACCTCCAACCTCGGTTATCAGGTGATTGTCGAACATGCTGATAATCCTGAAACCATGCACGACGCACTGTATCCGGTACTGGCAGACTTCTTCAAGCCTGCGCTGCTGGCACGCATGGAAGTGGTGCCGTATCTGCCGCTGTCGCGTGAAACACTATCCGTCATTATCGCCGGGAAACTGGCGCGGTTGGATAACGTATTGCGTACCCGTTTTGGCGCGGAAGTGGTAATTGAGCCGGAAGTCACCGATGAAATCATGCAGCGCGTCACCCGCGCCGAAAATGGCGCGCGGATGCTGGAGTCGGTCATCGACGGCGAGATGCTGCCGCCGCTGTCCCTGCTGCTGTTGCAGAAACTGGCGGCGAATATCGCCATTGCCCGTATCACGCTGGGCGTGACGAACGGTACCTTTACCGCTGATGTGGAAGATGCGCCGGAGGATAGTGCTGATTCCGACACACAGCCGGAACCGGAAACAGAGGACGAAACCGTTCTATGAGCAGAATACAGACGCTCATGATCATTATGCTGCTGCCGGGATTATTCCCCGGCGCAGTACAGGCGGAAACACCGGTAAAACAGGTGGTTGCCGTACTGCCGGGAATTGTGGTGCCGGAAACCAACGCACAGACGACGCTCAGTGCCATGGTGGCCTGTCGCCGGGAGCCTGCTGCGCTGGAGCGTCTTGACTGCTATGACCATATTCTGGCACCGGAGCAACCCGGTTTTGATGGCGCGCTGGCAAAGGCCCGTTATGAAGGTGAAGCCTGGAAACGGGCCTTCGCCCAGGAGAAACAGCGCCCGGATAATTCCACCGCACTGCTGATGACGCAGAGCGATGGCGAACGCCCAACGGTGGTTATTACTACACCTGCCATCGGCAACGTCCCGCCACGCCCGGTACTGATGTTCAGTTGCGTGGACAATATCACCCGGATGCAGGTGGCGCTGACCCATTCCATGACGCAGAACGACATCGCCGTGACGCTGACCACTGACTACGGACGCTTTCAGTCTCACTGGTTTATCCGTGAGAACGGCACCCTGCTGGAGTCCAGCCGCGGACTATCCGGTATTGACGAAATTAAGCAGCTTTTTGGCGCAAAAACCCTGAGTATCGACACCGGTACGGACGGTGCTGCCGGGAAACTGACATTTAACATTGACGGGCTGGCGAAAACCATCGCACCGCTGCGTGACGCCTGTCACTGGGCGGGGGAATAAAAATGGCAATAGACTTACGTGCTCCGGATACCTGGATTTCACACCTGCTGGAAAATCTGCCGGAAGACAAACAGGCCGCCGCGCTGAAAGACGATAATCCTGACTGGGAATATATCGACGGCGAAATGCTTAAGCTCGGTTCGCTGGCTCACAGTCAGTTGGATATCCCGGAAATGCAGCGTCGGGGGCTGATGCTCCTGGCCTCGGAAAGCAAAGATTTTCGCCTGCTGGCCCACCTGTTACGCACGCTGCAACACGCCGGTGATCCGTTGCTGGCGTTACGTTTACTGACGTTATATGTGGAACATTACTGGACGCTAGCCGCACCGCAAAATGCAGCCCATAAACAGCGTTTCGCCGCCCAGGTACTGAAACGATTTGAATCCGGTACAGAGAGCTTCGCAGAATCGGCAGATATCACGCAACGTGACAGCCTGCTGGCTGAGCTGGCAAAACTGGCGCAGCGCTGGCAGGAGCAAAATATCCCTGCACTGGCGCAGGCCGTCGATGACCTCTCGTCGCAGTATCGCCGGGCATTTCGCGGGGCAGAGCCTTCGCTGTCTGCCCCGTCACCCTCGCCATCCATCGGTTCACCTCCGGCCGCGGCCCCCTCCCCGGTATCGCCATCGGTTTCCGCCGCCGCTGTCCCGACCGTCGATATTGACAGTCATGATGACAAGGCCTGGCGCGACACACTGCTGAAAGTCGCCGCCATTCTCTGTGAGCGCCAGCCGGATTCGCCGCAGGGTTACCGTCTGCGCCGCTACGCGTTATGGCAGGCCATTACATCCGTACCTCAGGCTGAAAGCGACGGGCGGACACCACTGGCGGCAGTGCCTGCTGATATGACCGCCGATTATCAGGCGCGGCTGAACAACGCCGATCTGGCGCTCTGGCAGCAGGTTGAAAAAAGCCTGCTTCTGACTCCGTACTGGCTCGATGGCCATTACCTTTCGGCGCAGACCGCGCAACGCCTGGGTTACACCAGCGCAGCAGAAGCTATCCGGGATGAAGTGGCCCGTTTTCTCGTCCGCCTGCCGCAACTTGCCACTCTGCTGTTTAATGACCGCACGCCGTTTATGAGTGAGCAGACAAAACAGTGGCTGGCGACGTCTCCGGGTAGTCAGACAGCCCCGATTATACGGACCGGTGAAGACACGGAGGCTGTCAACCAGTGTTTCAGCGAGCAGGGACTGGAAGCTGCGCTGCAATACCTGGAAAAGCTGCCGGAAGGTGATCCGCGCGATCAGTTTCTCCGGCAGTATCTTGGCGCGCAACTGATGGAAAACGCCGGAATGGTGCAGCTTGCACAGCAGCAGTACCGGATGTTGTTTAAAGCAGGGCTGCGTATGACACTGGCTGACTGGGAGCCGTCCCTGCTGGAGCAACTGGAAAACAAATTCACGGCAGAAAAATAATGAAGTAACAAGGAGTTACCGTGTTCAGATTACCACCCCCCCGACTGTTCAGCAGTCTGCGATCCACCCTCCGACCGGCGATGCCTCGCGTTAAGGTTTCCGCCGCCTGGCTGCTGGCACTGGCGTGGATTGTGCTGCTGGTATGGATCTGGTGGAAAGGCCCGTCATGGTCATTATACGAGGAGCAGTGGCTTAAACCGCTGACGAACCGCTGGCTGGCGACGGCGGCCTGGGCGCTTGCAGCGCTGGTATGGCTTACCGTCAGGGTAATGAAGCGCCTGCAATTGCTGGAAAAACAGCAAAAACAACAGCGTGAAGAGGAAAAAGATCCGCTGACCATAGAGCTGACTGCCCAGCAACGTTATCTCGACCACTGGCTGCTGCGTCTGCAACGCCATCTCGATAACCGTCGCTACCTGTGGCAACTGCCGTGGTATATGGTTATTGGTCCATCCGGAAGTGGCAAAACGTCGCTGCTGCGCGAAGGTTTTCCGTCCGACATTATTTACGCCCCGGAGGCCGTGCGGGGAGTGGAGCTGCGTCGGTATGTGATCCCCCACGTGGGAAAACAGGCGGTCATTTTTGATGCAGACGGCCTCCTCCTGGAGCAGCAAGAGGCAGGTGTGCTGCACCGCCGCCTGTGGATAACTCTGTTGGACTGGCTGGTACAAAAACGGGCCAGACAGCCGCTGAACGGCCTGATTCTGACGCTGGATCTGCCCGATCTGCTAATTGCCGACAAACGACGCCGGGAGCACTTGCTGCAAATCCTGCGCGGACGTTTGCAGGATATACGCCAGCACCTTCACTGCCAGTTACCTGTGTATGTGGTGCTGACCCGGCTGGATTTACTGCACGGTTTCGCCGCACTGTTTCAGTCTCTGGACAGGAACGATCGCGATGCCATTCTTGGCGTCACCTTTACCCGTCATGCCCATGAAAATGACGACTGGCGTGCGGAGCTGAATGCATTCTGGCAGACCTGGGGCGAACAGCTCAATAACGCCCTGCCGGAGCAGATGCTAATCCCCGGCTCCCGCAGTTCCCTGTTCAGCTTTGTTCGTCAGATACAGGGCAGCCGTGAACCGCTGGTATCCCTGTTGAGCGGATTACTGGACGGGGAAAATATGGACGTCATGCTGCGCGGCGTGTACTTCACCTCCTCCCTGCAACGTGGCCAGATAGACGATATTTTTATGCAGTCTGCTGCCCGTCAGTTCCGCCTGGGCCACAGCCCGATGACAGCCTGGCCTCTGGTGGACACGGCCCCCTATTTTACCCGCAACCTGTTTCCACAGACCTTACTGGCAGAGCCTAATCTTGCCGGTGAAAGCCGTGTCTGGCTGACGCAGTCCCGCCGCCGGTTATCGGTGTTTTCCGTCACCGGGGGCATCGCCGCGTTGCTGCTGATTACGGGCTGGCATCACTATTACAATAACAACTGGCGCTCCGGTGTCACCGTACTGGAGCAGGCCAAATCCTTTATGTCTGTTCCGCCGCCACAGGGCATGGACGATTACGGCAATCTGCAACTGCCGTTACTTAACCCGGTGCGTGATGCCACGCTGGCCTACGGCGACTGGGGTGATCGCAGCCGCCTGGCCGATATGGGATTGTATCAGGGCAGGCGTGTCGGTCCGTATGTGGAGCAGACCTACCTGCAACTGCTGGAGCAGCGTTACCTGCCCGCTCTGTTTAATGGCCTGGTCAAAGAGATGAACGCCGCGCCGCCGGAGAGCGAGGAAAAGCTCGCGGTACTGCGCGTCATCAGAATGCTGGAGGATAAAAGCGGACGCAGTAATGAGGTGGTGAAGCAGTATATGGCGAAACGCTGGAGCGATAAGTTCCACGGTCAGCGCGATCTCCAGGCGCAGCTTATGTCTCATCTGGACTACGCCCTGCAACACACTGACTGGCACGCGGAACGTCAGGCAGGCGACGGCGACGCCATCAGCCGCTGGACGCCGTATGACGGCCCGGTGGTGGCGGTCCAGAAAGAACTCAGCAAAGTGCCCGTCTACCAGCGTGTTTACCAGAGTCTGAAAACGCGTGCGCTCGGCGTGCTGCCCGCCGCTCTGAATCTACGCGACCAGGTGGGCGCCACGTTTGATCAGGTATTTACCTCCGGGGATGATAATAAACTTATTGTTCCGCAATTCCTCACCCGTTACGGCCTGCAAAGTTATTTTGTCAAACAGCGCGATGCGCTGGTCGAACTGACGGCGATGGATTCCTGGGTACTGAACCTGACCCACAGCGTGAAATACAGCGAGGCTGACCGGGCAGAAATTCAGCGTCAGCTCACCGAACAGTATCTCAGCGACTACACCGCCACCTGGCGTGCCGGAATGGATAACCTTAACGTGCGCAATTACGAATCCATTGCTGAACTGACCGGCGCGCTGGAGCAAATTATCAGCGGCGATCAGCCGCTCCAGCGGGCGCTGACGGCATTGCGCGACAATACGCAGCCCACCGTACTCTCTGAAAAACTGGATGACAGAGCGCTTCAGGAAGCCATGGCTGAGCCAGAGTATCAGTTACTGACCCGCCTGGGGCATGAGTTTGCCCCGGAGAACAGCACGCTGGCGGTACAGAAAGACAAAGAAAACACCCTGCAGGCTGTCTATCAACAACTGACGGAACTGCACCGTTACCTGCTGGCGATCCAGAACGCACCTGTACCGGGAAAATCAGCGCTGAAAGCGGTGCAGCTACGGCTGGATCAAAACAGCAGCGATCCGATCTTCGCCACCCGCCAGATGGCCAAAACGCTGCCCGCACCGCTTAACCGCTGGGTGGGCAAGCTGGCGGAGCAAGCCTGGCATGTGGTGATGGTGGAAGCAGTTCATTACATGGAGATTGACTGGCGTGACAACGTAGTGAAACCGTTTAACGAGCAACTCGCCAACAACTATCCGTTTAACCCACGCTCGTCACTGGATGCATCACTGGATGCCTTTGAACGCTTCTTTAACCAGATGGTGTACTGGACACCTTTTATCAGCAGAACCTGCGGCTGTTTATGGAGAACGACCTGAGCCTGGGGGACGGGGACAGCAGCGTCATCATTCGCGAGGATGTCCGCAGGCAACTGGAGACCGCGCAGGAGATCCGCGAAGCGTTCTTCAGCCGCCAGAATGGGCTGGGTGCCCAGTTTGCTGTGGAAACCGTCTCGCTTTCCGGCAATAAACGGCGCAGCGTACTCAACCTGGACGGTCAGTTAGTGGACTACAGCCAGGGCCGCAATTATACCGCACATCTGGTCTGGCCGAATAACATGCGTGAGGGTAATGAAAGCAAACTGACGCTGATTAGCACCGGCGGCAACGCGCCGCGTAGCATCGGTTTCAGCGGACCGTGGGCGCAATTCAGGCTGTTTGGCGCAGGACAGCTCACCGGCGTGCAGGATGGCACATTCAGCGTGCGCTTTAACGTGGACGGCGGCGCGATGGTATACCGGGTGCATACCGATACCGAAGACAATCCGTTTACTGGTGGGCTATTTAACCAGTTCCGGCTGCCGGATACCCTGTACTGAGGAGGCTGAAAATGAGCCAGGACATACTCACACAAATTATTGTTACCGGCAGCGATCCGCGTGGTCTGCCGGAATTCAGCGCCCTGCGGGAAGAGATCAATAAATCCTCTCACCCGTCGCAGCCGGAGCTGAACTGGAAACTGGTGGAATCACTGGCGCTGGCGATTTTTAAAGCCAGCGGTGTGGATCTGCACACGGCCACCTATTACACCCTGGCGCGCACCCGCACACACGGGCTGACCGGATTTTGCGAAGGGGTGGAGTTACTGGCGGCAATGATAAGCCACGACTGGGATAAATTCTGGCCGCAGGATGAATCAGCCCGTACCGGGATGCTTGACTGGCTCAACACCCGGACCGGTAATATCCTGCGCCAGCAACTGTCCTTTTCAGGCACTGACCTGCCATTACTGTACCGGACCGAGCGCGCGTTACAGCTTATCTGCGACAAACTCCAGCAGGTGGAACTGAAACGCCAGCCGCATGTGGAGAACCTGCTTTATTTTGTGCAGAACACGCGTAAACGACTTGAGCCACAATCGAAAAGTAGTGGGGGCACTTCACCACAGGCTACCGTCAGAACGTTAATCTATGCGCCGGAGAGCACACAGCCCGTCACGGAGGAAAACCTCCCGCCCCTACCCGATCTGCCGGAAATGAAGGTGGAAGTCAACCACGGCACCACGAAGGATACAGCATCAGCAGCCCGCGCCACGTCATGCCGGAATTGTAAAGGTTTTCTTACGGGTGTTGCCTGTACGGCGGCTGTCGCAGCCGCACTCTGGTGGTGGCAGGTGTACCCGATGCAACAACAACTGGCACAGGTCAGGGATACGGCGCAGGGCGCGGCAACAGTCTGGCTGGCTTCGCCTGAACTGGACAGTTACGGACAACGGCTGCAACAACTTCCTGACGCCTCGCCGCTGCAACTGCTGGAAACAGGTATGCAGATGATGCGAACCGCAGACAGCCGCTGGCCGGAGAGTCTGCAACAGCAGCAGGCAACAGCGCAGTGGAATGAAATCCTGAAAACCCGTGCGCAAAGCAGCCCACAAATGCGTGGCTGGCAGCAGGCTCGCCAGAATTTACGCGACTTTGCCGACCTGATGATGCAGCGGGAGACAGAGAAACAGGGCTTTACCCTCTCCTATACCAAAACCGTCACCTGGCAGGCGGAACGGTTACTGAATCAGGAAACGCCGCTGGAATCCCTGCTGACACAGTACCAGGACGCCAGGGCACAGGGACGGAATACGGAAGCGCTGGGAAAACAAATTAATGAACAGCTGGATGGCGTATTAAGCCGCTGGCTGCTGCTGAAAAACAATGTAGTGCCGGAAACGGCAACTAAAGCAAACCCCGAAAAATAATAGTTAAATCAAGGAGATTAACATGGCTAATTTAATTTATTTAACACTGAACGGTGAAAAGCAAGGATTGATTTCAGCAGGTTGCTGTTCCCTTGACTCTATCGGTAATAAAGCACAGTTACTGCACCTTGATCATATTATGGTATATGAACTGACACATGGGTTAAGTCGGGATCAAAACGTCAATCATCATTCAGTTACGATAAAAAAACCTGTCGATAAATCATCTCCTTTACTGGGAAAAGCAATTAACGATAATGAAATATTGACCTGCGCTTTTGATTTTTATCGGACAAATCGATTTGGCATTAATGAAAAATATTACAAACTGGAATTAAAAAAAGCCCGAATTAGTGATATTAATTTCTCGATTGCGCATGTAGTCATTGACAGTGAAGCACAACCTCAGGAAAGTATTTCTTTTATATATGAATCAATTAACTGGGAGCACTGCATTGCCGGAACCAGCGCATACAGTTTATGGGATGAGAGAGTGTTTTAGTAAAGATTTTACACAAGGAACACATATGACATTAAGAAGTAAAAGCCAGTTAAATGGCATTAAGCACAAAGGTATTCCTAAAACTGAGCGACCTCAGAGGGATAAGCCGAAAATCAATGCACCTAAAAGGCAACCATTAACTGATACTGATAAACTCAATATATGGAAAAAAATAAGAGAAGATGCCCATAAGGAAAAGAAAGAAAATTGGAACATATATGACAAGTTTATTTTTCAAGCAATGTCTGAAATGAACAGATATTTATCAAAATATCCTTCATATACTAGTCTGGACTGGCTCTGGATAAAGGCGATGTTATGGACAGAAGGTGATGCAGATGGGCATAAATATGAATGGGAACACAAGCCATTACGCATTGGCGTTCCGGGAGATAAAGCTGCTCCAGTTGTAATAAATAGATCGGAGGCGGTGAAATTGGTTATTCCTTCTGGCTCAACATGGCAAAGTATCACGTCAAGTAATCTGATAGCAGATCCACATATGAATATCAGAGCTGCAATTGTATACTTAATGAATAGGTTGTCAAAATCGGATATAATTTCTGTAGATGATTCAAACGACAAAGATCCTCATACTGTAATGGTATCTGCTATTAAAGGTCATAGTACATTTTCCGATATAGTCAAAGACACAAATCAAATAGGCACCACAATGGATATTTTAATAAGGGAAAATCCTGGAGTGAACCCCAGTAAAGTTCATGATGGCCAAGAATTACGATACCGTAAGGGTAGTATGCAAAGGGCTATTATAGGATGGATATCGCCAATAACGGCTAACGTTATTGCCAAAAGTTATAATGGCGGAGGAGATTCTAAGTATGCAGAAAAATTATCTTATGTATATGCATTATTTACCTCTGCAGCAGGAAATAAAAATCAATGATTAGTATTGCACGGATTTTTCTAATATTAGCTACGCTTATAATTAGCATTTCCTCAATCCATAGCGCAAATGCAAAAAATCTTTATTATCTCAGTAAGAACAATTGTGAATCAGGAGAAGAGGCGGAACTTGTCGACTGCCTGAGAAATGAAGTCATTGAAAGCACGATAACACTGAGAAAGGCCGAAGAAAATATCAGATTACGTATAAACAAATGGTCTGAAGTCAAAAGTGCAGCACTGGATGATGCTATCCCGATTGCACTTTACAGGCTGGATAAATCTAATCAAGAGTTTATTCGTTATCGTCTTGCTCAGTGCT